>JBMOMO010000077.1:0-23125 GCA_049324135.1 Chloroflexota bacterium
TGGGAGGAACTTCTGTCGAGGTAGCCATCGAGAGGGACTCGATCGTTGCAGGAACTGGCGTGTTGGTCGCTGGGATAAGTACAGTTGAGGTGGGGGTCGCGGTTTCGGTGGGCGGTTTCAGGGCGGCAATGATCTGTGGGGATGTTGTAATCAAGGTAACAATGACAGTGCCGATGACGCCAATGATCGCAGCCAGGACAGTAGGATTGGAAAAAGGCTTCTTTGTTTCTTCGCTCGATTCGTTTTTTTTGCTCATAAAAAAGTCCCTGTGATAGTGGATGTTGCGCTTATACTTACGATATTTTATACCATTTTTGTAAGAAATGATAGTTTATTTTTTATGCGCTTATCGTTTTTCCTGGTCCCAGCCCTGCTCGCCGCGCAACGGGACAAAAGCCACGCTCAGGACGCTATCCGTTTCGTAGTTGTCCCCCTTCCGTTTCCATACTTCCAATTGCTGGAGTCCGCGCCCGCCGACCGGCAACACCAGCCGCCCGCCGTCCGCCAGTTGCTCCAATAAGGCCCTGGGCGTTTGCGGCGCGGCGGCCGCCACCAGGATTCCTTCGTAGGGCGCAGATGCCGGCCATCCCAGCGAACCGTCGCCAACGTGCAGGTGGACGTTGTCCACTCCCAGTTCCTTGAGCAATTTGCCTGCGCTGGCTGCCAGTTCTGGCACGTATTCGACGGTATGCACTTCCCCGGCCAGCATCCCTAAAATGGCCGCCTGGTAGCCGGAACCGGCGCCGACTTCCAGCACACGCTCGCCCCCCTTCAAATGCAACAAATCTGTCATCAGCGCCACAATGTAGGGTTGCGAGATGGTCTGCCCATAACCGATCGGCAGCGGCCCGTCCTCGTAGGCGGCGTGACGGTATTCTTGCGGGACGAACAGGTGGCGTGGGACCGACTCCATAGCGACCAGCAGCCGCGGCTCGTTCAAGCCTCGCCGTACGATCTGTTCTGCGATCATGCGCTCACATTGCAGTGCGTAATCTTCGCTCATGCGGCCTCGGCCAGTTTGCGCGCAATTTGCCGGTCTACTTTGCCCATCGGGTATGCGTCCAACTCTTCTAGTTTAACCCATTCCAGGCGCTGGTCTCCTGCGGGGAATTCGACCAGGGTGCAGGCAAAGGCATGGACAGTGACCCGGAAATGGGTGTACGCATGGCGGATGACCTCCAGCGCCTCGCCTCTGACGACCCTCAACCTGTATCCCGTTTCCAGGGCGGACTCCAACGCCTCGGCCGGATCCCCGTCTATCCGCCCGTTGGGGAATTCCCACATCCCGCCCAGCAGTCCCTTCGAGGGGCGTTTTGCCAGCAACGTGTGGGGCAATTCGTCGATTTGCCTTACGATGATCCCTGCTGCGTGGACATAGTGGGGGATTTCTTTCTTTGGCTTCAACACTGGGCGTTGTTCCTGTGTCCCGTTGGCGCGCGCCTGGCATAATTCAGCGAGGGGGCAGAGCAGGCAGCGCGGATGTTTGGGCAGGCAAATGGATGCGCCCAGGTCCATCAACGCCTGGTTGTAATCGCCGGCCTGTCCTTTGGGCAGGTGGCCTGCCGCCAGTCCCCACAGGATTTGCTCGCCGGCCGGGGAGTCGGCTGATTCGCTCACGTCGAAGAGACGCGCAAAAACGCGCCGCAGGTTGCCGTCCAGCGTTGCTTCGTCCAGGCCGAAAGCGATGGAAGCGATTGCGCCGACCGTGTAGCGGCCCACGCCGGGCAGTTGGCGTAATGCGTCCAACTCTCTTGGCAACTCGCCGCCATGCTTTTCCATGAGGAGTTTGGCGGCCTGGTGCAGGTTGCGGGCGCGGCTGTAGTAGCCCATCCCTTCCCAGGCGTTCAGGACCTCCTGCTCGGAGGCCTGCGCCAGCGACTCGACGGTAGGGAAACGCCGCATCCAGGCTTCGAAATAAGGGATGACCGCCTCGACGCGCGTTTGCTGGAGCATGATCTCGGAGACCCACACCGCGTACGGGTCGGGGTGTCCGCGCCAGGGCAGGATGCGCCCGTTTTGGCGGTACCAGGCCAATAGTCGAGGGGAGATGCGCTTCGATTTTCGTGTAGCCAATTTATTGTTTATGTCCTGTCACTCGTAGCCAGAACATGAGGTCATCCCCCGCTCGGAAAGATATACAAGGCTGTCGTCCGGGAAAGCCACCAGCCGCGCTTCGACGTACGCCCCGCGCTCGCAGCCCAGGATCAGGGCGTCTATGGCGTGGATGTTCTCGACCTGGGTATGCTTGATCGGCAAGACCACCTCCCGCACGTTCTCGTTCAACAGCAGGAAGCCCAGGCGCGGATAATCGCGGATGGCGTACGATTGCCAGGGATTGGACGACGACAGGCCAACGCCGCGCGGGAAGGCGCGCGGGTAGAGCGGGCGGCCCAGCAGGGCAACAGCCTCGGACTGGCCCGCAAACTGCTGGATGTCCGCAGCGGCCACGCCCATTGCCTGGACTTCGGGCAGTCCCCCTAGTTGTTCTTGGATGGCGGCGGGAGCGAGGTCCGGGTAGCGAGGCGCGTTGAGGCTCTTGGCGATCCAGGGAACTGCGCCGATCAGCGCAAAACAAACTGCGTAGGGGACGAACTGGATCGGGCGGACAGCGGGCGGCGGGTTGGCAGGCTGTTCGCGTTTCGGCGCGCCAAATACCTGGCTGCCCCAAACCAGCACTTCGGCTGCGCCGACCCCAAAGTAGAAGTAGGCGATCCAGTCGGCGGGCAGGTCGTAGCGCCAGCCGGAGAAGCGCCCGATGCCGTTGGCCAGCGCGTATCCCAGGTTGAAGGCCAGCGGCAGCAGTCCCGCCCAGCGCCAGCGCTTCCAGGCCGCGCCCAGGCCAACGGCAATGACGGCCAGGTAACCGATCACCAGCAGCGCGTTGTTCCACGCCAATGCGCCGTCGAAGGAAGTCCAATACACGTTGACCGGCGCTTGCAGCCCGTCGAAGGGCGCGATCAATGGCAGCGCCAGCAGCGCGCCAATTTCGGTCGCCAGGAAGTGGTTCAGGATGAAGCCGGTGACGAAAGCGGGGTCGCTCAGGAAGAAGGCCAGCAGGATGCCCGTCAGGCTTTTGCCCTGCACGTCCGTGCTGGTGTAATTCAACATGCCGTCATAGGTGTATTGGCTGGCAATGAGTTGGTACTCGAAGGAGGTGTCGAAACTGACATGCCCGCTGTGCAGGTAGTTGTGGGTCAGCCAGGGTGTGATGCTGGCTGCCAGGCCGAGCAGGAAGAGCAGCAGCGGGGTGAGCCACGGCGTCCCCTTTGGGGGCGGCGTCCCCTTCGAGGAGTCTTGTTTCGCAGGCCGCAGCGCAAAAAAAGCGACCAGGAACAACACCGGCAGGATCAGCATGGACTGGGTGCGCAGCAACAGCAAGACGCCGAACACGCCCCCGGCGATGAACGCGCCCAGGCGGTGCTTGCGTTCCAGCCAGCGGAAGGCCAGCAGGCAGGCCAGCAAGATGAGCAGCAGGGTGGGCAGGTCTACCAGCAGGGTCTTGGTGTTCGAGACGCGCGTTTCCGAGGAAACCAGCAGGGTCGTCCACTCGCGGAAGACGGCCAGCAGGGCGATGACCAGGCCGGCGGCGCGGCTGTGGATGGCCTTGCCCAATGCGTAGAAGACCACCGGGATGAATGCCAGCGCCAATGTCTGCCCCAGGATGATGAGGTCGTAGCGCTCGCCGAACAGATGGTGGAGAATCGTCAGGAAAACAATGTACAGCGGGCGGGTGGGAATCTCGCCGGTGTAGTCCGTCCCGATCAACAGGCTGTGCGCCATATAATCGTAATAACCCGAGTCAGAGTAGGGGAAGGGCGCATTGGCGGGCGGGTCGATGGGGAAGTAGAAACTGTTCTTCAACACTTCGTCTGGCACGTTCGACCAGATGCCCGCCGCCAGAGCCCAGATGGACAGGGGCAGCAGGAAATCCGCCAGGCGCGGATGGCGCTCGAAAAGCGGGACCCCCCTTTGGGGATAACACAGGCCCAGGGTCAGGAAAAGACCGCCGCCCAGCAGCGCCAGTCCCATTTGCCAGCCCTGGATGGGCACGCCCGGTTCACCCCAGTAGGCCTTGTCCGGCGTGACGCCCAGGCGGGTCAGCGCGACGAAGCCAAAGACCAACAGCAGGCTGGCGAAAGCGGCCAGGGCCGGCTTGCGGGCATCGAAGTCTACCTTATGGACGCCGAAGCGCAGAGCGAGCAGCCAAAAAGCAGATTGTAGGCTGGCGACCATGACGAAGGCCAGCAGCGGCCAGGCGCGCTCGAAGAAGGGCAGCAGGCGGTCGGGATCGTACCAGCGCAGCAAAAAGGACCCGATGCCTGCTCCCGCTGCCAGCAGCGCAGACGCGGCTGCCAGGACTTCGAACAGCCTGGGGCGCGCAGCGGCATCCAGCCAGCGGGTGACGAAAGCGGGTCGGCGGCGGGCGACGCGCGCCAGCGCCAGGCTGGCGGCCATGACAGCCATGAGCGGCAGCAGCATGGCCCAACGCGCCGCCGAAAAACCCAGGATCAGCCGCGCGCCCTCGGCCGGGATGCGCAACAAGGCGAGAAAAGCGACCGCTGCTTCCAGGAATGTGAGTTGGAAGAACAGCGGCCAGAGAAGGGTAGCCCTGCGCAATTCTTTTGAGGTCATATCCTAGAACTGGAAGCCTCCTCGCGCTGGGACGATCTTGAGGGCAAAGTTGTTTACGTAGCCAAATAACTGCTGTTGCAATTGAACCCATTCGCGCGAATTCAAGGCGTTTTGTACGCGCTGGGCGTTTTCTGCCAATAACCCGACCTGGATCTGCGGATATGGGCCATAGATGGTAGCCCAGGCCTCGACAGGCTGCAGCCCGATTCGCTGCACACCGGGTACGAACTCCCCAACCACAAATTCGAAATATTCCTGGTCGCGCTCGGGGGCGATATCCCACGTCATGAGCAATTTGACTGACACGTTGGCTCCTAACTGCGCTGGTAATCGAGGGCTACCACGCGCGTTTCATCAGGCAGGCTGGTGCGGGTCACTTTGAGGGAAGGCTGTTTCTCGGCTGCGCCCAGTCCCATTTCTTTGAGGAATTTGTCCAGGGTATCGAGTTTGATCCTGGCAGCCGGGGTGGCGTAGTGCATGGGGATGACGATGTTCGGTTCCAGTAAACTGACGACTTCGGCCGCTTTGGCGGCGTTGAGTCCGCCGCCGCCGCCCACCGGGACAAGGGCTACGTTGACCGTGCCGAGCGCTTCCACTTCTGTTTGGGTGGGCACTTGTTTCAGGTCGCCCAGGTGGGCGACCGTGATGCCGTCATAGTCGAAGACGTACAGGGTATTGCGCGGCTGCCCGTTGGTTTTCTTGCCGTGGCCGTCGGTCTGCACGCCGGTGATGAAGACGCCGCCGATCTCGAACTCGCCGGGGCCGGTGATGATGTGCGACGTCCCTTTGACGGCCTCGGTATTGTTGTGCCCCGAGGCGTCGTGGCTGACGGTGACGATATCGGCTTTGAGCTTGAGCGCTTCGTATCCGATGTTATTGTCGAATGGATCCGTTACCACTGTCGCCATGCCGCGCTCGGTGAGACGGAAGCAGGAATGTCCATACCAGGTAATTTCCATGAAGATGAGTTCCTCCGGTCGTTATTATACTCGGATGTCAGGGTGACTGTTACAAGTGCTGTATCGCCAGGTTATGCCTGTTCGCCGACCAAAGGTCGGTACAACAACGAATAATTGTACTATAATAGAACGACTGTTCACTCATTTTGGCGATCAAATCTTATGGAATTCAAACTTAACGCTCCCTTCCGACCCACCGGCGACCAGCCGGAAGCCATTCGCAGCCTGGTCGAAGGCGTCCATAACGGGGACCGGCACCAGGTCCTGCTGGGCGCGACCGGCACCGGCAAGACGTTCACCATCGCTTCCGTCATCCAGCAGTTGCAAAAACCGGCCCTCATCATGGCGCATAACAAGACGCTGGCGGCGCAACTCTACGCCGAGTTCAAGGATTTCTTCCCGGAGAACGCGGTCTCGTATTTTGTCTCGTATTACGATTACTACCAGCCGGAAGCCTACGTGCCGCGCCATGACCTGTACATCGAGAAAGAGACCGAGATCAACGAGGAGATCGAGCGCCTGCGGCTGGCGGCCACTGCCGCGCTCATCTCGCGCAAGGACGTCATCATCGTGGCTTCGGTCTCGTGCATCTATGGCCTGGGCAGCCCGGACGAGTTCCTCAAGGCGACCGTGACGCTGCGGACGGGCGAGATTTACCGGCGGAATGCCTTGATCCGGAAATTGATCGAATCCCAGTATACCCGCAACGACCTGGACCTCAAGCCTGGTACGTTCCGCGTGAGGGGCGACACGCTGGAAATCATCCCCGCTTACGAAGACAAGCGCGGCTACCGCATCACGTTCTTTGGCGATGAAGTGGAACGGGTGATGCAGTTTGTCCCACTGACCGGGGAAGTGCTGGCCGAGCCGGAAGAGGCCTCGATCTACCCCGCCAAACATTACATGACCGAGGGCGAGAAGTTCAGGGAGGCGCTGGGCAATATCGAGGCGGAACTCGAGGAGCGACTGGCGCTCTTCAAGCAGGAAGGCAAACTGCTCGAAGCGCAGCGGTTGGAGCAGCGTACGCGCTACGATATCGAGATGCTCAAGGAAGTGGGCTACTGCTCCGGCATCGAGAATTACTCGCGCCACCTGGACGGGCGCGCGGCCGGCACGCCGCCCTGGACGATGATCGATTTCCTGCCCAGCGATTACCTGCTGGTGATCGACGAGAGCCACATGACCGTGCCGCAGATCCGCGGTATGTACAATGGCGACCGTTCCCGCAAGGAGACGCTGGTGGAGTACGGCTTCCGTATGCCGTCGGCGCTGGACAACCGCCCGCTCAAGTTCGCCGAATTCGAAAAGGTGATGGGCTACACCATCTACACCTCCGCGACGCCGGGGCCGTTTGAGATGGAAAGAGCGGACCAGGTGGTCGAGCAGATCATCCGCCCGACCGGGCTGGTGGACCCCGAGGTGGAGGTGCGCCCGGTCAAGGGGCAGGTGGATGACCTGGTCAGCGAGATCAGGCAGAGGGTAGAACGAGGCGAGCGCGTCCTGGTCACTACGCTGACCAAGCGCATGGCCGAAGACCTGTCGGATTACCTGATGGAGTTGGGCATCAAGGTCCACTACCTGCACTCGGAAGTGGAGACGCTCGAGCGGGTGGGCATCCTGCGCGACCTGCGCCTGGGCGTCTTCGATGTGATCGTGGGCATCAACCTGCTGCGCGAGGGACTCGACCTGCCGGAAGTCTCGCTGGTCGCTATCCTGGACGCGGATAAGGAAGGTTTCCTGCGTTCCGGCACGGCGCTGATCCAGACCATCGGGCGGGCGGCGCGCCATGCGAGCGGGCGCGTCATCATGTACGCCGACCGCATGACCGACTCGATGAAGTATGCGATTGACGAGACCAACCGCCGCCGCGCCAGGCAGGTGGCTTACAACGAAGAGCATGGCATCACGCCGGTCAGCATCCACAAGGCCATCCGCGACCTGACGGATGAACTTTCGCTCGAAGCGCGCGCCGTGGCCGAGCGCCAGGCGAAGTATGAGGTGAAGGGCAGTGGCCTGCCGCGCGGCGAATTACAGAAGATCATCGCCGAACTGGAGAAACAAATGAAAGAAGCCGCCAGGAACCTGGAGTTCGAGAAGGCGGCCGCCCTGCGCGATGAAATGTATGAGTTGAAGACTGTGCTGGCAGAGGAAGAGAATTTGAAGCCCTGGGAGCGGCTCAAGTTGATGGTTGGGGAAGAATGACAATGACCCAGTCGGCCTCGATCTGGTAGAAGGAACGAGCATGAAAAAGAACCGAAAATGGCTGATTCTGTTTGTCCTGGTTGCCATCCTGGCGGGCGTGTATCTGTACCCTGCCCCTGTTGTGACATTCGACGAATTATATGCGAATGTTGATCCGGGTGTAGCGGCCTCCCTGCAGGCGTTCCGCGAAGCGCGTCCCCCCCGGACTTTGGAGTTGGGCGGTCGAAACTGGCAATATCTCAGCCTGGAGGCCGATTCCGGCCCTGCCGAGACCATCCTGTTCCTGCACGGCATGACCGGCGCTTACGACATCTGGTGGCAGCAAATCGAAGTGTTGCAACATGACTACCGGGTCATCGCGGTCACCTATCCGCCGGTGAACAGCCTCGAGGAAATGGAGCAGGCCGTGATGACTATCCTGGATGCGGAGGGTGTGGACAAGTTCAACGTGGTCGGCACATCGCTCGGCGGTTACTTTGCGCAGTTCCTGGTTGCCCGTCACCCGGACAGGATCCGGCGCGCGGTCTTTTCGAATACTTTCCCGCCCAATGACATCATCGCCGAGAACAACAAGACGATTGGCGCGGCGCTGCCGTACCTGCCGGAATGGCTGGTGATGAATGTGTTGAGCGGCAGTATGCATGAGAGCGTCTACCCGGCGTCGGATTATTCAGAATTGGTGCTGGCCTTTGGGTTGGAGCAGACGAATGGGCGCATGAGCAAGGCGCAGGTGGTAGGGCGTTTTCATTGTGTGGTGGAGTCGTTCGTTCCGTCTGCGCCGGTTATGCCAGCGCTTATTATCGAATCGGATAATGATCCGCTGGTGGAACCTGCTTTACGCGCGCAACTGAAAACGACATACCCGGCAGCGGCGGTATATACGTTTTCGGGCGCAGGACACTTTCCCTACCTGAACCGACCCGATGAATATACGGCGGTGTTGCGGGAATTTTTCGAAACCGCGCCAGCGCGATGAACATCGATGATCTTGGCGATGGGGCCGCGATGCGTGAGCAAGTAACTGACCAGCAGGTTCGAGTCAATGACAACGCGCATTGCGGCTATTTTTTCGACGCTTCTTGAATCAGCCTTTCAACCTGCTCGTCTGAAAGCGCAGCATACTCGCTGACCTGTTCGGCGATGCGGCGCAGTTCGTTTACCCTGTCTTGCTGCGATTTGTTTTCTTCGCGACCGCATTCACATTCCATCCCCCTGGCCTTTTCGAAGGCCTCCCTTCCCTCGTTCACTGAAAAATAGATCAACCCGAGCGCGCCCAGGCTGTCTACAAAGCCGAATCCCGTGAATTCATAAATGAGACTGGAGGCCAGCAGCACCAGCGACATGTAAACACACACCAGCGTGCAATTCGCGTCCGCCAGGATGGGCGCGGAATCGAGGGCGCGCCCCACCTTGCGCTTGCCAGATACCAACGCCCACATGATAGCAATCGATACCAGGGAAATAATCACCCCCGGCAGGGTGGTTTCCGGTTTGTGGCCGCTGGACAGGTTGTAGACGGCTGTCGCTGCCAGCCCAAGCGCAAGCAGGTAGAAACTTGTCCCAGTGACGCGCAGGGCGCTCCGTTCGAATCTGGAACGCTCCGTGTCTGGGTTTTGACGGATGCGCAGCACCATGGCCAGGATGCCGATGCCCGAAATGACCTCGATGAAACTGTCCACGCCAAAACCGAAGAGCGTGAGCGTTTCGTCGCTGACGCCGAAATAGATGGATACCAGCCCCTCAGCCAGGTTGTACAGGATGGTGAAGATCGCCAGCCACAGGGCGTAGCGCCAGGAACGGTTGGTCGTTTCGAGCGATGTCGTTGTCATTCGTTCTCCTTACTTCTAAAGGGAACCCCAGGCGTTACCTGATCCAAGTTTAACCGAAAAAATTGGTTTGCTTTGAAACTGCCTTCGTTTCAAGTACAATGGGCGTATGGCCGAACGCCCCCTGCTCACCAGCCCGTCCAACCCGCTTGTCAAACAAGCGCGCGCCCTGCGCGGACGGAAAGCGCGCGCTGAGAGCGGCCTCTTCCTGGTCGAGGGTTTGCACCACGTTGGCGCGGCCCTGGAGGCGGGCTGGGATGTGGATGCCTTGCTCTACGCTCCCGACCTGTTGACCGGCGATTTTGCCGCTTCCCTGTTGGAGGACGCCTGCCGCCTCGGCCTCGCGCCCCAGCCTGTTTCCGCTAAAATAATGGAATCCCTGGCTGGAAAGGACAACCCGCAGGGCGTCCTGGCCCTGGTCAAGCAGCGCGCCGCCAGCCTGTCCGGTCTGGCGGGCTTTCGCTGCGGCGCGGCGCTCGTTTCCCCGCAAGACCCAGGCAACGTCGGCGCCACACTGCGCACCCTGGATGCGGTTGGCGCGGACGCGCTCTTCCTGTTGGACCCGGGGACAGGCGGCGGCGTGGACCCCTATCACCCCACCCTGGTGCGCGCCAGCATGGGCGCATTGTTCTGGAAGCCGGTCGTGCAAGTTTCTTTCGAAGAATTCGTTCCCTGGGCAAAAGTGCTTGGCTGCCGCTTGATCGCTTCCTCCGCCCACGCCAGCCTGGACTACCGCGCATACCGGCCAGACGATTCTCCCTGGGTTTTAGTGTTGGGCAGCGAGCAAAAAGGACTCTCTGCGGAGCAACTTGCCGCCTGCGATTTGGCCTTGTCCCTGCCCATGCGCGGGAAGGCCAGTTCGCTCAACCTGGCCGTGGCGGCCGGCATCTTGTTGTATGCGTTAAAAGTCTAGGACGCAGCAAGGCTGCGTCCCGGGTTGTTTATGGGGAGACTTTTATAGATCGTCTTCGTCATCCAGCCACAGGTCTTCGTCTTCCTCGTCCCCATCGTCCTCCCATTCTTCCAATTCTTCGTCTTCCCAGTCCTCGTCTTCAGCAGCGCCTTCCAGGGGGGAATAGGTGGCGCAGCCGGTATCCGGGTCGATCTCGACAGCGGCAGCGCTGCAATAGCCTTCGTCAAGGAAGACGCAATCCAGGTAGTGGCAGCGAATACGGGGCATTTTTCCTCCTTGCTAAATTAAGGTTGTCGTACCAGGCGGATGATGGAGATCAAAAACAGGATCGTCATTGTGATCTGTGAAACCAGGCAGAACGGGCACAAAGCCTTCAGGATGGCAAACTCTACGTAAACCAGGTAGACCGTAAAGACGAAACCAGTCAGCGCCATGCCGAAGACCAGCAGGGGGCCGTTTCGTTTGAAAAACGCATCCCGGTTTTCGTACCAATGCGTCAACAGGATGGCAAAATACCCGGCAATGCCCACGCTGGCTACCGGGAAGCCGTAGACTTCCGAGTAGCGGCTGGCGTTCACGGTGGAGCAGTCGCCGCTGCCCAGGCACAGGGCGTCATTGGACGAAACCTTATAGATGGTCATGTAGATCGAAACCACTAAGCCCACAATCGCCAGGGCGAAGGAAACACGGTGCAACCATTTATCCATTCGAAAACCTCGATTACAGCAGCCAGGCATCTGTTTCCATACCGGCAGCGAGCGATTTTACCCCAGCCGGGATGATTAGTAAAGCGTTTCCCTGGACGATAGAGAGCAGGTTGCCGGAGCCCTGGTGTCCCGCCAGGCGGGCAGACAGGACGCCGCCTTGCTCGCGGACTTCGGCGCGCAGGTAACTTTCGCGCCCGTCCGATTCGACTTGTTCTGCCAGGCGCACGCGCACCCTGGGCCTGGCGGCCGCTTCCAGCCCGCCCAGCCGTTCCAGCGCCGGGCGCGCGAAGACCTCGAATCCAACGAAAGCAGAAACCGGGTTGCCGGGCAGGCCGATAAAGGGGATGCCCCGGTATTCCCCAAAGGCCAGCGGCTTGCCCGGGCGCATGTTGACGCGCCAGAAATCGAGTTCGCCGCGCTCCTCGACCACGCTTTTGATGAAATCGAACGCCCCTACGCTGACGCCCGCAGAGGACAGGATCAGGTCTGCCCCTTGCGTGGCGGCGCTTTCGAGCAGCGCTTCCACCGCTTCGCGCCGGTCGGCGGCGATGCCCAGCCCCAGCACTTCTGCGCCGGATTCTTCGACCAGCGCCGAAAGGGTGTAAGTGTTCGAATCGCGGATCTTGCCCGGCCGCAGCGGCGCGTCCACCGGGATGAGTTCGTCGCCGCTGGAGAGTAACGCCACGCGCGGCCTGCGATAGACATGCACCTGGGCCGCGCCCAGCATGGCCAGCAGCCCCAGGTCTTGTGGGCGCAGTCTGTGACCGCCCGGCAGGACGGTCTGCCCGGCCTGCACGTCCATGCCGCGCAGCCGCACCGAGTCGCCCGGCGTCACGGCTTTGTAGGCCTTGACGGTGCGCGGGGCTGCGACGCCGGGCGCGCGCTCGTGGAAGTCGGTGTCTTCGACCGGGATGACCGCGTCCGCCCCGGCTGGCAGGGGCGCGCCAGTCATGATGCGCGCGGCCTGGCCGGGGAGCAGGGTCGCCTCGGGGTGCGTACCGGCCGGGATGTCGGCGACCACGTCCAGGGTGCGGGGCGATGCGGGCGCAGCCTCCACCAGGTCGGCGGCGATGACGGCGAAGCCGTCCATGCTGGAATTGTCGAATGAGGGCAGGTCATGGCTGGCGCGGATGTCGCTTGCCAGCACGCGGCGCGCGCACTTTGCCAGGGGCAGGGTTTCTGCGCCAGTGGGTTGGAAATGAGTGAGGATGCGCGTACGCGCTTCGTCGACGCTGAACAGGGACATAAAACCGCCTGTGCGAGGCGGCGAGATTATATCAAAGAATACGCTGGATGGGAGATTTTGTGGGAGGCGATCAGCCCGGATGGATGCGCTGCGCTTCCATGATGTTGGGCAGGTTTTCGAGTCGGGTCAGGATGCGGCTGAGTTGTTCGATATTTCGCACCTCGATCACCAGTTTGATGTCGGCCAGGTTTTGGTGCGTTTTGACGGTCACATCTGCAATGTTGACGCCCTCGTTGTTGAGCAGGTTGGAGATGTCGCCCATCAGCCCCTGGCGGTCGTAGGCGTGGATGCGCACCGGCACGGGGTAGGTGCGCACATGCTCGCCCCACGAGACGTGTACCAGCCGCTCGCGCTCGCGCGTCCGCAGGATGTTGGGACAGTCCAGGCGGTGGACGGTGGCGCCGCGCCCGCGCGTGATATAGCCCACGATCTCGTCGCCTGGTGTGGGGTTGCAACACCTGGCGATGGTGGTCAGCAGGCCTTTCAGACCTACCACGTCTACGGCGTCGGCCGAGGCGGCTTCGCTGGTGGGGGCGCTGGCAGACAGGATGTCGGCGTTCTGTTCGTCTTCGGAAAGCGCCTTGACGATCTTGCTGACCGACATGTCGCCTGTGCCAAGCGCCACATATAATTCTTCGGGATTGCGCAGTTCGAGTTGGTGCGCCAGTTTTTCGAAGTTTGTCTCGTCGATGCCCAGCCGCCCCAATTCGCGCTCCAGGATGCCGCGCCCGGAGGCCAGGTTCTGTTCGTAATCCTGCTTCTTGAACCAGGCTTTGATCTTGGCGCGCGCGCGCTGGGTCTTGACCAGTCCCAGGTTGGAGTTCAACCAGTCGCGGCTGGGGCCCCCGCGCTTCGCGGTCAGGATTTCGACCTGGTCGCCGGTTTTCAGTTCGTGCTCCAGCGGGACGAGTTTCCCGTTGACCCGCGCGCCGCGGCAGCGGTGGCCGATGTCGGTGTGGACGTGATAGGCAAAGTCGATTGGCGTGGAGCCGGCCGACAGGTCGATGATATCGCCGCGCGGCGTGAAGACGTACACCCGGTCCTGGAATACGTCGGTCTTCATGCTTTCGACGAACTCCTGGGCGTCGTCCACGTCGCTGCGCCATTCCATCATCTTGCGCAGCCAGGTGATGCGCTGTTCGTAAGACTTATCGCGCGGCGTGCCTTCCTTGTACTTCCAATGCGCGGCGATGCCGTATTCCGCGTTCTGGTGCATTTCGGCGGTGCGGATCTGGACTTCCAGCGGTTTGCCGTCGTCGTAGATGACCGCCGTATGCAGGGATTGGTAGAAGTTGTCCTTGGGGGCGGCGATGTAGTCGTCGAACTCGCCGGGGATGGGCCGCCAGTGGGTGTGGATCAGGCCGAGGGTGGCGTAGCAGGCCGGCACGTCCGGGACGATGAGGCGCACGGCGCGCAGGTCGCGCACCAGGTCGAAGGACTTGCCCTTCTTGGCCATTTTGCGGTAAATAGAGTAGATGTGCTTGGGGCGTCCGCTGATCTCGACCTGGATGTTGCTTTGCGCCAGCAGCCGTTCCAGCGCCTGGATGATGGTCTCGATCTGCGCTTCGCGGTCGGGGCGGCGTTCGGTCAGTTGCTCGGCGATCTCTTTGTATTTTTCGGGGTTGACGTAACGGAAGGCCAGGTCTTCCAGTTCCCACTTGATCTGCCAGATGCCCAGGCGGTTGGCAAGCGGGGCGTAGATTTCGAGCGTTTGCTTGCCGATGCGGCGGCGTTTCTCTTCGGGCATGTATCCCAGGGTGCGCATGTTGTGCAGGCGGTCGGCCAGTTTGATAAGCACCACGCGCACGTCATCGCCCATGGCCAGGAAGGTCTTGCGCAGCGTTTCGGAAACGGCGTCCGAGCGGCGTCCCAGGGCGGCTTGCGGTTTGAGCAATTCCACCTCGCCGCCGCCTGCGGCGCTGGGCTTCTGTCCTTCCTCGTGGCCGTTGTGGCTGACGCGCGGCAGGTTGCCCAGTTTGGTCACGCCGTCCACCAGGCTAGCAACCACCTCCCCAAAATCGCGGCGGATGTCTTCCAGGGTGACGGGCGTATCCTCTACGGTGTCGTGCAGCAAGCCGGCGGCCACTACTTCCGGCGGCACGCGCAGGTCTGCCAGGATGCTGGCGACCGCCAGGCAGTGATTGATGTATGGTTCGCCTGAATTGCGCTTCTGCTCGCGGTGGGCTTCCTCGGCCACCCGCCAGGCGCGTTGGACCAACTCCCGGTCAGCCAGGCTGAATGTGTTCGGGAGTTGTTCCAGCAATTTTTCGAGCGGGACGGCCGTAGTAGTAGATTTCATATGCCTGTCTATTTTACTACGCGGACAGATAGAAAAAAGCCTGTCATCGTGACAGGCTATTCTTGAAACTATGCTTGCTAAAGGGTTTTCAGCAGCGCCTGGCGGCTGGTTTGTAAGCGGCTGGCGATCATTTCTGCGATGCGCCGCATCACGACGAATCCTGCCGCTGTGTCCTGGGCCATGAGTTCCATCAGGGGCGCGCCGGGAATCGTCAGGACGCGGCAGCCTTGCTCGCATATCGCCGAAGCGGTATAGTGGTGCGGCGGCACAAGTCCCGACCAACCAAAACTTTCATATTTTCGATTGACCGCGGAAACGGTGATGCTTTCGGGGCGCGAGGTCAATTTCACTTTCAGGGTCAGGCTGCCTTCCAATAAGAAATGTAACTGGTCGGCTGCATCGCCTTCGCGGAAGATCGTTTCCCCTTCCGCAAAGGAGGCCTCCTGGCACAGGCTAACTATCTTGGCCAGGAACTCCTCCGGCAGGTCTCGGAACAATGCAAATTCGGATAAAGGTGCGGTGGTTGCCATGCGTCACTCCTCTAAAAAATGGGTTAGAATCAATACATCAAGTATAGCATGGATGCGCCTATGCCGTCTGTAACCAATATCACTCGATTTTTGGATTCTCGCAAAGTCAAGTATACGGTATATGACCTGCCGCCCGAAAAACTGGGCGCGCTCGAAACCGCTCGTCTCCTGGGGGTTGACCCTGCTGCCGTTTTCAAGACCATCGTCGTCGCCCGCGAGAAGCCAAAGAAGAACCTGCTCGTGGTCGTTCCCGGCCCGTCCGAAGTGGATTTGAAGTTATTGGCCGCCGCGTTCGGTGAGAAGAAAGTTTCCCTGCCCACCGAGCGCGAAGCCGAGCAACTTACCGGCTTGCAGGCGGGCGGCATCTCGCCGCTGGCGTTGCTCAACAAGGGCTTCCAGGTGGTCATCGACGCCTCGGCCCAGGCGCACGAAGAAATCCACATCTCCGGCGGCCAGAGGGGACTCAATATTCGCTTGCCGGTCAGGGCGTTGATCCAGTTGACCAGCGCCAGGGTGCTTCGAATAAGTACACCTGCGGCTGGATAAGATTGTCACTGCGAACGGTTTTGCGAAGCAAATTCCAACCCTTTATGCGGATTGTGTATAAAAAAGGCGTAAATTTGATAAAAGTCATTTGAATTCCCTCTTTATTTCTCTACGAATTTTAACTATAATATTTCTATGCGAGAGTGGGTTGCGTAACCCACTTTGGTGTTTAGGTTAGGAGGTGGAACGGAGAAAATTTGCGGAAGGTTTTTTGTGTGAGAGTCGAATTACCCCAATTCTCTAAAGGAGGAGAAAATGCGTAAATTGTTCGCTTTGCTTACGCTCCTGGTTCTTGGCAGCATGCTGTTTGCGGCCTGCGCCCCGGTCGAACCCGAAATCGTGACCGTAGTCGAAACCCAGGAAGTGAAAGTGATCGAGACCCAGGAGGTTCAGGTCCCCGTCGAATTCACGATGGAGTCCGCCCGCCTGGAAGCGGTCAAGAACAACGGCAAAGTCCGCTGCGGCGTTAACTCAGGCGTCCCTGGATTCGGTTTCCTCAACGAAGCCGGCGAGTTCACCGGGTTTGACGCCGACTTCTGCCGCGCCCTGGCTGTGGCCATCTTTAACGATCCCAATGCGGTCGAGTTCCGCCCGCTGACGGCCGCCGAACGCTTCACCGCCCTGCAGACCAACGAAATCGACGTCCTGATCCGCAACACGACCTGGACCTTTTCCCGTGACGTGGAACTGGGCACCGACTTCGGCCCGACCACATTCTACGATGGGCAGGGCATGTTGGTCCGCAAGGACAGCGGCTTCGCCTCGCTGGCAGACATGGATGGCGCTACGGTGTGCGTGCTCTCTGGTACCACCACCGAACTCAACCTGGCGGACGCCTTCAGCGCTCGCGGCATCTCTTATGAGCCGTTGGTCTTCGACAAATCGGACGAGACCGCTGCGGCCTACGATGAGGGTCGCTGCGACGGCCTGACCTCCGATAAGTCACAGTTGGCTGGCCTGCGCACGACGATGACCAGCCCGGCCGATCACGTGATCCTGCCCGAGACCATGTCCAAGGAACCGCTCGGTCCGGTCTGGGCGCATGGCGACCAGCAGTGGGGCGACCTGGTAAGATGGGTCGTCAATGGCGTTATCATTGCCGAGGAAAAGGGCATCACCTCCGCCAATGTTGCCGAACTTGCCGCCGGTACGCCTGAGGATCCCGAAGTGGCTCGCTTGCTCGGCCTGGAAGGTTCCTTCGGCGAACTGCTTGGCCTGGAACCCGGTTTCATGGTCAACGTGATCGCGGCGGTCGGCAATTATGGCGAGATCTACGACCGCCACCTGGGGCCGGAGGGCACCGACATCCCTCGTGAAGGCACGCTCAATGCGCTCTCGAAGGATGGCGGCTTGCTCTACCCGCCGCCCTGGCGCTAGCCCCGACTCTTGTGGTTATAGATTGCAGCCCTATCTCCGGGTAGGGCTGCAACCTCGATTTCATGGCAGTACACACCCCTGAAACCGACTCGCTCCAGCATGGCCGTTGGTCTTTCTGGCGCGACACCCGCTTCCTGCAGGCGCTTGCCCAGGCGATCTTCGTCATCCTGGTCCTGCTTGCTGGGCGCTGGCTGATCGTCAACCTGCTGACCTCCCTTGATGAGCGTGGGCTCGACCTGGGCTTTCAGTTCTTCCAGCGCACTGCTGGCTTTGGCATCGGGGAAGGCCTTCCTTTCGACCGCACTGATTCCTTCTGGCGCGCCTACGTGGTCGGCTTTGTAAACTCCATTCGCATCATTGTTTTTGGCCTCGCCCTGGCAACCGTGCTGGGTATTCTCACCGGCATTGCCCTGCTCTCGAACAACTGGTTGTTGCGCAATCTCGTCAGCGCCTACGTCGAAATCATGCGCAACACGCCTCTCTTGGTGCAGTTATTTTTCATTTACTTTGGCATTATCCTGAAATTACCCTCGCTCCAGGATCGCCTGGTCTTTGGCCCGTTCAGCCTGAGCAATCGCGGCTTCTACTTGCCGCGCGCCGTTCCCCAGGAGGGTTCTACGCTGTGGTTGGCGCTTACCGGGGCGGCGCTGGTCGGTGGGATTATTCTCTACCGAACCCTTCTCCAGCGGCGCATCCAGGCCGGGGTTGAGACCCGGCCTGGCCTGAAGGCGAGTCTCCTGGCCTTCGGCGTGCCGCTTTTGGCCTGGTTGCTGCTCCCAGAAAGCCCGTACGCGATTGAATACCCCGAGTTGGTGGGCTTGCGTATCGAGGGCGGGGCTCGCCTGACGCCCGAATTTGCTGGAATTCTCTTTGGACTCGTGCTTTATACGGCGGCGTTCATCGCCGACATCGTGCGGGCCGGTATCCTGGCCGTTCCCAAGGGGCAACTCGAAGCCGCGAAAGCCTCTGGCTTGACCCAGGCGCAGGTGCTGCGACTGGTGATCCTGCCCCAGGCCATGCGGGTGATCATCCCCCCGCTTACCAACCAATACCTCAACCTGGCCAAGAACTCCAGCCTGGCCGTAGGGGTGGGGTTCCCGGACCTGTATAACATCTCATCCACGATTTTCAATCAATCCGGCCAGGCGGTGCAGGTGATCAGCCTGATGATGGCTACTTATCTCTTGTTGAGCCTGTTGATCTCTGCCGTGATGAACGCCGTCAACGCCCGCTTGAAGATCCCGGAACGATAAAGAGACCAATGGAACACGCACAAAACGCCTCGATCAAACCGCCGGTCGCCTCGTTGGGTGTACTGGGCTGGTTGCGCGCCAACCTGTTCAGCAATTGGCTCAACAGCCTGCTGACGATCATTACCCTGGTCCTGATCTACTTCTTCGGGCGTTCGTTGGTGGTCTGGTCCGTGCAGGAAGCGAACTGGCTGGCGGTTACCAATAACCTGGGTGTGCTGACCTGGGGCCGTTACCCCGATACAGAAGTCTGGCGGCTGGGTGTGAGTTTGGCCCTGGTCGTCTTGATGGGCGTGCTCACCTGGGTCTTCTGGTCTCGGCAGGAAAATCCCCGCGCGCGCCAGGCATTGCTGGTCGGCTGGCTGTTGATGCCCTTTGCGCTGACCATCCTGATCCGCGGCATTACCTTGCCCACCTTCCGTACCATTGGAAATAACCTGGGGTACTACATCGTCCGCCCGGATGTGCTCATCGCGCTCGATCAAACCTGGCGGGCGAATGCCGCGCTCACCCTGGCGGGCCTCCTGGCCGGCGCTTCCTGGGTAATTTTCCGGGAACGTCGCTCCCGGATTCTGTCAATTCTCGGCGCGCTGGTCATTCTCGCCCTCATGGTCCCCCTGGGAGCATCGAGCCAGCCCTGGATCTTTGGACTGCTTACCCCAATCGCTTTTCCCTTGCTGCTCACCTTTGGCTTGTGCTTGCTGTTCGGTCGCGCCATAGGGCGATCGTTTGCCAACGTGAGCGGGGTTGCCCGTGCGCTCGGAGCGATCTGGTTTGTGAGCATTCCCCTCATCCTGGTCGTACTGACCACCTTCGAGGTCGGCAATGCGGCGGTCGATCCGGTCGAAGCGCTCATGATTGTGCCGCCCAATATCTGGAGCGGAATCCTGCTTACGCTGTCGCTCTCCGTGGTCAGTATTGTGGCCTCCTTCCCCATTGGCGTGCTGCTTGCGCTCGGACGGCGCAGTTCGCTGCCCGTAGTGAAATGGTTCAGCATCCTGTTCATCGAGGTGGTTCGCGGTGTGCCCCTCATCACCATTCTCTTCATGGCCCAGGTGATGCTGCCGCTCTTCCTGCCGCTGGAAGCGAACATCGACCGGGTGCTGCGCGCCATGGCGGGCATGACGCTCTTCACCGCCGCCTACCTGGCGGAGATCGTGCGCGGCGGGTTGCAGGCCGTGCGCAATGAGCAGGTCGAAGCGGCCCGCGCGCTTGGCTTGAACGAATTCCTGGTGACCGGTTTGGTGGTATTGCCGCAGGCGCTGCGCGCCGTCATCCCTCCCATCATGGGGCAGTTCGTCAGTATCTTCAAGGATACCTCGCTGGTGGCTATCGTTGGGTTGCTGGATGTGCTCGCCGTCGGCCAGAGCGTCATCAAAGCGCGCGAGTACCTCGGCGCGGTGCGCGAGATCTACCTTTTTGCCGGTCTGTTCTATTTTATCTTCAGTTATGCCATGTCCCAGGCCAGTCGCCGCCTGGAAGTGCGCCTGGGCGTGGTCGCGAGTGAATGAGAGTCATCCTATGAGTGAACCGATCATCGTTTGTAAAGATGTCCATAAGTGGTTTGGCAACTTCCACGCCCTCAAGGGCGTCAACATGGAAGTGAGAAAGGGGGAAGTGATCGTCATCTTTGGCCCTTCCGGTTCGGGTAAATCCACGTTTATTCGCACCCTGAATCGCCTGGAGGAACATCAAAGGGGCACCATCATCGTGGATGGGATCGAACTCAGCCACGATGTCCGCAACATCGAACGCATCCGCATGGAGACCGGCATGGTGTTCCAGCAATTCAACCTGTTCCCTCATTTGACGGTCATGCAGAACATCACCCTGGCGCCGATCTGGGTGCGCAAATGGCCCAAGGACAAGGCGGAAGGGGTGGCCATGGAGTTGCTCGAGCGCGTCGGCATCCCTGAGCAGGCCCAGAAATTCCCCGGCCAACTCTCCGGCGGCCAGCAGCAACGCGTCGCCATTGCGCGCGCCCTGGCCATGCAGCCCAGGATCATGCTCTTCGACGAACCGACCTCCGCGCTCGACCCCGAAATGATCAAGGAAGTCCTGGATGTGATGATCGAACTGGCCAAATCCGGCATGACCATGCTGGTCGTCACGCACGAGATGGGCTTTGCGCGCGCCGTCGCCGACCGCATGTTCTTCTTCGACCAGGGGAACATCGTGGAAAGCGGCACGCCGCAAGACATTTTCAAAGAACCCAAGGAAGACCGGACGAAACTTTTCCTGTCCCAGATCCTTCAACACTGACTTTCCTGCCCAATCGAAACGAGCCAGGCATCCCAGTCTGGCTCGTTTTTGCTTCTGGAGTGGTTATCCCTCCCCGAACATCTTGCTCTTCTCGAACAGGTGCGGCGCGATGATGTACAGCCCTTTTCCCGTCACTGCGACTGTACCATCCGGCAGGTAGATCTCCCCGCGCGCGTACAGTTTGCGCCCGTTGCGGCGCGTGACATAGCCTTTGGTGCGGATGGGTCCGCCTCCAGCAGGTCTTTTTCTTCCAATTGCAGCGGGAAGCGGACGGGCGCGCCGGTGGATATGCCGCGTAACGTGAGACGTCGGGAGGCGTGCGCGGAAACCGGCCCCTCATTATGTCCCTCGTCCGCAGCCAGCCCGCGCGAAACCGCCCTCCAGTTGACCTGCATGTTCGCTGCGGTCTCGTTGAAAAACAGTTCGGCGTACCTGCTTCGATAGTAATTGCCGGTGCAAATGAATAGGACCTTGTTATCCACAAGCGGAAGTATAATCGACTTAGACGACCGCTTTCAGGCCTCCCTGCGCAAATTGACCGAATGCCCCGACTGTTGTATTGCTCTTGAGAATCTATGCTGGACATTCGCCAGGACATTCACAACCGCGAAGATTTGTAGCGCAAAATTTATTTCGCTTTTGGGTGCGGAATGAATTCCGCGCTACGGAATTACCTTGACAATCCAGATAACACAAGGATTACAACCTATTCCTATTATGCACCAAAAAGCAAATATAGAACGCTCATGCCAACAATTAGCGAGATAAAGAATATCTCAGCCAGTATGCCAGCCGCGAAGATGATAAGCAGTTGGCCTTTTAAGGACTTTGGCAAATCAGCCTTGAGCGTTTTTTTCCACAAGCGCTCTATGGGTTTAGAAAGTTTTTCAATCGCGGACATCGTCACACCTCCATCATGGGTTTAGGATAAGGAAGGAATGCCATTGGACACTTCCTATGCATCACATCCTGTGTGACATGGTTGCCGCCGACTATCAGCACCATAGTATGCTGAAACTATGAACCTTCGACAATTGGAACAACGTAGGATGCAAATATGAGACGAAGAGTGGATGAAGAAATCTGTATAATAGCGGAAGAGCACGGGGGGATAATGGCATTTCCTTCTGGGAGAAAAAGGTTTTTCGGGATTGACAAGTTGCTGGTTCCCACAGAAAAGCGGCTATAATTTTATTGGTGCACTATTTCACACCAGGGACCCTCACCCATGCCCAACAACTTCACCGAAAAAGCAAATTTCATCTGGCAGGTAGCGGACGACGTCCTGCGCGGCGTATTCCACGCGTACGAGTATGGGAGTGTAATTCTGCCTTTCGTGGTGCTGCGCAGGCTCGATTTGGTGCTCGAGCCCCAAAAAGATGCTGTCATTCAGCAATTCGAGCAGTTCAGAAAATCCCTCGATGAAGAGCGGATGATTCCCGTCTTGCGTCAGGCGGCGGGCGGGACAAATTTCTACAATCACTCGTTCTATGACCTGCGCCGACTGGCTCAGGATTCCAAGAATATCGAACTCAACTTCGGCAACTACCTGAACGGTTATTCCAGGAACGTGCGGGAGATCATCGAGAATTTTCAACTTGAAAAAATCCTGGCCAAACTGGCAAAGAACGATTTACTGTATCAGTTGGTGGAAAAGTTCGCCGCAGTGGACTTAAGCCCTGAGAGCGTGACCAACCACGAGATGGGATACATCTTTGAAGAACTGCTGCGCCGCTTTTCGGAAATGTCGAACGAGACGGCGGGCGAACATTACACCCCGCGTGAAGTCATCCGCTTGATGGTGAGTTTGATGTTTGCGGAGCATAAGGACGAATTGAAGGGCAAAGGGATTATCCGCTCGGTGTTCGACCCCGCCTGTGGGACGGGCGGGATGCTCATCACGGCGAAGGAATACATTCAGGAGCACATCAACCCGAATGTGGAAGTGGTGATGTACGGGCAGGAACTCAACGAGCAGACCTACGCCATCGCCAAATCGGACGTGCTCATCATGGGCGAGAATGCCGAGAACATTCGGCAGGGTTCGAGTTTCAAGAATGACCGCTTCAAGGGAGGGCAATTCACCTACATGTTGAGCAACCCGCCTTTTGGCGTGAGTTGGAAGATGGAAGAAGACTTCATCAAGAACGAAGCCAACGACCCGCACGGACGTTTTCACGCAGGCACGCCGCGCACCAGTGACGGCGCGCTGCTCTTCCTGCAACACATGCTTTCCAAAATGGAAGCAGGCGGCAGCCGCATTGCGATTATCTTCAACGGCTCGCCGCTCTTCACAGGCGACGCGGGTTCGGGCGAGAGCGACATCCGCAAATGGATTATCGAAAACGATTGGCTCGAAGCCGTGATTGCCATGCC
>JBMOMO010000078.1:0-3065 GCA_049324135.1 Chloroflexota bacterium
GGTGGGCGGGAGGGTGGGCGGCAGGACTTCAACGCTGGGCCGGGCCGGGGGAACAGTAACAGTCGCGGGTTGGGAGGTTTCAGTCGGCTGGGGCAGCGGCGTGGGCGCGGCAGCAGTTGGCAGGTTGCAGGCGCTGAGAGCCAGAACCAGGATCAGGGTGAATTGAATCAAACGGGGTCGGATCATCGGTCGGAACTCCTTTGGCGTGGGGCGTCCATCTATAATACCCACGGTCACAAGCATAATGGCCGTGCTGGAATAATTTTCGCACATTCCGATAAAAAAAGGCCAGGCGAATGCCTGGCCTTTAAGTACTAACAGGGGTTAGGAACCGTTGTCCTGATCCTTGGCGCCATATCCGGGGCCGCTCTTGAAGAATTCGTAATTGGCCTGGATATCGGGCGTCAGGTCGAGCACCTCGCCAGCCGTTAACTTCCGCGTGGTTTCGAGAACCACCTGCTTGCCATTGTGATTGGTGCCTTCGTAGTGGCCGCTCAAACCGGCCTTGCTGATGTACTCGCCACCCTTGGCGGTATACGCCGAGGGAACCTCATCTTCCGGGAAGATGGCGGCATACGGACATTCGGGCACGCAGGCGCCGCAATCGATACAGGTGTCGGGATCGATGTACATCCAGGGCCATTCCGCCACCGGCTGGCCCGGGACGATGCACTCCACCGGGCACACCTCGATACAACCACGGTCTCGCACGCACAAACTGGTAATAATGTGGGACATACAGAGAACCTCCTTGAAATTGATAATGTGACGTACTGTATTATAACTGTATAACTGGCTTCCGGCAAAAACACAAAAAATATAGTGGCTCATCAAAGTGACGGGATCATTACCCTGTGTGATCAGCAGTCCCACAGGGATGCTTTGCGATTGCACTGCCGCCCCATCGGCTTGACGCGCCGACAAAAATGTTGAAGTTGCAAAAACAAAAGACTCCCTCGGGTTGGGAGTCTTTCCTTACTTTTTCTGTCGGGGTGGAGAGATTTGAACTCTCGACCTCACGGACCCGAACCGTGCGCTCTACCGGTCTGAGCCACACCCCGAGAGCGGACGGATTATATACCAACTATCCATGCTTTGGCAAGCCTGATTTTGAAGATCGCGTGAAATTCCGTCTCACGGATTCAGCCAGACTTCGCGGGTGTACACGTAGATGGGAGCATTCAGCACCGGGTCCATCTGGCGGAGGGAGAGCAGAGCCAGGGTGCGCTCGGTCACCTTGAAGGGAATGGTGGTGGTGAACTCCTGCGGGTCGAGGCTGTCAAGGGTCAGGACGCGCACCCCCGTCACCGAACCATTTGGCAGGATCAGTTCGAGGAAGACCGGCTGGGTATTGTAGGGCCAGTAGCGGCCCCTGACATCCAGTTCCCCGCCCCGTGCGTCGAACCCGTTTTCGGGCGACAGGAATACCGCCCGCTCGTAAACCATATTTCCAGCCGGCGTGGTTTCGGTCACACCCGAAGAAAGCAGGATGATGGGCAGGGAATTCAGCGCCCGCATTCGTCCCTGCTTGTCCTTCGTGCTGATCTGCAGCAGGGCGGTCTCGGCGGCGGCGCGAATCTCGAAGGGGATCTTGTACACCTTGTACGCACCCGAAAGGAGGCGGTTCATGCGGTCGATGATACGCCCCAAGAGGCGTCCGTCCTCGCCGAACAGGTCGATTTGCACCACCTCGCTCTCGCCGGCCACGATCAGCAATTGCATCTGCACCGGCGAAATGAAACGCGACATTGGCCCGGGCGAGAGGAACTGGATCTGCGCCAGGGGAATCTCGGGCTGGGGCGTAAACGTGGAAGTGGGCCGCGGGATGGAGGGACGCGGCGTCAGCGTGAGCGTGGGGGTCTCGGGGGGCGTTGTGGGCGTGAACGCCTGCGCGGTGGCCGTGGAGGCGGCATCCGCCGTCAGGGCAATGATGGTCGGGACCAGTTCCGCAGGCAGAAGCGTGGGCGCGGGGGCAGGCGTTGGCGCGCAGCCGGCCATCAATCCAGCCAGGATGAGCAGGGTGAGGTTCTTTCGAAGCATGGGGCTGTTTATATCACAAACAAATCCAACCAGTCAGGACAACTGGTTGGACTTGTCGAATTTCAGAGAGTGCAGGCTTCAGCCTGCCTGGCCGCGGACTCCGCGTTCCAAATGTTACAGGCCGTAAATCTCGCCGAACTTCCTCGTCAGGTAGCGCACGTAGGCGGCAGAGTCGATCTTCGAGCCGGTGACCTTCTTGACCAGGTCCTGCGGGTCATACTTGCGGCCATGGACATGCACCTTGCTCCGCAACCATTCCAGCAGGGAGTCGAATTTTCCCTTGCGGATTTCGGCGTCGAGGTCCGGCAGATCCTTTTGAATCTTCTCCCACAACTGGGCCGAGACGATATTGCCAAGCGCATAGGTGGAGAAGTAGCCGATGGCGCCGCCCGACCAGTGCATGTCCTGCAAGACGCCCTGCGCGTCGTTGGGGGGGATGACGCCGAGGTAATCGTTCATTTTGGCGTTCCAGATCTCGGGCAGGTCCTTGACCAGGATGCTGCCGTCGACCATGCCAATCTCCAATTCGAGGCGCAGCATGATGTGCATGTTGTAGGTGGCCTCGTCCGCATTGACACGGATGAAGGATGGCTCGACCTTGTTGATGGCCTTGTAGAAGGTCCTGAGGCTGACGCCGTCGAGCTGGGCGGGGAAGAGTTTCTTGAACTGGGGATAGAAGTGCTCCCAAAAGGCAAAGGAGCGCCCGACCAGGTTTTCCCACATGCGCGACTGCGACTCGTGGATGGCCAGGGAGGTGCCGCCCATCAATTGGGTGCGGTCGTATTCCTGTTTAACGCCAAGTTCATAGAGCGCATGACCCGTCTCGTGCATGGTGCTGAACAGCATCGCGGTGGGATATTGCTTCTCGAAGCGGGTCGTGATGCGCACGTCGTTGACACTGAAGGTGGTGCTGAAGGGATGCGGGGCGCGGTCCTGGCGGCCGCGCGCCCAGTCGTAGCCAAATTTGGTGGCGATCTCCACGCTGAAGGCATCCATCTTCTTCTCGTTGTACCGGCCGTACAGGA
>JBMOMO010000079.1:0-3064 GCA_049324135.1 Chloroflexota bacterium
TCGGAAAGATCATCCGCACCAAAGCGTACAGCGTGCATGTCAACTGGGGGCCGTCGGGCTGGTTCGCGCAGAAGCAATACGCGGGCGGCGGCGCGATGGCCGACATGGGCGTCCACGCGCTGGACACCACGCGCTTCCTGCTCGGCGACCCGCAGCCTGTCTCCGTGTATGCGAAGATCGGCACCTACTACAAGGATTCCGACGTGGATGACACGGGCGTGATCCTGGTCAACTGGGATAACGACGTGACCTCCTACATCGAAACAGGCTGGTGGCAGCCGCACTCAGACAGCCCCGAAGCAGGCGCGCAGCTTTACGGTCTGAAAGGCTTCGGCCAGGTCTTCCCCACGCATCTGGAGATCCCCAACGAGGAAAACAAGATCGACGTGATCGAGTCGCCGCTTGCAAGTCAGGAGTCGCATTACTCGCAGGGCATGTACACCGACCAGTTGAAATACTTCGTCGAGTGTGTCGAGAAGAATCAAACTCCCGTCCCTGGCGGGCACGAAGGCTGGACAAATATGAAAGTTGTGGACGCCGCCTACGAGTCAAGCCAGACGGGCAGGGTTGTGGAAATTAAATAGTACCCTCATCCCCGGCCCTTCCCCCCACGGGGGGAAGGGAGCAAACCCCTCTCCTCATTGGGGAGAGGGGCAGGGGTGAGGGCAAAGGAATCATTATGAAAATCGGAATCGTTGGTGGAACAGGAAATATCAGTCAATCCATTGTCAAGCTGCTGCTCGGACAGGGACATGAGGTCGTGTGCTTCAATCGCGGACAGAGTGCGAAGGCGCCCGAGGGCGTGCGCGTCATTCAGGGCGACCGCAAGAATCGCGAGGATTTCGAGCGCAAAATGCAGGCTGAGAAATTCGACGCGGCCATCGACATGATCGGCTTCGATGCCGAGGACGCCGCCTCCAGCATCCGCGCCTTTCGCGGCGTGGGCTGGTTCGTGCAGACCTCCACGGCCTGCACGTATGGTATTCAGTACGACTACCTCCCTGCGGATGAAACCCATCCGCTGCGGCCCATCTCGGACTACGGACGGGACAAGGCCGCCGCAGATGACGTCTACCTCGCAGCCTGGCACCGCGAGAAATTCCCCGCCATCATCATCAAGCCGTCCACGACCTACGGCCCCGTGCAGGGCATGGTGCGTCAGGTCTGCTGGGACTTCTCGTGGATCGACCGCGTCAAGAAGGGCAAGCCGCTCCTGGTCTGCGGCGACGGCAACGCGCTGCATCAGCATCTGCATGTCGATGACATCGCCCGCGCCTTCGTCGGCGTGATCGGCAAGCCGCACACGCTCGGCCAGACCTACAACGCCGTCAGCCGCGGATTCGTCACCTGGAGCGAGTATCACCGCCTGGCGGGCAATATCCTCGGTCGGGAAACGGAACTGGTCGGCGTGCCATTCGAAGATCTGAAAAAACTGAACGTTCCAGACTTCGGCATCTGCGAGGAGATCTTCGCGCATCACATTTACTACTCCGCCGAGAAACTCTTCCGCGACGTGCCCGAATTCCACCCGCAGGTCTCGCTCGAACAGGGCATGACGCAAGTCTTCGAGGTCATGGAACGCGCAGGCCGCATCCCCAACTCGGACGAGCTGACCTGGGAAGACGACATCATCGCGCGGCAGAAGCGCGTTACCCGTCCCGTGTCACCCTGAGCGAGCGTGCTCTCCGCGAGCGAAGGGTCTCTTACACGGAGTAGAGATTCTTCGCTCCCCGCTACGCGGGTCGCTCAGAATGACACAATGTAAAGGAAACCCAATGCGCCTTGCCATCCTCGCCGACATTCACGGAAACATCCCCGCCCTGGAAGCGGCCCTCTCGCAGATCGAGCGGGACGCCGTCGACGGCATCCTCGTCGCGGGCGACATGGTGGCGGGGCCCAACTCCGTCGAGGTGCTTCGACGCCTGCGCGCGTTGGGCGCGTGGATGATCCGCGGCAACAACGAGAACTACCTTCTGCGCTTCGCCTCGGGGGATGCGCCCGACTGGTGGCACACCGCCCGTCAATGGGCCTTCATGCGTTGGAATTTCGAGCAGATGGACGCCGACTCCCTGACCTTCCTGCGCGACCTGCCCGAGCAGCGGACTCTCACCTTCGACGGGGTTGACCCGATCCGCATGGTGCATGGCTCGCCGCGCAGTGTCTCGGAGTTGGTGTATCCCGATCAAGATATATCCCGCCTGGAAACCGCGCTAGAGATGGTCTCCGAACCCGTCCTGATCTTCGGCCACACCCACCTGCCCTGGCAACTGCGCCTGGATGAACGGCTGGCCCTCAACCCAGGCTCGGTCTGCGGCACGTTCATGGGCCAGACGGGCGGCAGCTACGCCATCCTCAGTTGGGACAGCACGCGCTGGGACGTCGAACTGCGCGAACTGCACTACGACCTGTCCCTGATCCGCCAGGCCTTCGAGGGGACAGGTCTGCTGGCAGCCAGCGGCCCCATCGGCGAATGCTGGCTGCACGACCTCGAACACGGCGTCAACACCCTGCCGCGCTTCGTCGACTTCGCTTATGAACAGTCCGCACAGGCAGGCCACGCCGACCTGCCCTACGTCCCCGACGAGATCTGGGATGCGGCTTATGAATTGTTCAAAAGCAAGATGGCAAATGACAACATCGCAGAATAGGAAGCATTCAACGTGACCACTGTCAAATGGAAGTTTTCCGTCAAAGATAAGCCGCATGAAGTAATGCTGAAACGCGGGCCATTTGCTATGCGTGAAATCTGGCTGGATGGTCAATTGCTCAAAAAATGGCGACCTAATATGGAAACACAACCACTGCATTATTTTGATATTGACGGCTGCGCTATCGAAGTGGGAACAATTCAAAACTCAAGTAATTTGGAGTATTACCTCCTGGCAGGGAATCAGATCATAGAAATTGCCAACAAACGTTGGAAAAAGATAGGAAAGACAACACAAGAGCTTTTTTATGAAATACAGACTTTGAAGGAAGTAGGAAAAGTATACGGTCTTGAACACCATCCTGTTGAATCATCCTCCCTACCGTTTTTCCTTCAGACCCATCTAATAGGCTTTCT
>JBMOMO010000080.1:0-23080 GCA_049324135.1 Chloroflexota bacterium
TCGAGGAGATCCGCCGCACGATAACCCGACCGTGGACGCTGATGGAAATCTGCGGCGGGCAGACGCACGCCATCGTGCGGCATGGCATCGACCAATTGCTGCCGCCGGAGATCGAACTGGTGCACGGCCCTGGCTGCCCCGTCTGCGTGACGCCGCTGGAGTTGATCGACAAGGCGCTGGCTATTGCTGCGCGCCCGGAAGTGATCTTCTGCTCGTATGGCGACATGCTGCGTGTGCCAGGCTCAGGCCGCGACCTGTTCTCGGTCAAAGCGGGCGGCGGCGATGTGCGCGTGGTCTATTCGCCGCTGGACGCGGTCAAACAGGCGCAGAAGCACCCGGAAAAGCAGGTGGTCTTTTTTGCTATCGGTTTTGAGACCACCGCACCGCCCAACGTGATGAGCGTGATGCACGCCAAAAATCTTGGCCTGGACAACTTCAGCATCCTGGTTTCGCACGTGCGCGTGCCGCCGGCCATTGCGGCTATTCTGGGTTCGCCCGCCAACCGTGTGCAGGCCTTCCTGCTGGCGGGGCACGTCAACGCCGTGATGGGCTACCACGAATACCCGCCGCTGGCCGAAAAATTCCGAACCCCGATGGTCGTGACCGGCTTCGAGCCGCTCGATGTGGCGCAGGGCATCTTGCAAACCGTCCAACTGCTCGAAGCGGGCAAAGTCGAGGTCGCCAACGCCTACGCGCGCGCCGTCACTTTCGAGGGCAACCTGCCCGCCCAAAAAATGATCGAGGCTGTCTTCATGCCCTGCGACCGCAAATGGCGCGGTATCGGCATGATCCCCGCGAGCGGCTGGCGCCTTCGGCCAGAGTTCGACGCCTTCGATGCCGAGAAACGCTTCGATGTGGAAACCATCACTGCCGACGAATCGCCGTTGTGCATCGCCGGCCAGATCCTGCAAGGTTTGAAGAAGCCGCACGATTGTTCCGCCTTTGGCAAGGAATGTACGCCTGAACATCCCCTGGGCGCGACCATGGTTTCGTCCGAGGGCGCTTGCGCCGCTTATTATCGTTATGGACGGGTAAAATAGCGAGATGACCCAAACCAACCGCAACCTCCTTATTGCCGTAGGACTGATCGCGTTCTGCGGCGTTTTGTTACTGGCGACTGCCTTATGGATAGGGACGCGCCTGTCTGCGCCCGCTTCGGTCCCGACCCTCGACCTGCTGGCCACGTTGCAAGCCGCCACCCCGCTGACAGTTTATCCCGCCGCCTCCCCCGCGCCGACGGCTACCTCTGCCTTCGATTTCCCGACCGGCGCGCCAACTGGCCTGGCAGTTCCCTCCGTTTCACCCAGCGACGGGCCAACCGGCAAGATCGTCTTCACCTGCCAGATCTACAAAGTACAGGCCAGCAACCAGGTCTGCATCATCAACGCGGACGGCAGCGGTTTCCGCCGCTTGACAACGGATGACAGCCGCCAGCACTATTACCCTTCCTTGTCCCCGGATGGGAATAGCGTTGTCTATGCCGCCTTCCGTGAGGAGAACATCTATGAACTCTACGAGATGGACCTGGCGACCGGCGACGTCAAGCAGTTGACCAGGAAGTTGGGCGTGTTGAATGCGCCCGAAATCTCCCCAGACGGGCAATACATTACCTTCATGCGCTGGACGGCTAACCCGGAAAAGTACCAGATCATGGTCATGGAGCGGAATGGGGAAAACCCGAACAACATCCCCAAGATCACCGGCTGGGACCCAACCTGGTCGCCGAATGGAAAATCCATCCTGTTTGCCTCCGACATGAAGGGCAGCACCCAATTGTATGTGGTCAAGGAAAATGGCAGCGGGCTGCATCAAGTTGGCAACTTGCCCGCCATCCGCGGGCGCAGCGACTGGTCGCCGGACGGCGGGAGCATCGTCACCTATTCGGGCGAGCCCTGGGAGCGGGAAGTGTACCTGATGAACGCGGATGGCTCCAATGTGCGCCAACTGACCCCCAGCGGCGGAAACAGCCAGGGTCCCAGTTTCTCCCCGGACGGCAATTGGGTGGCGTTTACGGCCTATTTCGACCACCCCGGCGATATTCATGGCTGTGAAATCTACCTCATCCGCGCCGATGGCACAGACCTGCGCCGCCTGACGAGTAACGATTATTGCGATTACCAGCCCCGCTGGGGGCCGTGATCTTCCAGTGCGATGCTGTGATTGGTATCCGGTTATGGACGCTCCCCCTGGCGCAGGCGGCGTTCGATGTCGTCCAGGACGGTTGGTAAATCCCAAATCCCATCAATGACGAAATGCGCCCCGGCCTGGTAGAGTACAGGCTCGATCTTGTCGCGGGTCGCCTGGCGCTGCTCCGGCGTCAGGGCGTTGACTTGCTCTTCTCGTAAGCCGAGCAGGTTCCCGGTCAGGGATAGACCGACGCTCCACATCCCGGCGTTCAGGCCTTCCTCGATGTCCGGCAGGGTGTCGCCCACTTTGACCAGCGCCTCCATCGGGTAGACGCCCAGTTGCATGGCGTTCTGGTAGCACATCCAGGGATATGGCCGCCCGGCAGGGACTTCATCCGGGCAGACAATGCAGTCGGGCGCATAGCCTTTGCGAGCGGCTTTGGGGGCCAGGATGTCCATCATCGCGCGCAGATAGCCAGTGGTGGAGCCGATCTTGATCTCGCGGTCACGTAGTTCTTTGGCTACCTCCAAGACTCCTGGAATTGGTTCTGCATACTCTGTCAGCACGGAGGCCTGCATGGGGATGAAGTTCTCGAACAGGTTCTCGATGTCGGTTTCGGTCGCCGGTCTGCCGTGCGCGGTTTTCCAGGCCTCGGCTACAGACGGGCGTGACAGGATGGTGCGCAGGTGGTCCTTTTTCATCAGTCCCATGCCGGAGCGGGCGTCTTCTGCGGTAATTTGGACGTTCTGGGTTTCGAACAGGCGGATGAAAACAGCCGTAGGGGCAAAAGACCCGTAATCCACGGCGGTACCGGCCCAGTCCAGGATGACGCCTTTCACGGGGCCGTGGTATGAGCGGGAAAAGTGGAAGTCCATGGTGTCAATCTGGCGTTCCCTCTGCCTTCACGTCTTTCAGATTCAATTGGAAATTCGTGCGTCCGTTATATTCGTTGGTCTCGTAGGTGAACATGATGTCTACGCGCGCGGGCAACTCCGGCTGCAGGTGGCCGAGCCGGAAGCCGATGGCGTCGTGCGTCATGCCGTGTTCATCTTCCAGGGTCAGTTTCAGGTGCTTGCTATCTGCGCCGACGCTGCGCGACCCCTTGACTTTGACGCCGCGCGCGACAAAGATAGCGTCTGGGTTGCCGTAGCCGGTGGGTTCCAGGTATTTGAGGTGGTTGAGCAATTCCGGGCGCACGTCCTTGAGCGCCACTTCGGCGTCGGCGGTCAGCGTGGGGCGCAAATCCTGCCCGCTGAGTTTTTCCCGGGCGATGCTTTTTAGACGTGAGACCAGTTCGTCCAGTTTGCTGTTCTCGACCGTGAAACCGGCCGCAGCGGCGTGGCCGCCGTGCCTGACCAGCAGATCCACGCACTGGTCGAGCGCGTCTGTGATGTGGAATTCAGGGATGGAGCGGCACGAGCCGCGCGTGGTGTGCGCGTCGCGGTGGGCGACGATGGAAGGGCGGTAGTAGGTCTCGGTCAGGCGCGAGGCGGCCAATCCCACGACGCCGGGATTGAAACTTTCGTGGGCGGCGAAGAGCAGCCAGGCATCCGGGTCTTCGGCCAGCGCCAGCGCCTCGGCCTGCGCCTGGATCTCGCGCGTCAGCCGCTGGCGCTCGCGGTTCTGGACGTCCAGTTGTTGGGCCAGTTGCCCGGCGCGGAAGACATCTTTCGTGGTCAACAGTTCGTACGAGGCCAGCGCCGATTCCAACCGCCCGGAGGCGTTCAGGCGCGGCCCAAGCCGGAAGCCGATGTCGACCGCGTTGACCCTGGCGATCTGGATGTCGGATACGTTTGCCAGCGAGAACAATCCCTGGCGCTGCGTCTCGCGCATCCGGCGCAGTCCCTGGCGCACCAGGAAGCGGTTTTCGCCTACCAGGGGGGCCAGGTCTGCCACCGTGCCGAGGGCTACCAGGTCGAGAAGATCAGGGCTTTGGAATTCTGAATTCTGAATTCTGGATTCTGAATTCAGCAGCGCCTCGGCCAGTTTGTACGCGATTCCTACCCCGGCCAGGTCTTTGTCGGGGTAGGAATCGCCCGGCTGTTTGGGATTGACTACCGCCAGAGCGGGGGGCAGGATTCCCTCCGAGGGGTGGTGATGGTCGGTGATAACGAGGTCCAGGCCAATCGTCCGGGCGTGATGCGCTTCGTCCGGCGAGCGGATGCCGCAGTCCACGCTGATGACCAGTCGCACGCCCTCGCCCTTGAGCGCCTCCAGCGCCTCGTTGTTCAAGCCGTAGCCTTCGTCGAAGCGGTTGGGGATGTAGCCGCGCACCTTCCCGCCCAGCGCGGTCAGCGTGTCCACCAACAGGGCGGTGGCCGTCACGCCGTCCACGTCGTAATCGCCGTAGATGGCAATCGCCTCCCCTTGCGTCAGCGCATAACGGATGCGCTCTACCGCCTCGCCCATACCGGTCATCTGGAAGGGGTCCGTGTCGAAACCGGGTTTCGCCTCCAGGAAGGTGCGCGCCTCGTCGTAAGCGGCATAGCCGCGATTGAACAGGATCTGCCGCAGGATGGGCGGGAAGGCGGCCAGCGCAGCCTCGGCTTCGCGCGTGAGCGGGGGTGGGATCAACCAACGTCGGGTATGGGTCATGGTTCCTTCGGGGTGATGCGGAGAAGTTGCGGCTCGACCTGCTCGACATGGTAATACGTTTCCAGGCCGGGCATGTCCAGCGTAAAATAGACCGGGCGCGCCGCGAGGTTGGCATCGATATACGCCTTCATGGTCGCGCCGGGGGCGGGCGGACCCAGCGCCTGGTGCAGCGCGATCCCCGTGCGGCCTTGCAAGATGTGGGCGGTGTACACATAAGAATACAGGCGGTCCCAGTTGGCAAACACGATGGCGTTATCTTCCACTTTTCCCAGGATGCGCAGCCCTTCCTTTACCGCGCGGTCGGCGTCATGCGGGTAGATTTTTTCGGCCTGGATGAAGGTCGTCGTGCCTTCCTGGACGGCCAGGCGCAAATCCGCGCGCGCGTTCCATGCGGACAAAGCCAGCAGCGCCAACCCCAGCAGGTTGACCAGCGCCCCGCTTCGCCCTGGGATTGGGGCCTGCTTCCGTTTCACCAGCCATTCCGCCCCGTCGAGCAGGGCGCTGGCCCCCATCCCCAGCCAGGTGTGCGTGATGACCGCTGCCGGCACGTAGAATTCCTGGTAGACCGAAAACTCCACTGAAACCGCAAATGTCCAGATCAGGGCAAAGGCGATCAGTGGATACAGTCCCTCGCGCCAAAGTGCCACGAAGTGGTAACGCCATTGATTTCCCTTGCGCAGCCCGAACAAGGCCAACCCTCCCAGCAGGGCGCCGGCCGCCTGCCAGCGCGGGAACGAGTTGACGTATTCCAGGATGCGCCGTTCGATCTCTTCCGGCGCGGCGCTGAAATAATACGTCCAGAAACTGCCGGTCGGGAAAATTTCCAGCAGGCGCTCCGTGGGGGAATCGAATTCCTCCGGCGTCAGGCCGAACACGTCCAGGTTGGTGCGGTAGGTGGTGTTATAGATGCTGGAAGGCGGATCGTTCGCGTCAAGGTACAGGAAGAAAGCCAGGGTCAAGACCAGTCCCAGCAGCGCGCCCGCAGCCGCCCCGATCCACGCGGAGCGTTTGCGCGCCGTCAGCAGCAGGTAGACCAGGGCGGAAGCGCCTGTCATGATGACCGTGCTATGGATGCCCAGGCTCAGTCCGCCGGCCAGCCCGGCCAGGAAGAGCCAGCCCCATTTGTCCGTGCGCCGCCACAGCAGGACAAACAGCCACACCAGCGACAGCATCCCCGCCGCCGGGCCGTACGATTCGGCCACGATCACCCGCCGCCAGAAGAAGACGCTGGTCGCCATGGACAGCGAGCCCAGTAGCGCCGCCGTCCGCCAGCCGCCCATCAGCCGCGCGATCAAGTAGACGTTTGCCACTGCCAACGCGCCGAAAAAGGCCGACATCAGGTTGACGCGCCAGGCAATGTTCCCAAACGGCAGGGATGTGAACAATTTCCCGATCACGATCTGCGTCGGGTAGCCGCTGGCGTGGGTCATGCCCAGCGTGTACGAGAGCGTCTGGAACTCGGCCATGTCGCCGTACAGTAGCGATGGCGCCAGGGTGCGGATGTACAGCGCCAGGCTTAACACACCGATTGCAGCGGCAAACCAAAAATCGAGACGGTGGAGCCGGAATAACGGCCTGGTGGCGGGCTTCATCTCAAAGGTTATTCTTTCCATCCAACGAAGAGATGGTTCAGTCCCCACTGGGTCCAAAAATATTTTTTGCTGATGCGCTTGAAGCCAGCCCTGGTGAACCTTTCCAGGATTTCCGGGTCCAAGAGAAAGTAGGATTCTTCCTCAGACATGCCTCTTTGCGAATCCATATCGAAACTCGTCTTGAACACTTTATCGTAAAACCAGACAACCTTGTGCGTGAGTATTTCAGCCAGCGGGTTTCCCATCGTCCCGATGATGTTGCCGCCCGGCTTGAGGACGCGATAGGCTTCCTTGAATTCCTGGTCTCGTTTCGACTCTGGGATATGGCTCAAGTTGGCAATGAAGGTCACTGAATCGAACGTCTCATCCCCAAAAGGAAAGGAGTCGAAGTTGTCGATAAGGTGTTCTTCCGTCAATCCCTCATAGGGATAAATATCTATCCCCCGGCCATTCCTGCCCAGGTATTCGTCGACAAAGCGGTTATTCTTCCCGCAGCCTACATCCAGGCAATACCCAATCACTTCCTTCGACGCAAAATCATATCTCTCCGATGCCAATGAGGACATGCCCCAGCGGTCGGTTTCGATGAGCGCCAACGCCCGGAATGGGAAGGTGAGGAAATCTATGACCATTCGTGTTGCATTTCTTTGGCTCATGGCAGTCCCTTGGAAGGTTGAGATGTCTTGCTCCTTGCAACGAAAGTATACCCGAAGGTAGTGCAAGTTGTGTACCTGGAACAAAAAACCGGGAAGCAAAACCTGCCTCCCGATTGATTCCAATTTCGGCGCGTCTGTCTTTACTTACTTCTCAAATATGCGTCGATGGCTTTGGCCGCTTTTCGTCCGCCGCGCATGGCGGTCACCACCAGGTCGGGGCCGGTCACGCAGTCGCCGGCTGAGAAGACGCCCTCGCGGCTGGTCTGCCCGGTTTCCTTGTCTGTGACTTTGACCAGGCCCCAGTTGTGCGTTTCCAGGTCCGGCGTGGTCTTACCGAGGATGGGATCGGGCCAGTAGCCCAGCGCCAGGATGGCAGTGTCACAGGCGACGCTGAAGTTGGAGCCTTCGACCGGTACGGGGCGGCGGCGGCCTTTCTCGTCCGGCTCGCCCAGTTTCATCTCGATGCACTCGACAGCCGCCAGTTTGCCGTCTTCCCCGGCAATGAATTTGACCGGTTGGGTGAGGAAGCGGTATTTCGCGCCCTCGTCCTTTGCCATTTTGCGGTCCTTCTTGCCGCCGGGCATTTCCTTTTCCGTGCGGCGGTACAGGCAGGTCACTTCTTCAGAGCCCAGCCGCAGGGCGGTGCGCAGGCAGTCGGAGGCGGTATCGCCGCCGCCGATGACCACTACGCGCTTGCCGACTTCAAGCGGGGCTTTCATATCTGGCGGGAGCAGGCTCGGTTCCACGTTGCCGCGGATGAGGAAATCGGTCGCCTCATATACGCCGGGCAGGTCGGTACCGGGCGTGTCTTCCATCTTGGCGTCGATTTCCGAACCGACGCCGATAAAGACAGCGTCGAAGCCGTCTTTCTTCAACAGATCGTCGATGGTCTTGTCTTTGCCGATGTAAGTGTTGGGAAAGAACTCGACCCCGGCGCGCTCGAACTCTCCCCATTTCTCTGTCCACACATCTTTGGGAAGTTTGAAGTTCGGGATGCCGTAGACCAGCAGGCCGCCGGGCGCCGGTTTGGACTCGAAGATGGCGACCTCGTGACCCATTTGGAGCAACTGGTCCGCGCAACCCAGGCCAGCCGGTCCCGCGCCGATGACGGCCACTTTTTTGCCGGTAGGCGCGCCGAGCGGGATGATGCGCCCTTCGGTGCGGCGCTTGTAATCCACTGCGAAGGTTTCCAGTTCGCCGCACAGTACAGGTTCGTGGTGCTTGTTCAGCACGCACGAGCCCTGGCACAGCGCCTCGTGCGGACAGACCCGCCCGCAGATTTCTGGCAGGGAACTGGTCTGGTGGTACAGGTCCGCCGCATCTACGAAGCGACCCTGTTCGATCAACCACATGGCGGAGGGGATGTCGTTGTGTACCGGGCAGGCTACCATACAAGGCGCCGGATCCGGGCAATGGATACAGCGCGCAGCCTGGACCATGGCGCGTTCAGGAGTGAATTCGATTACAACGTCGTCGAAGTCGCAGGTGCGGAGTTCGGGCGCGCGCAGATCCAGGTCGAAGAAGGGCTTGTTAACGCGTTCCTTTCGGTCAATGGCAAGAAATTCGCTCGGTACGGCCTGCATACGATCCTCCGGTGTTTCTATTAATAAAGTGCGATGATAATACCTAATCTTGAAAGAGACAGGCAGACCAGGATGTCACCAAAGCGGGCGACAAGTGTCACGTTTCGTATTTGTAAGATTTCTGTATTAAAGAGGCGCCGCGCCGCGGGATTTTTTCCAGAGTAAGGTAAAATCAGGGTTTGGCGGGGTTGCCCGCGGAGGATATGTTTATGATAGATTTCATCAAAAGGAAAAAGAAGATCGTCATCCCTGTGGCGGTTGTCTTGGTGTTGCTTGCCCTGTTCCTGGTGTTTCGTCCTCGGTCAAGCGACCCGGCAGCGCAGTTCCAGATCGCTCCTGTCGAGCGTGGGGATCTGACGGCGACGGTGGGCGCTACCGGCACTGTGCGCGCCCGCCAGAGCGCTACCCTGATCTGGCAAACGTCTGGCACGGTGGAAGATGTGAACGTGAATGTAGGGGACGCGGTGAAGGCTGGCGACGTGCTGGCTTCGCTTTCGAAGACCTCGCTTCCGCAAACCATCATCCTGGCGGAAGCGGAACTGGTCTCGGCGCAGCGCGCCCTGGACGATCTGGAAGAATCAGATACAGCCCGCGCGCAAGCCTGGATTGCCCTGCGGAACGCCAGGGAGGCTTTCGAAAAAGCCTATGATTATCGTGAGGCCTTGAACTACCAAGTGGAAAGGACCGAGGTACGCATGGTCACCGAGATCGTCAATGGCATCCCCGTCCAAGTGCCCAAGACCAAATCATACAAAAGCAAAGCCACCCCTGAAGAGATCGAAAAAGCGGACGCCGACCTGGCCCTGAAACAAGCCCAATATGAAGACGCTAAACGCGCTTATGACCGGGTGGAAAACGGCCCCAATGCCGACGACCTGGAGGCTGCCCAGGCGCGCGTGGACGCCGCCCAGGCGACGCTCAACCTGGCGCGTCTGACCGCCCCCTTTGCTGGCACCGTTACCGAGGCATTGCCTCTCCCTGGCGACCAGGTATCCACCGGCGCGCTTGCCTTCCGTGTAGACGATCTGCGCAGCCTGCTGGTGGACGTGGAACTCTCGGAAGTGGACATCAATAGCGTGACGGTCGGGCAAACAGTATCGTTGACCTTCGATGCGATCCTGGGCAAGGAATACCAGGGAGAAGTGACCAAAGTAGCCCAGGCCGGTACGGTCGTTAGCGGGGTCGTGAACTTCACGGTCACTGTGGAGTTGACCGAACCTGACGAGTTGGTCAAACCCGGCATGACGGCTGCGGTCAACATCGTGGTGAAAGAGATCAAGGACGCGGTGTTGGTGCCGAACCGCGCTGTCCGCCTGGTGGATGGCGACCGGGTGGTCTTCATCATGGGCGAAGACGGAAAGCCAAAGAAAGTGGAAATTCGCTTGGGTTCCTCGTCCGACACGATGAGCGTGGTGTTGGGCGGCGACTTGAAGGAAGGCGACCAGATCCTCTTGAACCCGACAGCCGACCTGACGGGCAGCGGGCCGCCGTTCGCGCGCTAATTTGTATCGCCAGGCTTGGCCTGGCAAGGCCGACCATACCACTTCGTACCATTTCATGGCACAAGTGGCACAGGCAGGTCGGAGGTACATTTGTTGCTATGGACAATGTAATCGAAGTACACGACATCACCAAAGTCTACAAGATGGGCGAGGTCGAGGTGCACGCCTTGCGCGGCGTCTCGTTTACGATCGAGCGCGGCGAGGTGATTTCCATCATGGGACCTTCCGGCTCTGGGAAATCCACCTTGATGAATATGATCGGCTGCCTGGACCGGCCTACGGCTGGCGAATATTACCTGGATGACGAACTGGTCTCCAGCCTGACGGATGACCAGTTGGCGATCATCCGCAACCGCAAGGTGGGCTTTGTCTTCCAGAGTTTCAACCTGCTCTCGCGCGTTTCGTCGCTGGCAAACGTGGAATTGCCCCTGCGTTACGCCGGTGTGACTAGCGGGCGGCGCGACCTGGCGCGGCAGGCCCTGGAGGCGGTGGGCCTGGGCGACCGCGTCAACCACCGCCCGACGGAACTTTCCGGCGGCCAGCAACAGCGGGTGGCGGTGGCGCGCGCCATCATCAACAATCCATCCATCATCATGGCGGATGAGCCGACCGGCAACCTGGATTCCAAGGTGGGCCAGGAGATCATGGACCTGCTGCTGTCGCTCAACCGGGAGCGCGGCACGACGTTGATCATCGTGACGCACGATCCCAAGATCGCGGCGCAGACCGGGCGCGTGATCCGTTTGCAAGATGGGCTGCTCGATTTGGAAGGGGAAGCGACGGCAACCGGAGGCAGGAGGAAAGCCGGGAAACGGAGGCAGGACAAGGCTAGGAAAGAGGCGCGCAAGTCCAGGAAGGAGAAGGTATGAATCTGACGCAATCCATCCTGGAAGCCTTGGAAAGCCTGAACGGCAATAAGATGCGCTCCGGGTTGACCGTGTTGGGGATCGTCATCGGTGTGGCGGCGGTGATTGCGATGCTGTCGGTTGGGCGCGGCGCGGAAGCGTCCATCACAGGTTCGATCAGCGGCATCGGTACCAACCTGTTGTTTGTCTTCCGCGGCGATTTCAATGACACCATCCGCAATCCCAAACCGTTGACGCTGGGCGACGCGCAGGCTATTGCTGATCCCTTCCAGGCGCCTTCGGTGGCGGTGGTTGCGCCTGCCTTGCAAGGGAACGCGGAGGTGTCGTTTGGCGGGGAAACTGCTGCGACGCAGATCGTTGGCGCCACCCCTGAATATTTCACGGTCAGGAATTACCTTGTTACGGAGGGGGAGTACATCACGGAGGAGCATATCCTGGGACGCGCTTCGGTGGTCCTGGTTGGGCCGGATGTGGCCGACAAACTTTTTGGGCGCCGCGATGGAATTGCCGGTGAGACCATGCGGATCGAGGGGCAGCCATTCCGCGTGCTTGGGGTGCTGGAATCGAAAGGCGGCGGCACGTTTGGCAGCCAGGATGACCTGGTGATCGTGCCGTTCAGCACGGCGCAAACGCGTTTGATCCGCCGCAGTACGTCCGACCGGGTGGACATTATCCTGGTGCAGGCGGTGGACGCCGAGGCGGTGGATACTGCCATTGACGAGATTTCACAGATCCTGCGCACCCGTCACCGCACTGCCGTCGGCGAGGACGATTTCACCATTTTTACCCAGCGCGACCTGCTGACGACCTTCGAGTCGATTACGGGCATCCTGACCATTTTCCTGGGCGGGATTGCGGGTATTTCGCTGCTGGTGGGCGGAATCGGCATTATGAATATCATGCTGGTCTCCGTGACCGAGCGCACGCGCGAGATCGGGTTGCGCAAGGCGCTGGGGGCGCGCAAACGCGACATCTTGATCCAGTTCCTGACCGAATCTTCCCTGCTCAGCCTGTTTGGCGGAATCATTGGCATTGTGTTTGGCTGGTTCATTGCCTATATCGTCGGGCAGATCGCGGCGGCGACCAATACCGATTTCACCCCGGTGGTCAGCATGGACGCCATCCTGCTGGCGACGCTCTTTTCGGCAGCAGTGGGCCTGTTCTTTGGCATCTATCCTGCCAGCCGGGCGGCGAACCTGGAGCCGGTGGAGGCGCTGCGGTACGAGTAAGGGGTTTCGGGTGTTGTCCCGGTCTGGCGCTGCTGAAATCTTTATCCCTGATGGGGCGTCAATCCCGAAAGCCCTGGGTAGGACCACACATATTATGCCAGGCTCAACCGCTCCCCGGCCTTGAGGATGTAGTATGGGCAGCCAATCGCCTGCGCAGCGGCAATAAATTCTTGCGGGGAAACTGTGTTGAATTCGAACATCTCATAGTGACATGGGATAACCAGTCCTGCGCGGACCCTCTTGCCCAGTTGCGCCGCTTCCTCCCCTGTGAAATTGCCCGCCACGCCCCGCGACGGGTCGCGCCCGTTGATGGGGAGAAGCGCCAGGTTGATGTTCCATTTTTTCAGGCGACTTTCCAGGCCATCGTACGGGCATGCGTCGCCGCTGTGGTAGATGGTTTTCCCGCCGACTTCGATGAGGTAGCCGACGAATTTGTGATCGTCGTTCTCATCGGTTTCCAGGGCTTCGTGCGCGGATGGGATGGCATGGAAGGTAAACGGCCCGCTGCTGACGGAAGCGCCATCTGCTTGGATAGGCGTCAGGCGCTCGGCTCGGACCTGGAGCCTGTTGGCTGCAAAATCGAGGTTCGCCGCCGGGACGATGACCATCAACGCGGGATTGGCTTGCAATAACGGGAGCAGGGTCTCGGCGTCGAGATGATCCGTGTGGTTGTGACTGGATGTAACAACTTCGATGAAGTCCAGTTCCTCAGGCGCAATGACTCGTTCTGTCATGCGCACATGTGGTTTGTCCGTGTCTGCATACTTTTTGGTAAGTGAATCCGACAGGTAGGGATCGAGCAGCAGGTGATGTCCCTGCCATTGGACCAGGTAGCCGCTTTGCCCCAGCCACCACAGGTTGAGCCGCTCGCCCGGCGCGGAGCGGACGTCGGCCAGGAAAGTTTCGTCTTGTAAAATGGGTTTGGTCATATAGGGTTCCATACACGACATTCCTACAATCCCAACTCTTCCCGCACCATCTTCACCCCCTCCACCATATTCTTGAGTTTCAACTTCGAAGCCCAGCGCGCCGTCTGGCTCAGGCCGCAATCGGGCGCAAACGACAGCCGCTCGGCGGGCGCGTACTCCAGGCACAGGCGCACGCGCTTGGCGATGTCTTCCGGCGTTTCGATGTAGTAACTTTTGACATCCACGATTCCGACCGCCACATCCTTGACCCTGGCGATTTCCTCGATCAAGGCGATCTCGGAAAACTCGCGCGAAGCCATTTCCAGGTGAATTTCGTCCACCTCAAAATTCAGGAAATCGGGGAACATGGGCGCATACTGGCGCGGCCCGACGGCGCGCGCCTTGAAATTGCCAAAACATAAGTGCGTGGACAGGCGGCGCTTGCCAACCACAGGCGCGACCGTGCGGTTGAAGATGTCTACGAATCGTTTGGGGTCCTCCTTGTAAGCGTAGCAACTCATGGATGGTTCATCCACGGTGATTTCGGCGCAGCCTGCCGCTGTCAGCGCTTCCAATTCGGCGCACACGATGGGAATGAGCGCCTCGGTTATGGCATAGCGATCAGGATATTGCCTATTGGGGGTCAGCCGCCCACTGAGCGTATATGGTCCTGGTACGCTGGCTTTAAGGGTAGGGCCTGCTGGCGCAAGGCGCGAAAGCCGTTCGTACTCCTCCACTACACCCAATCCGCGCGGCGCAGAGATCTCGTCCACGATGGCGTGTTTTCCGCGCTGGTCGTGCGCGGGCGGCCCAAAGACGCGCAGCGGGCGCTCATTGGCTTCGATGCCTTGCAAATACCCGTAAAACGACAGGTTGAAATCCAGCCGGGATTGCTCGCCATCGGTAATCACGTCCAATCCTGCCGCCACCTGGTCATGGATGGCGACGACGACCGCATCTTCCTGTAATTCAGCAATCTCGTTGACGCCAAATTGATTCAACTGTTGGCTGGCATTTTCTAGCCAGGACGGGAACGGGTAACTTCCGATTACTGTCGTGCGCAAAGGTTGTTCTTTCATTGCGTCTCCTCACGTCTAATTTCTTTCACCACCGCGCTGGCCTGTCCCGCCAGCCGCTTGATTTCATCAAAATTTCTCTCTGCGATCATGGCGCGTTTTGCCATCCACGAACCGCCCACTGCATGGATCTTGGGCATCCGCAGGTACTCGGCCATGTTCTCGAGCCGGATGCCGCCTGTGGGGACGAAGCGTAACTTCGGGAACGGGTCAGATAAGGATTGGAGGGCCTTCAATCCGCCCATCGTCTCAGACGGGAAGAACTTGAGCACGTTCAATCCCAGGTTCATGCCCTTGATCATTTCAGTGGGCGTTACTGCGCCTGCCAGGACTGGGACTCGATATTCCTGCGTCCACAGAACGACGTCCTCGATCATCCCCGGCGTGACGATGAATTTTGCCCCCGCTTCGACCGCCGCCTGGGCCTGCTCCTGATTAATCACCGTCCCTGCGCCGATGAGCACCTCCGGCATCTCGCGCGCAATGCAACGGATCGAGTCGAGCGCCGCTTCCGTGCGCAGGGTGATCTCGGCAACGGGCAGACCGCCAACCTGCAAGGCTTCTGCCAGCGGCAGCGCATTTTCGACCGCTTCGATCTCCAACACGGGGATGACGCCTACGGCGTGGAGACAGTCAAAAATAGAGGTTTCCATAAGCGTTTATCTCACCGTCCAGCCGCCATCCACGGTCAAGATGGCTCCGGTCACGAACGAAGACGCATCCGACGCCAGGTATAAGGCGGCCTGGGCTACGTCCCCAGGTGAGCCGAAATCGCCAGTCAACGGTTGCAATTGGGGCAGGCGCGCGCGGATATGTTCGCTTTCCTGGGCGCGCTGGCTCATCGGCGTGGCGATCAGCCCGGGACAGATAACGTTGGCGCGGATGCCGCGCGGGGCGTAGTACGACGCGATCGAGCGCGTCAGGCTGATGACCGCGCCCTTGCTGGCAGCGTAGGCGTGTGTGGAAAAGTCATCGTCGCCGCCCACCAACCCCAGCACAGATGAAATGTTGACGATCACGCCCTGTTTTTGTTTCAACATGATTTGCAATGCGTACTTGCAGCAATAGAAGAGACTGTCCAGGTTGAGCGCCAGGGTCTTGCGCCAGCCGTCCAGGGTACAGGAGTCGACGGGGCCGTCTCCCCATTTGCGCCCGCTGCCGCCGGCTACGTTGACCAGGATGTCGATCCTGCCAGAGTCGTTGACCACGCTTTCGATAGCGGAGGCAACTTGCGGGGCGTCGGTCGCGTCAATGCTTTGGCTGGAGCCAGGATGAGGTCCATTTAACGAGGCCAGGGTTTGGGAGGCTGATTCGGCGTCGATGTCCAAAATGACCACCTGCGCGCCTTCCGCAGCGAATAATCGCGCAGCCGCTTGTCCAATCCCGCTCCCGCCGCCGGTGATGACAGCGACTTTGCCGTCGAGGACTGGCATCAGCGGCAACTCCCGTAGACTTTTTGGACGCGGGCGCGGTAATTATCGTAGCAGTCGTCGAAACGCTTTTTGGATGCTTCAGCCCCGATGAAATAACTACTGGTGAGCACAATGGGCGGCTGGCCGAGGGCGGTCAGTTTTTCGGCGACCCGGCATTTGAGGGCATTGGTAACGGCCGCCGCGCCGATGGTGGAGCCTGGTCCGACCGGTTCGACCAGGCCGGGGATATGCACTAAGGCGTCGCCGCCGGGTGTGCAGTTGTCAATGACCACATCGGCGATGTCGGGCAGTTTTTTTCCGCTGCTGTGGGGGGCAGGGGTTGCCCTGCAATGTTCGAGTGACGTGACCGCAATGACGGGCATGTCCTGGCGTTTGGCTTCGAGCGCCACGTCAATGACAACTTCGTTGATCCCGCTATTGGAGAAGATCAGGAAGCAGTCGGGAGGCGCGAAGACAAAGTTGCGCATGATAACCTTGCCGAAGCCTTCCACATGTTCCAGGAACATGGCCTGGCGCTGGCCGTTCGAGCCAACTACCAGGTTGTGGTACGTGAGCGACAATTCGACAATTGGATGGAAGCCCGGAAAACTGCCGTGACGGGGGAACATCTCCTCCACAAAGATGCGTGAATGGCCCGAGCCAAACATGTGGACGAGACCGTCCCCGGCAATGGCTTTGGTGCACAGGTCGGCAGCGCGCTCGATGGCGTCCATCTGTGTGTTGGCGATGCGCTCGAGGATGGCTTGGGCTTGAGTCAAGTAGTCCATCGCAGAATTGGTCATGGGAAGACCCTTTCGATGAATAGATAAACTTCTTCAGAACCGCCTAGTTACAGCATGTCTGGGTGGTGCTGTATTCGTAGCGGTCGGCGCGGTAATAACTGGCGGAATATTCGATCAGTTCGCCGTCGTCGAGGTAAGTCGTTGTACCAACAAAGAGTAGCGGCGTCCCTTCTTCGACTTCCAACAACTCAGCGCGGTAGTCATCAGCTGCCACAGCGCGGACAACATGGTCGATGCGGTTGATCATGAGTTGATAACGCGTAGCAAGCGTTTCATACAGGGATTGCTTGGTAAAATCCTGCCCTTCGATGCCTGCACAGCGCTCCCTCAGGACTGTGCTGGTTTGGTGGCAGATCGGTTCAGAGTCACCCAGGCGCAGGCGCTCCAGGGTCAAGCAAGGTTTTCCCTGGTAGGCTTGCAATGCAGGGATATCCAGGTCAACAGCGCCAACCTGCTGGCTGAGTAAGCGTGAGTGCGGGGTGCGTCCCATCTCGCGCATTTGCTGGCTGAAACTGCGATCCAGGAAGAATTGGGTGTGGCTGGGTTGTTCGCGGACGAAGGTGCCGCGCCCGGCAAAGCGTTCGACCAGGTCTTCATCTACAAGTCGAGCAATAGCCTGACGGATAGTCTGGCGGCCAACGCCGTAGGCCTGGCAGATGTCCATTTCTGGAGGCAGCATATCGCTAGGCGAGATGACGCCGCGCTGGATCATCTGGCGCAGGTCAAGATAAACCTGGTGATAGAGTGGAATGGGACTGTGAGGGTCTACAGGAGAATAGGGGAGAGCGCGTTGCGCATCTGCAATCATTCGGCCTCTGTGATTCGAAGGGGATATTTCCCAAATTGGCGCGCTGTTTCAAAGAGCGCAACGACGTTTTCCGCTGGGACATCCGCCTGCAAATGGTTGGAAGGCGCCAGGATGTACCCGCCTCCTGGCGCCAGTTGGGCAATGCGGCGTTTGGTCTCGGCAATGACATCCTCGCGACTGCCAGGCATGGCATGGGAAATGTCTATGCCGCCCAGGAAGGTGACTTGTTTTCCGAAATTTTCTTTTACAGCCGGGAGATCCGTAGCGGGCAATGGTTCCAACGGATGGATGACATCTATTCCCAATGCAATAATGTCTGGCAGCAATTTGCTGATCGCCCCATCGCTGTGCAGCATGATTTTTACATTGGGGTTGTGCTCTTTGACAACTTTAACCAGTCGCTCGATACAAGGCTTGACGAAACTGCGAAACATAGCGGGAGACATCAATGTATTGGTATTGCCTGCGTAATCGTCGCCCGGCAGTTCGATCATATCGAAGTACTGCCCGCCGGCCTGCATGGCAAGAGCCAGCAGCTTTTCGATCACAGTAGTAACTTTTTCCAGCAGCGCCCTGGCGAATTCGGGGTTGAGCGCCATATCCATCAGAAAGGTCTCGGTCCCGCGCAGGTCGCAGGCGGTCTGGAATGGGCCGTGGGAAGCTACCATGCGCATGACGACGAAATAGTTTGTCTTTTCGTGTAGTTGAAGTGCGCGTTCAGTCACACCAGCCATCCAGCAAGGATCGGACAGGTCGGGCCAGTGGACGAGGCGCTCGATGTCGTCTATGAGGTTGGCATCCTTGAGGATACCATCGCCAGCGTAATAGTAGGGCAAGGCGTGTTTCCAGACCTGCCCGTAGGAATCTAGGAAGGTATCGCCGTCCTTGCCGGGGATGATGGGGCTATTGGGTAACAAACTGGGCCAGCAGTAGCGCAGATCGGTGCCGAGCCTTTGGAGCAGGCGGTCGTCCATGTAGGAAATGCTGTGTCCGCTGCGAAAGGGGGGAACGGGATTGCCTAATTCCAGGTGGTCAACCAGGCGCAGGTACAGGTCGTCCACAATGCCGTAGGGGCCGCCGCCTAAGGCCGTGGGAACGGTATCAGGTTCCTCGTGAGTCAGAGCCGCGCGCACTCGTTCTCGGGAAGTCATTTTTGCAGGAGTCATCGGTGTTTGCTCGATTCTGTCAAAATGTCCGTACAATAAAACAATTCTATCTTATTGTTTGATTGTCCGCAAGATTGACGCGCAAATCATGTTACTATATAATGCAAATGTTCGGACATTCGATGTTTTCCCCGGAGGAGAGACCATGCACAAAATTGCAATGATTGGAACAGGTTTGATCGGTCGTTTTTATACGATGAGTCTGCGCAATTTTCGCGGGAAAGATGAGATCAAGGTGGCTTGTTCGGCCAATCTGGAGGATGGCAGGAAATTTGCGGAAGAGTTTGGCATCCCGCGTTGGACGGACGATATGGCCGAGGCGATCCGGGACCCGGAAATTGACACCGTTATTATTGGCATTCCCAACTACCTGCACAAGAAAGCCGCCCTGTTGGCCGCCGAGGCTGGCAAGGCGGTGTTGTGCACCAAGCCGTTAGCGATCAGCGGCCCGGAAGCGTTGGAGATGCTCGAAGCAGTGGAAAAAGCGGGTGTTTTCCATGGATACCTGGAAGACCTGGTGTATACACCGAAGACACTGAAGGCATTGGAGGCTGCCGGTAAGGGCGCGTTGGGCAAGGTGCTTTGGGCGCGTTCACGCGAGACGCATGGCGGCCCACACAGCGATTGGTTCTGGAACAAGAAACTATCCGGCGGCGGCGCAATCGTGGACATGGGCTGCCACTGCATCGAAATTGCGCGCAGTTTCATCGGCAAGGATAATCGCCCTCTCGAGGTGACATGCTGGGCTGACACGCAGGTTCATCCGATTGACGCCGAAGACCATGCGGTAGGATTGGTGCGGTATGACAGTGGCGCAATCGGCCAGTTCGAGGTCAGTTGGACATTCCGCGGCGGCATGGATCTTCGTGATGAAGTGTCTGGGACGGAAGGCACAGTCTGGCTGAACCACTGGTTGCGTACCGGTTTCGAGATGTTCACGAATGTGGGCCAGGGCGGTTACGTGGCTGAAAAAGCAGAGGGCGATACAGGCTGGCTTTTCCCGGTCGGGGACGAAATTGGCGGCTTGGGCTATGTCGAAATGTTCCTCGATATGTTCAATTCGATGGATGCCGGCAAAGCCCCGATGGAAACCTTCTATGATGGGTATGTTGTCAATGCGATCATTGATGCTTGTTACAAGGCGGCTGAAACGAAAAAGTGGGAACCGGTGGAGATCAAAGAGTGGCGTGGCAGCGGCGCGGCCAGCGCGGCTGAAACTGCTCTCAAGGATTACGACGCCGAACATTACTTGATCAAAGAGGAGCGCATGCCTAACGGTAACCTGAAGGTCATTTTGAAGGACAAGCGAACTGGTGATATTTCACAGGTGATAAAGGAGTAGAGCCTTTGTGTGGTTGTAGCGAGGGCATGCCGTATTCTTTTGTGACGCTTGATTTGCGCAATCTTTGTTTTCAAGTTGAATGAAGTTCTTAAGATTAAAACCAAATATAGGTATTGAACTTACAAAGTAATTTTGTTATAACACTATTAACTTTGTGCGGCGTTGCACAAGCGACTCCCTGGCAGCACATCCCGGTGATTGGCTGGTCTATGACAGCGAAAACGGCATCCGTGAACATGAAGATCAATTTTATAAAGGCTCCTGTCCTGTTAAGTTCGGCGGAGGCGGAAGTGATGCGGGTATTGCGGAAGAACGGCCAAACTTCGCGCGCAGAGGTTGCGAATATTACCGGTTGGTCAAGAGCAAAGACATCCCAGGAAGTCAACTCCCTGGTCGAAAAAGGCTACCTGGTTGACGCAGGCGAGGGAGTCTCGAAGGGCGGGCGAAAGCCGCGCCTTTTGCGTTTCAATAGCCAACTGGGTTATATTGTCGGGATTGATATCGGCGCCACCAGTCTGGAAATTGCCTTGGCCGATGTAAATGGGTCAATTTTGAGGCGGACAATGGAATCTGCTGATGTCCGCCAACCGCCTGAAGAACTATTAGGGCGTTGCAGCGTCTTGATCTTAGAAATGGCGGTAGCGCAGGGGATTCACCCGGAACAGATCTTAGGAATCGGCGTAGGTGTGCCGGGGCCGGTGGATTTTGCGCGTGGGGTTTTGGTTGCGCCTCCCTTGATGCCGGATTGGGAAAATTATCCCATCCGTAATTTTTTCAAAGAGACATTTACATCCGCTTTTGTGGTCGTGGATAACGATGTCAATATCATGGCCTTAGGGGAACAGCGCTCTGGGGATGCGGCCAATGTGGATCATTTCCTGGTCATCAAAATCGGCACAGGCATAGGGTGTGGCATTATGGCAAGCAGGAAGATCCATCGAGGCAGCACTGGCTGTGCTGGAGATGTCGGCCACATCTGCGTGGATAAAGAAGGCCCGATCTGTCGCTGCGGCAATCGTGGTTGCCTGGAAGCCATGGCCGCAGGACCCGCTATTGCGGAAAAAGCCATGCAGGCTGCCCGTAACGGAAAAAGCGAGTTGTTGCGTAGTATGATGGAAGATAGAGGCGGCGTTCTAGCGCCGGATGATGTCAATGCTGCCTGCCGCGAAGGGGATGAGGCGGCGTTGGAAATCATTCGCGCCAGCGGTCAGATGATTGGCGATGTGTTGGCCGGGTTGGTCAACTTTTTCAATCCAAGCCACATTTTTGTTGGCGGCGGGATTGCAAATTTCGGGAATCATCTGTTGATTGCGATCAAGCGCGCAGTGCTGAGACGCTCTCTTCCTTTGGCGACTACGAATCTTGCTATTAATTTCTCCCGGACCGGTCCTGATGTGGGAGTGCTCGGCGCTATTATGCTGGCTTTGGAGTACCTGTTTGTTGTTGAAGATGATTTGCATTATTCCTTCTAGTGTTGAAAGCAAATTGAAAGGAGGCTGATATAAAGAAAAGGAAGAGAAGAAACTTGTATGCCATACCCAAATTTCACGAAAGAGTTTTGAGAGGAGAACCTATGTCTAAGAAACTGTTTACTATCCTAAGCGCCTTGCTGCTTGTAACGCTTTTGCTTGGCGCATGTGGCCCTCAACCGACCGAGGCGCCCGCTGAACAGCCTCAGGAGCCGGCTGCAACCGAAGAACCCGCCGCCCCGGCGGAGCCTGAGAAAGAAGTTTTCACGATCGGTATTTCGAATCCATTCATCAGCAGTGAATACCGCACCCAGATGATCGAAGAACTGATCGCGGTCAACAAAGAATACATGGATCAGGGCCTCACGACCGAACTGGTGATCGAAAGCGCCGATACAGATGTAGCCGGCCAGATCCAGCAGTTGCAGAACCTGATGGCCAAGGAAGTAGACGCCATCCTGGTGAACCCCGGCGATGTGAACGGCCTGAACGCGACCCTGGAAGAAGCGGTTGCCAAGGGCATCTTGGTCATTTCTGTAGACCAGGAACTGAACGTGCCTGGCGTGTACAACGTCGGTATCGACCAGAAAGCCTGGGCGATGACCTCCGCTCGTTGGTTGGCTGAGAAACTGGGCGGCAAGGGCGAAATTGTCCTGATCGAAGGCTTCCCCGGCCACCCAGCCAACGTTGCCCGCATGGATGGCGTTGCGGAAGTTCTGGCTGGTTATCCCGATATCAAAGTCCTTGCGACCGATACCGGCAAATGGGACGAGGCCACTGGTCAGCAGGTCATGTCCAACTTCCTGTCGGCTTACCCGAACTTGACCGGCTACTGGACCCAGGACGGCATGGCAATCGGCGCGTTGCAGGCTGTGATGGCTGCCAACCCGGCGGTCTGGCCACAGGGCGTGGGTGAAGGTCGATGCCAGTACCTGAAACTCTGGCAAGAAGCGTTGACTGTGAACCCCGACTTCGACAGCATTGCAGTTGCCAACCATCCCGGCGTTTCCCCGACCGGCCTGCGCATTGCAGTCAACATGCTGCAAGGCAAGCAGGTTGATGAGAGCAAACTGGGCGGCGTGAACGGCCTGTCGTTTGTCCTTCCGCTGGCAGCCGTCATCACAAAAGAAAACCTGGATGATGGCCTGGCGATGTGCGAAGGCAAACCGGATGCTTTCCTGCTTGACAAGATATTGACCGAAGAAGAAGTCCAGCAGTATTTCGTCCAGGAAGCCGCTACACAAGAGAAATTCACGGTCGGCATCTCGAACCCGTTCATCAGCAGTGAATACCGCACCCAGATGATCGATGAACTGATCGAAATCAACAAAGAATACATGGACATGGGCATTGCCAACGAACTGGTGATCGAAAGCGCCGATACAGATGTAGCCGGCCAGATCCAGCAATTGCAGAACCTGATGGCTAAGGAAGTGGACGCCATCCTGGTGAACCCTGGCGATGTGAATGGCCTGAATGCGACATTGCTCGAAGCCTTGAATAAGGGTATCATCGTCATTTCGGTGGATCAGGAACTGAACGTGCCCGGCGTGTACAACGTCGGCATCGACCAGAAAGCCTGGGCGATGACCTCGGCCGAATGGTTGGCTGAGAAACTGGGCGGCAAGGGCGAGATCGTTCAGATCGAAGGCTTCCCCGGCCATCCGGCCAACGTTGCCCGCATGGAAGGCGTTGCGGAAGTCCTGGCTGGTTATCCCGATATCAAAGTCCTTGCGACCGATACCGGCAAATGGGACGAGGCCACCGGCCAGCAGGTCATGTCCAACTTCCTGGCTGCCTACCCCAACCTGACCGGCTACTGGACCCAGGACGGCATGGCAATCGGCGCGTTACAGGCTGTGATGGCTGCCAACCCGGCGGTCTGGCCCCAGGGCGTGGGTGAAGGTCGATGCCAATACCTGAAGTTGTGGGAAGAGGCCAAGGCC
>JBMOMO010000081.1:0-3045 GCA_049324135.1 Chloroflexota bacterium
GACTTGGAAGCCGAGCGCGCCCGGCTGCAAAAAGAACTGGCCGAGGCCGAGGCGCACATCCAGCGGCTGGAAAAACTGCTTGCCAGCGACTTTGCAAAGAAAGCGCCCGAAGCCGTGGTCGCGAAAGAACGCGAAAAACTGGCCGGGTTCAAGGAAACGGCCGGGAAGATCAAAGCGCAGTTGTGAAATTGGTTGTAGAATGATGGCGGTTGAAAATCGACCGCCATCATTTTTGGAGGCAATATGTCCGTCTCGATCCAACCTGTCCAAACCGAGGCCGATAAACGCGCCTTCTACAAATTTGCCTTCCGCATCTACAAAGATGACCCCGTCTGGGCGCCGCATCTCTGGCCGCAGCGCAAGGATTACCTCGACAAAAAGGCCGCCTTCTTTACTTACGGCGAAGGGGACTTCTGGCTGGCAAAAGACGGGAACGAGGTAGTCGGGACGATTGGTACGGCCATCGACCACAGCCGCAACCGCGCCATGAACTGGAAAATAGCCTGCTTCGGTTTCTTCGAGGTCCTGCCGGAGCGGTTCGATGTTGCCCAGGCCATGTGGGACTTTGCCTGCGCCTGGGCGCGCGAGCGCGGCATGGCGGAACTGGTCGGCCCGTACAGTTTCTCCAGCAGCGAGGAGCAGGGATTCCTGGTGGCGGGTTTCGAACAGCCCGTCTCGGTCATGTTGGCGCACAACCCGCCGTACTACCCTGGATATGCAGAGCGCTACGGTTTCCGCAAGAGCGAACTGGGCGACTGGGTAGCCTATCGCTATGATTTCTCGCAGATCGGCTTTGATATCGAGAATGTCCCGGATATCCTCAAGAGGATCGCCGAACGCGCCCGCAAACGGCATGGGAAAAACGTCATCCGTATCCCAAAAATGAAGGATTGGGACGCAGAAGTAGACCGTCTGCACGCCGTCTACAACAAGTCCCTGGCCGTATTGCCAGAGTTCTCGCCCATGGAACGGGCTGAATTCTGCGCGCAGGCGCTGGGCCTGAAAGCGATCATCGACCCTGACCTGGTGCTGATTGCGGAGGTGGATGGCAAGGCGGTCGGCTTTGCCCTCGGCCTGCCCAACATCACCGAGGCGCTCAAATCCGCCAATGGACTGCAACGCCCCTGGGATTACATCCGCCTGGTGCAGGCGCGCAAACACATCACCAGCGCCAGTTTCAAGATCCTGGCAATCGACCCGGACTATTGGGGCTACGGATTGGAAGCCGCCATGATGCTGGAAATGGGGAAACAAATGCTGCGCAAAGGATACCGCTGGGCAGACGCTTCCGTAACCGGCGAATTCAACCCGCAAACCAATAAACTCGCGCCGCGCTTTGGCGCTTATGTCTACCGGCGCTACCGCGAATATCGCCTGAAGTTGTAGCATCCCGGCAAGGTACGTTGTCCTTCTTTTGTGACAAATTCAGGAAAACCCAAGACATTTGTCATTTGACACGCCCTTATGCCTGCGGTAACTTAAATGCGCTACAGTTTGTATCATTTCACCAAGGAGAGACCACTATGGCAATGAAAATCCTGGAAGAATGCATTTCGTGCGGCGCTTGCCTGCCCGAATGCCCGACCGAATCCATCACCGAAGGCGATACCATCTACGTCATCAACCCCGACACCTGTGTGGAATGCGTCGGCCACTTCGACGAGCCGCAATGCGTGTCCGTCTGCCCGGTCGAGTGTATCGTCAAAGCGTAAGTGTTATAATCAAGACAATCGAATAACAACCTTCGGGGCAGGGTGACGCCAGCACTGCACAAACGCGCGCGGTGCAAGCGAATTCCCGATCGGCGGTACAGCCCGCGAGCAAGAGGTAGTAGCGACTTTAGTCGCCTTGACGGCTCAAGCCGTTACTACAAACCTGCATGATTCGGTGAAAATCCGAAGCCGACGGTTATAGTCCGGATAAAAGAAGGTAATCGTAGACCCGTTTGGGTCTGGTTCGACTTGGATGCCCCGGAAACGATCTTGTTTTCGGGGCAGTTTTTCCAGGCGCATCAGACCAGGCCTGGGCCTGCTTCCGCGCCCCGCAGGTAATCCCTTGCGAGGCTTTTTTGTTTGCCATGAAAACGCAACCTCTCGAAGACGCGAAAAACCACCCCCGCAACTGGCTGGGACTGGTCTCCCTGCTGGCCGGGCTGCTGGCCTGGTGGGCGGCCGCGCAGTTCAGCGGGCTGCCGTCATTCATCCTGCCCTCGCCCGCGCAGGTCTGGGAGCGTTTCCTGCGCGCGTTTGGGGATGGAAGTTTGTTCGTCCACGCCGGGGTGACGCTGTTCGAGGTCCTGTCCGGCCTGCTGGCGGGCGCGTTGACGGCTACCGCGCTGGGCTACCTGGTCGCCAAATCGCGCGCGCTGGAGCGGATGCTGGCGCCCTACCTGGTGGCCTCGCAGGCCATCCCGTTGGTGGCGATTGCGCCGCTGCTGGTCATCTGGTTCGGACCGGGCATGTTCTCGAAGGTGCTGATCTGTGCGTTGATCGTCTTCTTCCCGGTGCTGGTCAATACGGTGGTGGGCGTGCGCGCTGTGCCGGTCCCACTGTACAACCTGATGCACTCGCTGCGCGCCACACGGACGCAAATCCTGTGGAAACTGGAAGTGCCGGCCTCGCTGCCGGTCTTCCTGGGCGGGCTGCGGGTGGGCGCGACGCTCTCGGTCATCGGCGCGGTCGTTGGCGAACTGGTCGGCGCGGACAGGGGCCTGGGTTTCCTCATCAACGTGGGACGCGGGCAATACGACACGGCGCTGGTGTTCGTGGCCGTCTTTACGCTGGTAGCGCTGGCGCTGGCGCTGTATGGCTTGGTGGCCTGGGCCGAGAAACGGTTGCTGCGCTGGCAGGAGCATTGATCCGCTTTTTCACATTCCACTTTTCAGGAGTCTCTATGTTCAAGAAGTTCGTTTTGGTCATGTTGGGGTTGGCGCTCGGCCTCTCGGCCTGCGGCAGCCCGAAGTCCAGGGAGGAAGCGCTGGTTCACGTCAAGTTGCCGCTGGGATATATTCCCAACGTCCAGTTTGCGCCGCTGTATGTGGCCGTC
>JBMOMO010000082.1:0-3035 GCA_049324135.1 Chloroflexota bacterium
GACCAGCGCTCTACGCTCTCGTCGCCTTCCTGCCCGGCGGCGGTCGGCAGGCAGGCCACGCGCGGGGCGTGTCCATTCGTGTGCAGGGATTGGAGCAAGTAGCGGTCTACCGGCTCCATGACGGGCAAGTATTCGCCGGAGCCGAGCAGGGTGATGAGTCCGTTCATATCGATAACAAGTAATCAGTTTCCAGACAGAAAATCCGGCGTCATCTTTTCCAGCGCAGACTGGAGCAGCGCCAGGGTGTGCTTCCAATCGTCCACGCGGGCGATGCTGGCCGGGGAATGGGTGTAGCGGTGCGGCGCCGAGACCGAGACGACCGGCACGCCCGCGCGTGTGCGCTGGATGGCCCCGGCGTCCGTCCCGCCGCCGCCCGGCTGGCGGATCTGGTAGGGGATGTTCGCGGCTTCGGCGACCTCGCGCAGGAATCGCGCCAGGCGCGGATCGTCCAGGGTGGAGTGGTTGTGAACGTAGATGGCCGGGCCAAGTCCCAGTTTGGTGTTGTAGGCGGTATTCTCTGCGCCGTCGTGCGTGGGCAGGTCGTGGGCAGGTGTGGAATCGATGGCAATCGCCAGGTCGGGCGCAAAGGCGAAACCGGCCGCCTCTGCGCCGCGCAGGCCGATCTCCTCCTGCACCGTAAAAGCGGCCAGTAGGTCAACGTCAGGCGGCGCAGACTGGAGCAGCGCGATCAGCGTCGCCACGCCGATGCGGTCGTCTATGGCTTTGGCCTGGATGGACGGCCCGACGCGCTGGAAGCGGGTGGCAAAGGTCGCCCAATCGCCGGGGTTGGCCTTCCCAGCCGGGCCTGTATCGATGCGCAGGTCATTGGCCTGGATGGGATGCTTCAACTCATCGTCTTTTGTCATGTGGATCGGTTTGACGCCGATCACGCCGGGGGTATGCGCCTTGCCTACCAGCACAGGCTTGCCCGGCAGGTAGCGCGCATCCACGCCGCCGATGACCTCGAAGCGATAGACGCCCTCGCCCTCGTCGGCCACCAGCATGAAGCCGACCTCGTCCATGTGCGCATCCAGCATCACCCGCAGGCGCTTTTCCCCCGCGCCGCGCCTGGTCGCTAGAACGTTTCCCAGCGCGTCCACCCTGACCTCATCCGCATAGGGCTGGATTTCCTCCAGCACGATCCGGCGCACCTCGCCCTCGTCGCCGGATACGGCGCAGGCGTTACATAACCTTTCCAGCAGGGCGAACTGTTCGACGGTGATGTCCTTCATGTTGCGTCCCATGTGATCGTTTCCAGGAAATCCGCCTCCAGCCGGCTGACGAACCCGGCCAGCAGCCGCCCGGCGCGCTGGATGTCCTTCAAGGCGGCCATCTCTACCGGCGTGTGCATGTTGCGGATGGGGATGCCCAACACAAAGTTCGGGATGCCCCCGGCCGTCACCTGCATTGCCATACCGTCCGTCCCCGATGAATCGGGCATGAACTCGGTCGCATACGGGATTTCCAGCTGTTCGGCCAGTTCCTTGAAGCGCCGGTACAGGGCAGGATGGATGTTCGGCCCGTACCCCAGCGTGGGGCCCTTCCCGATCGGGAACGTGTTCCAGCCATCCGCGCCGGGCCCCTGGCCGTAAGTGGCGTCGACGGCCACCGCCAGCGAGGGGCGCAACTGGAAGGCCGAGGTGGCCGCGCCGCCAAAGGTCACTTCCTCCTGGACAGTGGCGACCGCCCACACGTCCCAGGCGTGGGATGTGGATTGGAGTTCTTGCAGGCAAAGCGTGACGGCGGCCACCGAAGCGCGGTTGTCGAGCGAATGCCCGCTCACGATCTCGCCGGACATTTCGACTGCTTCCGCGCCGAAGGAGACCAGGTCGCCCACCCGGACGGATTCGGCCACCTGCAACGGGAGCAGGCCCAGGTCCACGAAAAGATGCGGGAGTTCCACGGCGCCGTCGCCAGCGCCGGGAGGCAGCAGTCGCGCCGGGGGCATAACTACCAGTCCCGGCAGGTCATCCTGCCTGCCTCCGCCGGTGGCGTGCACCGTCACGGCCTGGCCGGGCAGGATGCGCGCGTCCACGCCGCCGATGGCGTCCACCCGCAGGAAGCCGTCCTGCACCTGGGTGACGATCAGGCCGATGGCGTCCATGTGGGCGGCCAGCAAAATGGACGGGCGCGGCGCCGCTCTGCTGCCGCGTTTGAGCGCATGGACCGAACCGAGGCGGCCCAGGCTGAGTTCATCGGAAAGGGGCCGCCACTGCCGCTCGATGAGACGCGCAACCGGGCCTTCGTGCCCCGAAAGACCGGGGACGGAAAGCAGGGATTTCAGGAATGGAAGGATATCTGCCATGCAGGCTAGGGCGTCGCAAAGGAGGTGATGGTGGGGGTGGGCGTAAACGAGGGCGTGAAGGTGGAAGTGGGCGGCGCGAAGGGCGTGTTGGTGGCCGAGGGGGTTGGGGTATCGGTGGGGGTGGGCGTAAACGAGGGCGTGAAGGTTGGGGAAGGGGGAATGGTAAATGTGAAGGTGGGAGGCAGGAAAGCCGTGTTGGTCGGGGTGGGCGAGGAGGTGGCGCTGGGCGTCAGCGAGGCGGTGCTGGTCAGGATTTCGGGCGTGGGGCTCAGGCTGGGGGTCATCGTCCAACTGATGAGTGTTTCTGTCGGCGTCAGGCTGGCGGTGGGGGTGGCTGTGACCGCGTCCGGGTCGGGCGCCATTCGCGCGGCCATCCAGCCCAGGCAGTAACACGGCAGGGTAGCCAGCGTGATCATCAGCAGCGTCAGGCGGCGGCGCGCGCGGGTCGATTCGGTTTCCGACATGCCGAGCATGATAACATGCCTGAGGGACTCCGGCAAGATGAACCACAGATAAACACAAATGAAATTTGATTTAATGATGAGAAGAGCCCGTGTTTGCTCCAACTTGCCTTTCCCGCAAGGCCTGTGCCGCATTTATCGAGCCAAATCCTTTTTATCTGTGTGAATCTGTGGTTCCCGAACGCCCTCAACAGGTATAATCCGCTTACTATGATCCCCCTGCGCTTGAAACTTTCCGGCTTCCTCTCCTACCGCGACCCGGTCGAGGT
>JBMOMO010000083.1:0-3021 GCA_049324135.1 Chloroflexota bacterium
TCGAATACATCGAGATTGACTACAACCGGGCCAGGAGACATAGTGCCAATGGCTACCGGAGCCCGTTGGCCTTTGAGTCCCAAAAAGTCGCTTAGCGATCTGTCCGCTGTACGTGGGCAAGATCACCCTGGAATACCGGCAGGCCTACTTGACCAGGATGGCCGCCTGAGGGCAAACTCGTGTCCAAAGAACCGGGTGCAATTCAGGGCTAAGCCGAATCGAAGGTGAACATGTCAGGCAACCCTTGCAATGAGGTACACTCGAAGTTTGACCGTTCGGTGTCCCTGCTGGCTTGGGCCTACAACGAAGAAGAGCTCATCGGCGATTTTCTGGACCGGGCCGTGGCCATGCTGGAGCAGTGCGTGGCCGATTGGGAGATCGTTCTGGTCAACGACTGTTCCACGGACCGCACCCTGGAGATCGCTAACGCCCGGGCCGCGCAAGAGCCCCGCATTCGGATCATCAGCCACAAGCGCAACCTCAACGTGGGCTGGGCCTGCCGCACAGCCATAAAAAACGCGCAAAACGACATCGTGTTCTGGCAGACGGTGGACTGGTCCTACGACCTGAGCAATTTGCGCATCTTCCTGGAGCTGACCAAGCACTTCGACGTGGTGCAGGGGATCAGGCCCACGCCGATCCGCCTGTTCAGCTACATTCCCCTGATCCGCTCCATCTACCGGGTGCGCTCGCGGTCCGACGGCTTGCGCGCGGCCGTGGTGAGCCTGGCCAACTACTACCTGCTGCGCATCTTGTATGGCCTGAACTTTCACGACTTCCAGAACGTCACCTTCTATCCACGCCACCTGGTGCAATCCCTGAACCTGGTGGGCACCAGCGCCTTCGTCAACCCGGAAATGCTGATCAAGGCCCATGCCGGTGGGGCCACTTTCCTGGAGGTGCCCATTCACTTCATCCCGCGCATGGCGGGCGACGCAAAGGGGATCAAGTCGGCCGCGGTGCTGCGGGCGGTGAAGGACGTGTTCCTGAACTGGTTCCGCTGGGGGCTGCAACTGCGTTTGCACCGCTGCCGCAACAATTCTAAAACGATAAAACGAGTTGCGGAACCTTTTTTCCTGGAAGATGAATTGCTCCGGATCGTTCTGCCGCTATTCAAATATTTCAGGCCAAATGCAGAAGCCAGATGCGAGTGGCTTGCTCCCGCCGATAGGGCCGGCAAATAGAATTGCGGCCCCAAGTTTCTCAGGCGGATGGGCAGAGATGGGATGGGCTGGCCAGGAAGCATATTTACCACGCCTGGCGTCGCGGCCTCGCTGAAAGGCCTGCCGGGGGTTGCCGGGAGGATGGGCGCTTTCAAAGCATAGCTAACATAGGGGTTATCTGTAAAATGATAGCGATTGAAAAAGCACCGGATTTGGTTTAACTTACTGAAACCCGGCGGCATAAATACTGTATTACCTTACGTGATATACAATTTATAATGTTGCGCAGGAGAGGATGGCATGACCACCGAAATCGGCAATGCGGACACTAAAACAATTTTGATAACCGGCGGGGCCGGATTCATTGGCTCCAACTTTGTGCATTATGTGTTCGAGCATTATCCGAACTACCGCATAATTGTTTTGGATTGCCTCACCTATGCAGGCTCCATCCGCAACCTCCCGGAGGCCTATCGCGTAGAGAACCATGATCGTTGCGAGTTCTGGTACGGCAATGTTCGCAATGCCGGCCTGGTGAACACACTGGTTTCCAAGGCGAATATAGTCGTGCATTTCGCGGCTGAAACCCATGTCACCCGCTCCATTTTCGACAACCTTTTGTTCTTCGAGACCGACGTGCTGGGCACCCAGGCCATTGCCAACGCGGTGCTCAATTTCGGCACCAGCCTGGAGCGTTTCATCCACATAAGCACTTCTGAGGTCTACGGCACCGCCCGCAGCGCCCGGATGAACGAAGAGCATCCCCTCAATCCCATGAGCCCATATGCCAGCGCAAAATGCGGCGCCGACCGCCTGGTGTACTCATACTGGGCCACGTATAACATCCCGGCGGTGATCGTCAGGCCGTTCAATAACTTCGGCCCGCGCCAGCACTTGGAGAAGGTGATCCCCCGCTTCATCACCAGCGTTATTCAGAATGAAGATTTGACCGTGCATGGCGACGGATCGGCGGCCCGGGACTTCATTCATGTGGATGACACCTGTCGCGGCATCGACCTGATCCTGAACGCCCCGATCGAGAAAGTGATCGGCCAGGTCTTTAACTTGGCGAGCGGGGAAGACCGCTCCGTGCTTTCCATCGCAAATGATGTCATCGACATGATGGGTTACGACGAGAGCCGGATTTCCTTCATTGGCGAGCGACCGGGGCAGGTCTTCAGGCACACCGGCGATTATGCCAAAATGACGGAGATGTTTGGCTGGCAGCCCACCAAGTCCTGGAAACAAGGGCTGCAGGACACCATAACCTGGTACCAGAATAATCGCGATTGGTGGGAGCGTCAGTTATGGATGCGCTCCATCCCGATTATCACTAATACCGGCAAGCGGGAAATGCATTAACCCGCACAACGGTTAGAAGCGCCGACGGCCAAGATCGCCGGCTTGCGCTCGCCCGGAACACCAGCATGGGCGATAATCTGGCAAGTCGCGATTTAACTCGAAAGTTGGATGGTTGTCCGCCGCGCAACTCGAGATCGCCTCGGGTTTGGCGGTTCAAGGGCATGCAACTGATTCCACCGGATGCGCGCACCCTGGCGATCTGCTTCATAGGCTATCTAGAGGGATAAATGATCCTGCCCAGGTTTTGCGGACACCTTGGTAAGCGAGTAAATTTCGCTGGAGAGGTGATCCATGAGCAAACAGAGCAATGGGCAGGCAGTATCCCGTCGGCGGCACTCGGCCAAGTTCAAGGTCGAAGCCCTGGGCCTAGCCGAGCGCGTGGGCGTAGCCAGCGCGGCCACACAATTGGGGCTGCACGAATCGCAGCTGTACGACTGGCGCAAGAAGGCCCGCTACGAGGCTGGCCGCAGCGAGCTGGAAAAAGCGCTTGCCGCCG
>JBMOMO010000084.1:0-3017 GCA_049324135.1 Chloroflexota bacterium
CAGCGAGTAGACCTGCCCGGGCCGACCGATCAATTTGCTCAGATACTCGTAGTTGACGTAGAGCAGCGGCGGGGTGATATTGCCCGTAATGGTGTAGACGCCCACGATATGCCACTGCGTCTTCCTGTCGTCGATCTCGATGGTCAGCCAGTCGCCAACCTTCAGGTCGGGGTAAACGTTCAGGATGTGATTGCCGATCACGATGGCGTTCTCGTCGCCGGTTTCCAGCCAGCGGCCCGCCACGATAACGGGATCGATCAGGGTCGAGGTCGAGGGCGGGGCCACGAAGGAGATCTGCGTGCCCGCCGTGTTTTCATCCTTGATGAGCGTGCCGGGGTATTCCGTCCAGCCTTCCACGCTGTCGACGCCCGGGACGGATTGGGCAATGGAGGCCACCTCCTCGAAGCGATAGTAGCGCCCAAAGGAAATGTTGATATCCGCCAGGAAATAACCCTGGATGTCTTCGATGGTCTGGTCGAAGGACTCCCACAAGTTGTAGACGCCGATGAAGATCGCGCCCGCCAGCACCAGGGTGAACAGGGTCAGGCCGAGGCGCAGTTTGCGGCGGAAGGCATTTCGGAGGGACAGTCGCATCGGGCGCGGAATCCACAGCGCGCCCTTGCTGACGCTTTTGTCCTTCGGCCTGGCGTTGCCGCCGATGCCGTAGTCGCTGAGCGCTTCGCGCACGGTGATGCGCACGCTGTTGGTCAGCGGCCAGATGGCGGCCAGCAGCGGCACGAGCAGGGCCACGATGGCCTGCTGGAGGATGGTCTGCGGGTAGGAATGGTAGGGCGCGGGCAGGAAGTTAAGGTACGAGGCCATGCCGCCGCCCAGGGCCTGGGATGCGGCGTCGGCCAGCGGGATGGCCAGCAGCAGCGCGCCCAGGCCGAAGCCCAGGATCAGCACGACATACATGCTGAAGATCTGCCCGTTGCCGCCGCCGATGGCTTTCATGATGCCGATCTGGCGGGTCTGCTGGGTCATCAGCGCCGTGACGGTGTTGACGATCAGGAAGCCGCTCAACAGCACGGTCATGTAGCCGAGCGCGCCCAGCACGAAGAAGATGCCCTGCGTGATGCTCCAGGCGAAGTGATGACCGGGCTGGTAAACGTGGACGTAGTAAACGGTCGCGCCGGCGCGTTCGAGGCGGTCGGCCACGGCCTGGGCCACGGCGGTGACGTGCGCGGCGTCGGTCTGCTTTTCGGTCACGCTGACCAGCAGTCCGCTAAAGGTGTCGGACGAGCCGCCCAGCCACTCCATCGTTTTGGGGGTGACGTAGGCGTTCAGCATTTGCGTGAAGCTGAAGGGGAAGCCCGTCACCGCATGGACGTAGCCCGCCAGGGTCAGCTCGCGCTGTTTGCCGTCGGCCAGTTCGACCAGCACCTTATCGCCAACCTTGTAGCCTGCGGCCAGCGCCGAGGCATCCACCAGGATTTCCCGGTCGCCCAGCGGCGGGAGCGAGGTCTCGCCCTGCACGGGTTTGAGCTGGTTGAGGGTCAGGTCGTTGGGATTTTCCACCGCCGTGAACAGGATCGAAAGCGACTGGCCGTCGGCGCGCACCAGTTTCGCGCTGATGGAGGCTTCGCCTTCGACCGCATCCACGCCCGGCACTTCGCGCGCCAGCTTGACCATGTCGTCGTTCAGCGGCCAGGCGTAGACCGTGGCCTCGGACGGTTTGGCGGATTGATAATCGCCTTCCATGCTTTCGGTCATATACAGGTTCACGCTGCTGTTGAATCCGACCGCAAAGGTGCCGACCATGATGGTCATGATGGTCAGAATGGTGCGGGATTTGTTGCCCCAGAAATCCGCCCAGACTTTCTTCCAGCGGCTGCTCATGCCAAACCTCGTTTCCGGGCGTTCATGGCTTCATTCTTGCTGGCGATCTGCTGGAGCGCTTCGCGCGTGGCCTCGGACTGGTTCAGCAGTTCTGTGAGCTGGTCATAGCTGAGGGCCAACACCTCGACGCTGCTGTGCTCCGAGGCGCGGATCGAGGCCCGCCGCCTGCGGTCGTGGAAGTAGGCCATCTCGCCGAAGAATTTGCCGGGGCCAAGCTGCAGGGCGATTACGTCCGACTGGCCCGGGCGCGGCAGGACCACGTCCACGGTGCCTTTGGCGACGATGTAGAACGTGTCGGCGCTGGAGCCGTCGGTGAAGATCATCGAGCCTGCTTCGAAGGTTTGTTCCCTGGCGTTGCGGGTGGCCCACAGCATCTGGTCCTGGGTCAGGGTCGGCATGGCCTGGGCCACGTACTCGTTGACGATCTCGCCGTCCGCGATCAGCGCGGTGCGGTGCGTGCGTTTGGCCAGCGCGCTGTCGTGCGTGACGATGATGATGGTCTTGCCCTTTCCGACCAGGTCGTTGAACAGCGCGAAGACCGACTCGGCGGTCTTGGAGTCCAGGTTGCCGGTCGGCTCGTCGGCGATGACCACGGGCGGGTCGTTGGCCAGCGCGCGCGCGATGGCGATGCGCTGCTGCTGTCCGCCCGAGAGCGCGGTGGGCAGCTTGTAGGCGTGGTCGGCCAGTTCCACCAGTTCGAGCAGTTCGAGGGCGCGCTTCTCGCGCTGGCGCATGGGATAGGTGCGGCAGAAGTCCATCGGCAGCATGATGTTCTCGATGACCGAGATGGTCGGCAGGAGTTGGAAGAACTGGAAGACGATGCCCAGGTTCCTGCCGCGCCAGCGCGCCATCCTGTTTTCGTTCAAGGTGTGGACGGGCATGCCGTTGACAAAGACCTCGCCCGAGGACGGGCGGTCGATGCCCGTGATCATGTTCAGCAGGGTGCTTTTGCCGCTGCCCGATTTGCCGATGATGCTGACGAATTCGCCCGCGTTGATCTGCAAGTCGATGCTGTTCAGGGCGTGGTAATCGCCGATGGCGGTCTTGTAATATTTATGCACATCATGCAGGTCGATCATGGCATGATGGCCGTTGTCTTCATTCCTGGGTTTGCTGAAAAAGGACATAAGGGCCTCGAATCATATGTCGTTGCGAGGGCGATGTTCTTTCGCCCGAAG
>JBMOMO010000085.1:0-3013 GCA_049324135.1 Chloroflexota bacterium
CCGCCTAAACACTCAATACCAATGGTTGTCAAAATAATCGTCCCAACCTCAATACCAATTTCCAGAGATTTTTCAACATCATTTACTACAAACGCAGTGAAATATTGGCGAAACTCTTTCCAGAGTCTCTCATCTTCAGGTAATTTGTTCATGGCTTCATGCTCCTTAAGTGATTAGCCCTTTTGCTACAGACATGAATGCAAGCGCCTAACGGCCTGCGTTAGCCGCAAGTGGGCGGGACGCGGACAAGGCTCGAAAACGGAATCCTGCCGAGGCGTTGAAACCTCTCAAAAAAACGCGGCGACTCCCACTTGTCGGCTGCACGCTGTGTGTGCGACCTGTTCGCCCGAAACTGCCTGTAAAGGCAGGGGCTGGGCGGCGGAAGTCGCTTGACTTTCGTAACTGCAAATCCATGCAGGACAATGATACCGCAAAGGAGGCGGTATCGCAACAACTCCTGCCTCCCTGGTGAACGGGAGACAGCCCCTTCCCTCGGCGCGCGCCTGGTAAACGCGGGTCGAAAGCGGGAAGAAAAGCCGGGAATGTTAAACCGGACAACAGGACTGGCCGGGAAAGCGACTACGGATAACACAAGTGAAGGTGCGTCGAGGCGTCGTCATGCACGAACCAGCCAAAGCCGGATGACAGGCTGGCCCCAAAATGGGAAAGGTCTTAAGGTCTATCAGGCACAATGCTGATAGGCGTTCACTCGTTACGAGACCCGGCGTAAAGCACCATCCTAAAGTCGCGTGAAATGGATGTGCGGAACAGAGTAACCCGTTTGACGCTCCCTGGCAACAGGGCAGGCAACCAGCCGCAAGCCCGAACGGGAGAGATCGCCCAAGAAGCAAAGGCCTTCGGGAAAGCCGATGGATATGCTGACGTGGGCGCGGATTACAGGAAGGTAAAGGTACTGGCAGAGGTCAGGTCTTATGGCAGGCGAGCAAAATCGTACTGAAGACTGGAAAACCCTCCCCTGGAAGCAACTCCAGCGGAGCGTATTCCGCCTCCAAAAGCGCATTTATCAAGCCGAAGTTCGCGGCGACTTCAAGCGTGTTCGCAATCTGCAACGGCTATTGCTTCGCTCTTACTCGGCGCGATGCCTGGCGGTACGGCAGGTATCGCAAGACAATCGGGGGAAGAACACTCCCGGCGTAGACGGCATTGCCCGCCTGACGCCGAAACAGCGAATGCGGATGGTGAAAGACTTGCGCACGTTCAACCCCAAACCAGCCCCCATTCGCCGGGTCTACATCCCGAAAGCAAGTGACCCAAAAGAGAGCAGACCGCTTGGCATCCCCACCATGCGCGACCGGGCAGAACAAGCCCTGGTCAAGCTGGCGCTCGAACCGGAATGGGAAGCCCGCTTTGAACCCAACAGTTACGGGTTCAGGCCGGGACGTTGTGCGCAGGACGCCCTCGAAGCCATCTTCAACCACATCCGGCTGAAACCCAAGTACGCGCTGGAAGCCGACATCGAGAAATGCTTCGACCGCATCGACCACAACGCCCTGCTTGCCAAACTGGGCAGTATTGCACCCATCCAGCGACAGGTGCGCGGCTGGCTGAAAGCGGGCATCTTCGAGAACGGCGCAACTACCGCACCCGAAGCAGGCACGCCGCAAGGCGGGGTCATCTCCCCCCTGCTTGCCAACATCGCCCTGCACGGTCTCGAAACTGCCCTGGCAGAAGCCTCCCCCAAGCGCAACCGCCCGGTTCTCATCCGCTACGCGGATGACTTCGTCATCCTGCATGAAGACCTGGAAACCCTGCTGGCGGCGCGCGCCCTGGTGGAAACATGGCTGGCCGGAATGGGACTGGCTTTGAAGCCCGCAAAAACCTGCATCACCCACACACTCTATGAACATGAAGGCCGCACAGGTTTTGACTTTCTCGGTTTCACCGTCCGGCAATTCCCGGTTGGCAAACACCAGGGCAAACGCGGCTACAAAGCCCTCATCAAACCCAGCAAAAAGGCGCAGCAACGCCACCTGGAACAAATGGGAAAACTCACCTACACCCATCGCGGTAGTAACCAACTCGCCCTCATCGCCGCCCTCAACCCGCGCATTCGCGGTTGGACGAATTATTACCGCGCCTGCTCCGCCAAGCGCATCTTCAATCGAATGGATCACCAACTTTTCTGGAAACTGTGCAAATGGGCAAAATGGCAAACCCCCCGCAAGAGCCACGCCTGGCGCAAACAAAGATACTGGCATCGCAAACGCAATCGCCTGGAATTTTCGGATGGGGAAGCCAGCCTGCGCCTGTACGCCGATACGCACATTCGACGACATGTCAAGGTGCAGGGAACGAAAAGCCCCTATGATGGCGACTGGCCGTACTGGATAGACCGCCTGGGAAAAGACCCCTCTAAATCCAACCGAGTAATCGCCCTGCTCAAGAACCAATCTGGCCGTTGTTTGCACTGCGGACTGCACTTCATGGCAGATGACCTCCTCGAAACTCACCACCGGGACGGCGACCATAAGAACAACACGACCGCCAACCTGGTCTTGCTACACGGTCATTGTCACGATGAAGTTCACCGAACGAAGTACTCATGACAAGAGCCTGTTATTTGAAGAGCCGGATGAAGGGAAACTTTCATGTCCGGTTCGGAAGTGGCGGCGGGGTGGGTAACCGCCCCGCCGACCATAATTGGGCGCTTTTTTATGCACACAATTTTTGGGCTATTGCTCGTAATTCAGCCATTACAACTTGTAATTGTGTTTGAGAAGCACTACTTCTTGGAGCGGTTCTCAAATAGCCCGCAGGTTTCCTTTCTCTTGGAGTTAAGGTTAATGAGGCTATAACTTTTTGTTCAAATTTTTGTTGTGAAAATGTGCTCTTATGGGCAATAGCATTGCGAATGATAAAAAAACGTTGAAGGTTGCCCATGTTGCCATTATCTAAATTGGAAAATGGCTTTCCATCTTGAAAAAAAATATTTGCTCTGTCTAGCGTGTTTTTGTATGGAAGCCATTCTAAATAGTCTTTATCTATCATTAAA
>JBMOMO010000086.1:0-22630 GCA_049324135.1 Chloroflexota bacterium
TGACGAGGAGATTGCTTCAGCGGCAAAGAGCGCCGCTTCGCAATGACATAAGGAGCACACATGGCAAAGACGATTGAGATTTTGGCAGAAGGACAGGGCGAACTGATCGGCTGGCGCGACCCCGACGAGAACCGCGCCTGGGTGCGCGACAACAAATCGCGCGGGCTGGTTGACAAGCGCATGTCCGTCAAGGACGCGGTCAGCCGCTTCGTAAAAGATGGAGATTTTCTCGCCATCGGCGGCTTCGGTCACGTGCGCGTGCCGATGGCAATCGTCTACGAGATCATCCGCCAGGGACGCCGCAACCTGGTCATGGCGGGCAAGACCGCCGTCCACGACATCGACTTGTTGATCGGCGCAGGCTGTGTCAGCAAGGTGGAGTGCGCCTACTCGTTTGGTCACGAACTGCGCGGGTTGTCTCCCGCGGGTCGGCGCGCCGTCGAGAGCGGCGAGGTCAAAGTGGCGGCGGAGATTTCCAATGGCGGCTACCAGTGGCGCTTTTTGGCAGGGATGATGGGCATTCCCTTCATCCCGACCCGTAACCTGGCTGGCACCGACACCTTCAACAAAAGTTCTGCCAAGCAGATTCGCGATCCGTGGAGCGGCAAGCCCGTCACGCTGGTTCCCGCCGCGTATCCCGATGTGGCGTTGTTCCATGTCCCGCGCTGTGACCAGTACGGCAACGCGCAGATTGACGGGATTCTGGTCGAGGACTTTGAACTCGCCCGCGCCGCCCGCCGCGTCATCATCACGACCGAGGAGGTGATCCCCAACTCGGAGATTCGCCGCACCCCCGACCGCACGGCGATTCCCTTCTACGTGGTGGACGCGGTCTGCGAAGTGCCGTACGGCGCACATCCCAGCCTGATGCCGTATCAATATTATTTCGACGAGAGTCACATCCGCGAATGGATGTCGCTTGCCAAGACGCCTGAAGGCGCGCAACAATATTTCGAGAAATATGTCTTCGGCGTGGCGGACTTCAATGAATATCTCGAAAAAATTGGTGGGCTGCGAACGCTGACGCAACTCAAGCAGGTCGAGCAATTGCGCGCCCCTCTCCCGAGCACAGAAGCATAATCATCCGCTGATTAGGCAGATTACGCTGACTTTTCTTTTGTTTTTCACAATCTGCGTTATCTGCGCCATCTGCGGATAAAGTTTTCACGGAGCAAGTGATGACTCAAGCAACCAACTACAACCTGTCCGAACTCCTGGCCTGTGTGGCTTCCCGTCTGCTGGAAGATAACCGCGCCGTCTTTGTTGGCACGGGCTTGCCGATGATCTCCACCATGCTGGCGCAGCGCACGCACGCGCCGAACATTCTCATCATTTTTGAAGCGGGCGGGATCGGGCCGCAGGTTCCAGTTCTCCCCATCTCGGTCGGCGACTCGCGCACGTTCTACAAGGCGATGGCGGCTTCGTCCATGCACGATGTCATGTCCGCGGCGCAGGCGGGCTACATTGACTACGCCTTCCTCGGCGCGGCGGCGATGGACATGTACGGCAACCTGAACACCACCGTCATCGGCGACTGGGATCAGCCCAAAGTGCGCCTGCCAGGTTCGGGCGGCGCGAACGACCTGGGGTCGCTGTGCTGGCGGACGATGTACATCATGCGCAACCAGAGCGCGCGCACGTTCATGGAGAAACTGGATTTCATTACCACCCCGGGCTGGTTGACCGGCGACGGGTCACGCGAAGCCGCGGGACTTCCCGCGGGGTGCGGTCCGTTCCGCGTCATCACCCAGTTTGGTGTGTACGGTTTCGACGCGCAATCCAAACGCCTGACGTTGCTCAGTCTCCATCCAGGTGTCACCGTGGAGGATGTCCAAGCCAACAGCGACTTCGAGATTCTGATCACAGATAATTTGTCTGTCACTGAGCCGCCGAGCGTGGAGGAGCAGCGTATCCTGCGCGAGATCGATCCGAATGGGGTGGTGCTGGGGAAGTAGCGTGAGCCGAAGATTTCCGCATTTGTGGTTGGATGGCCGCAATAGTGGCTTCAAAGAATGATGGTATGGTAAACTATCCGCCATACTATGCCGACCAATATCGAGATTAAAGCCAGCGTTTCGGACCCGGACGCATTCAGGAAGCGCGCCGAACAGTTGAGCGACGCGCCCGTGCAGGTCATCCCGCAGGTGGATACGTTCTTCCATGTGGATAGGGGCCGCCTCAAACTCCGGGAACTGGGGCCTGCCTCCGCGCAATTGATCTTCTACGCCCGCCCGGACGCCGCCGGCCCCAAACGCTCGGACTATCGTATTTTTCCCACCGACGACCCTGCGCGGTTGAAAGAGACCCTGTCGCTGGCGCTGGGCGTGCGCGGCGTGGTCAGGAAAACCCGCTACCTGTACATGGCCGGGCAGACGCGCATCCACCTGGATGACGTAGAGGGGCTGGGTTATTTCATGGAACTGGAAGTCGTCCTGCGAGACGGGCAGGCAGAGGCCGAGGGGCAGGCCATCGCCTCGGATTTGATGGGCAGGCTGGGGGTCGGGGAAGATGCGCTGCTGGAAGGCGCTTACATGGACCTCTTCGAGATCAAATCCAAGTCATCCTGATCCCAATAGAACGGAGTAGTTATGCCAGGCGTCAAACGTATCGATCACGTCGCGGTTGTTGTGGGCGACATGGAAAAAGCCCTGTCTTTCTGGCGCGATGCGCTGGGGATCGAACTGCATGAAATTCGGGATGTGCCCGCCGAGCACTCGCAGGTGGCATTCTTGCCCCTGCAAGGCTCGGAGGTGGAACTGGTTATGCCCACGAGCGAAGAGTCGGGCATTGCCAAATATCTTGCCAAACGCGGCGCGGGGATGCACCACATCTGCCTGCAAGTGGACGATCTCCTGGGGATGCTGGCGCGTTTGAAATCCCAGGGCGTGCGCCTGATCAACGAAGAGCCGCGCACGACGGCAGACGGCAAGAAATATGCCTTCATCCACCCGGAAAGCGCTTCGGGCGTGTTGGTGGAATTGTATGAGTTGTAACGCTCGAAAAAAGACTTCCGGGTAAGGCGATGTTGCAAGATATCCAGGCCGTCTTCCGTGAGCAATGCAAACTGGCCCCTGGTAAGCCGGTGCTGGTTGGCGTCTCTGGCGGGCCAGACAGCATGTGCCTGATGGAGGCCTTGCGCCAGGCCGGCTATCCGATCGTTGTGGCGCACTTCAACCACCAGTTGCGCCCTGATTCGGACGCGGAGGCCAACCTGCTCGAGCAGACGGTGGCGCGGAAGAATATCCCTTCCGTGCTGGGCAAGGGGGATGTGCGCGCCTATGCTGACCGTATGGATGTGTCCATCGAGGATGCAGCCCGCACCTTGCGTTACCAGTTCCTGTTTACCCAGGCCAGGCAGTTGGGGGCGCAGGCTGTGGCGGTGGGGCATACCGCCGACGACCAGGTGGAGACGGTCTTGATGCACTTCCTGCGCGGCGCCGGCCTGGCCGGCCTCAAGGGGATGAGTTATCGCTCTTTCATCCCGTCTTTCGACCGGGACATCCCGGTGGCGCGCCCACTGCTGGGCGTCTGGCGGGAAGAGACGGTGGTTTTCTGCGCCGCCAACGGTCTGCGGCCATATCACGACCCCAGCAACGATTCGTTGAACTTCTTGCGCAACCGCCTCCGTCATTTGTTGATCCCGGAATTGGAAAGTTATAACCCGCGTTTCCGGGAAGCGGTCTGGCGCGCCTCCCGTTCCCTGGAGGGCGATTACGCTTCGTTGATGGAACTCCTGGAAACCTCCTGGGTTGCATGCGTCCTGTCGGAGCAGCCTGGCCTGGTCGCTTTCGACGCGGGGTTGTTGTGTTCTTATGCGCCGGGCTTGCAGCGGAATTTGATCCGCCGGGCGCTGGATTGGGTTGCCCCGGGGCATACGGATATGCGTTTTTCCATGCTGGATCGCGCAGTTGGTTTCCTGGCTACCCGCGAGTATGGCCGCATGGACCTGACCGGCGGCGCGCGTTTGTTCCGGGAAGGCGATCAGGTTTATGTGGCGGGACAAGACGTAGAATTGCCGTTCGAACGCTGGCCGCAACTGCCGAAAGATGCGCGCTCCCTGCGGCTGCCCATTCCGGGACAATTGGATCTGGGGGGCGGTTGGCGTTTGACCTGCGAGCAGTGGCGGCTGCCGTCCCTGGCGATGCAACAGTCCCAACAGAACACTGATCCCTTCCAGGTATGGATGGACGCCGCCAGCCTGCCGCTGGACCTGGTGATCCGTACGCGCCTTCCAGGCGACCGCTTCAAGCCGCTTGGCATGGACGGCCACTCCATGAAATTGTCGGATTTCTTCATCAACGAGAAATTGCCGCAACGCGCGCGCGACGGCTGGCCGCTTTTGTGCGCGGGGGATACGGTGGTTTGGATTCCCGGCTACCGTGTGGCGCATCCTTTCGTCCTGACGGACGAAACGCGCCAGGTGGTATATCTCACCCTGGCGCGGAAATGACAGACTGAGGTTATTCCTGTTGGCTGAGGTGCCGCAATTTCAGGTTGACCTCCCGCCATTGGATCTTGGAGATGCCCAGTTTCTGGCGTAGTTTTTCGGTGTCCAGCCCGGCGCGGTAATCGAGCAGGGTGCTGGTCCAGCGGCACATGTCGAAGGACAGGTGTTTGCCGGCCAGCCCGGCTTCCTCGCCGATGTCCTCCAACAGGTATTCGAGCCTGCGCGGCGACCAGGGGAACAGTTGGTCGACCGGTTTGTATTGCGCCAGGTATTCTTTATACGCAGACAGCCAGTCTTCCGGCAGGGACAACTTGCGTTCCTTGTAGCGGTTGGCCGGGCTGGCGTAGCGGATGAAGACCAGCGGGCCTTCGGGCGCGTCCAGGTCGATGTGGTTGAGGTGGATGCCCAGGCATTCGCTCTTTTTGATGCCGGTAGCCAGCAGCAGCGCAAGCAGGGTATACGGGCGCGCGTCCGGTTTGCGGTCGCGGCGGTGACGCTCGGCGGCCTGGAGCGCGGCCTGCGCCTCAGCCTCGGTCAACACCTGCGGCAGCGGGCTCATCACCGACCTTTGCAATACTTTTTCGGCCGGGTCGAGCAACAGCACCCCGTATTGGTGCAGCCAGCGGAAAAAGGACTTGGTGGACGTGATGCGTCGCGCCAGCGTCTTGGGGCTGCAAGGGACGGGGCGGTCCTTTTCCATCCATTCGAAGTAACGGTTCAGTTCGTTGGTTGTAATGGACTCCAGGGTGTGGTCGGGAGGCAGGAATTGGATCAGCAGGCGCACGTCGGAGAGAAAGGCTTTGAGGGTGTTGGGCGAGCGTCCCTGGTCGTTCAAGTACATTTCCCAGGCCTGGATGGCGGGCGCCAGGCTGGTCTGGGGAGTGAGGTGGGCGGTCGATTCGGTTGTCATCACGCCTCCTTGTCAGTAAATAGCGTGTAGTCTTTGCGTATAGTTTAGCGGAAAACGGAGGGAATGTCAACAATAGATTGCTTTACCAGTCTACATTTCTCCCAAGACCTTATCCATTACTTCAACTAAGAAATCGGCGTTGGATTCGTCGAAGGGCATGGGCGGCCTGATCTTGACCACGTTATGATACGGGCCGTCCGTGCCAAGCAGGATGCTGTGTTCGCGCATCCGGTTCATCACGAAGGCGGCTTCCTCGGCGGCCGGTTCCAGCGTGGCGCGGTCGCGCACCAGTTCCACGCCCAGGAACAGGCCGGAGCCGCGCACATCGCCCACGAGGGGATAGCGTTCCACGAACGGACGCAGCCCGTCCAACATGCGTTCGCCCGCGCGCCGGGCGTGTTCCTGCAAGTTTTCTTCCAGCACGACGTTCAGCACTTCCAACCCCACCGCGCACGAGACCGGGTTGCCGCCGAAGGTGGTAAAGTATTCCATCCCATTGTTGAAAGCATCCGCAATCTCCGGCGTGGTGATGACCGCGCCCAGCGGGTGGCCGTTGCCGATGGGTTTGCCCAACACGGCGATGTCGGGCGTCACACCCTGCATCTCGAAGCCCCAGAAGTGGGTTCCCACGCGCCCGAAGCCGGTCTGCACGTCGTCCACGATGCACACGCCGCCGGCCGCGCGCACGTAGCGGTAGACCTCTGCCAGGTAGCCGGACGGCGGGACGATCTGCCCACCCACGCTGGGCAGGGATTCGGCGATGAAGCCCGCCAGCCCGCGTCCACTTGCTTTCAACCGTTCTGTGATCTCGCCCACATGCCGGGCATATTTCAGGCCCGCCTGCGGGTCGCCGCGTTTGTGCGCGCCGCGGTAATCGTCCGGGATGGGCGCGATATGCACCCAATCGGGCGTCCCCTTCCCGCCGGGGCCGTTGTGCTTGTAGGGGCTGATGTCGATCAGCGTGTTGGTGTTGCCGTGATAGGCGTGTTCCAGCACGATCATGTCGCGCTGGCCGGTGTACGCCCGCGCCAGGCGCAGCGCCAGTTCGTTGGCCTCGCTGCCCGAGTTGACGAAGAAGCACACGCTCAACGACTTGTCGAAGAGCGAGGTCAGTTTTTCGGCGTAGCGGTTGATGTTGTCGTGCAGGTAGCGCGTGTTGGTGTTCAGCGCGCCGATCTGCCGCTGGGCGGCGGTCGCCACGCGCGGGTGGCAGTGTCCCACGTGCGCCACGTTGTTGTAGGCGTCCAGGTACTTGCGACCCTCATCATCGAACAAGTATTGCTTCCAGCCGCGCACGATCTTAAGCGGCTGGCGGTACGAGATGCTCAGGTTGCGTCCCAATCGCTGGCGGCGGACGGCCAGCGTTTCTTCTTTCCCCGGCGCGCGCGGCGGGAATGTTTCGAGCGGGATGCCCAGGATCAGGTTCGGGTCGGGGCACAGGCCCGTCCACACCTTTCGTTGGCTGGGACGGGCGACGCCGGGGAAGTCTGTCCCCAGGTCGAGCAAGTCGGTGATGACCTGGAAGTGCAGGTGCGGAGTCCAGCCGCCGTTCGCATCCGACTCCCCGATAGTTGCCAGCCGTTCCCCTTTCTCGATCCCCTGCCCGAGGCGTTTGCCGTCCAGCGATGCGCGGCCCAGGTGCCCGTACAGCGTGTAGAAGGTGGGATGTTGCGGGCCGGCGTGTTCCAATATAATCACCGGGCCGTAATCTTGCGGGTTGGCGTTGTCGGCCATGGCATGTATCGTCCCCTCCAGCGGCGCGTAGACGGGCGCGCCGGCCGGAGCGAACAGATCCATGCCCAGGTGGACGGTGCGGTATTCGTCCGTGACTTGATCCCCGCTGGCAAAAGCCGGGGAGATGTAGAGGTAGCGCGCTTCGTCGTAGCGGCCCACGCCCACCGGCGCGCCGGTCTCTGCGATGGCGGCCTGGAGGCGCGGCGTCAGGAAGCGAGCGGTATTTTGGTCAGGGTCGCTGCTGAACAGCGGACTGGGAACGCCCAGGTCGAGAATCGCTGCGGGGCCAGCGCGCAGGTCGAAGTCCAGGGGCGAGGCGAAGGCGTCCGTATGCGACTTGAGCCAGGCGGTCGCTTCCTCCGCAGCGGGGGCAGGCGTCAGCCCGCAGGCGTCGCGGAAGACGGCCTCGGCAAAACGCGGGTGGATGTCGGCCAGTTTGGGCAGCGTCTCGCGGATGGGCGCCTGGCTGATGCCCAGGTAGTCGTTTCCGGGCTGGCGGGCCTGCTGGTCGGCGGCGATGCAGGCGCTCATGCACAGGCGCATCGCGACCAGGCCGAACAACGCTGCCAGTTCTTTGTCCGTGAGCGGACAGGCGGCGTGGAAGCCCCCCGCGACCAGCGCCGCAGCCTCCAGCGGATCAGGCTTGCCCAGGATGGCGTAGGCGATGGCTACCGCCAGGTCGCCGACGGTGTAGGAGTAGAGCATGTCGCCAAAGTCGATCAGCCCGACGATAGTTTGGTCTTGCGTGTAGGGATCGTCCCCGCCGCCGGCCAGCAGGTTGTAGTCGTTGGCGTCGTTGTGGATGACGCCCTGGCGCAGGGACGGCAGCAGGGGCGCGGCGGTCTCCTCGAAGCGCGCCGCCAGTTGCCGGACGGTTGCGCGCAAGGCAGGCTCGCGGATCAGCGGTTCGTATTTGCGGACGATCTCCAGCCCGTTGGCCAGGTCCCAGTGGAACTTGCGGTGCAGGGCGGGATGGTCGAAGGTCTGCAGCGCGGAGGTCACCTGGCCGATCTTATAGCCCAGGTCGCGCAGCAGTGCGGGGGAATGCCGTCCGACGCTTCCCAGCGGCTTGCCCGGCAGGTAGGTGACCAGGCGGACGAAATGCTGCTCCCCGCTTGGCGCTTGGACAGCGGTGATGTCCTGGCCGCTGGTGGTCGGCAGGACGCGCGGGCAAAACGAAACGTACCCGGCGAGATGCCCCATGACCCGGTTCTGCGCTTCCAGCAAGGCGCGTTCTTCGGCGGCGTTGGCGATCTTCAGGACGAACTGTCCGCCGCTTTCGGTTCGCAGCAGGAAGTTCTGGTCGCGCTCGCTGGGCAGGGATCTGGCCTGGGCCGGCAGGGCGTAGTGGTCTTTCGCCAACTGTATGGCGTCTTGGGGGGTGAAGGTGGGGATGTGGTCGAGCAGGGACATGGCGGGTTCCAGGGAGTGGGTTGGATGGGTAGATTATACCGAATGCCCTCCCTTTGCTGGCTCGGATGGACAAATCCGATGCCAGGTTTGCTGGATTTGGCAATCCTGCAAAGCCAAACTGGGAATTGTGGGTATAATGCTCGATGGAGGCCGCGATGAAAATTTCTGAATCTGCTCGTTACATGGTAGACACAGACGGCAATCGAACCGACGTGGTCATTCCTTTCGAGACCTGGCAAAAACTGGTTGGGCTCTGGGAGCGATTGAGCGAACGCCTCGAAGACCAGGAAGACCGTTCCATCTCAACGCGAAAGCCGCGAAAAGCGCGAATGCCCTTCCCCTTCGGGGACTGCGCGGATACGCTGTGACGTGAATGTGTGGTTCTCTCGTGCTAAAGCAAAAAACACCTTCCCCCATTTTCGGTTTTTGAAAAAGGGGGAAGGCCGGGAAGGGGGTTTGTTGTGCGCATCACACCCCGGCATTGCTCAGGGTGGTCAACATATTGGACAGCGCGGCGGTCAGCGTGGGGTGGTTGACAGCCAGCGAGTCGATGGCGTCTTCCAGGCGCTCGAAGATCTGCGGGTGGGTTGGCGCCTCTTCAGCCTCGCAGCGTTCCAGCAGCGCGCGGATGTCCGCGTCCAGGTCGCGCAGCAACGCCCGCTCCTGTTCGTCGACGGATCGGGCGGCTTCGATCTCGTCCCGCACTTTTTCGAGAAGTCGGCAACGCTCTTGGTCGTTCATGGGCAACACCTCCTTCGGAAAAAAAAGAAACCGGATTACACTCCTATTGTCTCTACTTTTGCAAGTATATTGTACCGCCTTTTTGCGCCTGGTTCAGGCTGGCGGGCAGGCCTGCGTCATATCGTCCATAGAGGGAAACTAGTCCGCGTTTTCTCTTGCCAAGCGCACCAACCTGTTGTATAAAATCCCTATCAGGCCTCTTGCGCTATCCACAGATCCCCAAAGGAGACGCTGTGAGGCAGATGTGGCCGATTTTTCTCTCATCTGCGCAATCTGCGACATCTGCGGATGAAGAGGCAGACAGTTACTATTCTTACTACATCTTGCAAGTGGAGGAACCCATGAGCGGCATCTCTCTCTTCATCTTGGGCTTGCTGGTCGGCTGGCTGGTCGAATGGATCATCGACTGGCTCTACTGGCGGCGCAAGCACAAAGCCTGCCAGGAAGAAAACGCGCGCCTCGAGGCCAGGCTGGAACAAATGGAAAAAGAGCGGGCGGCGGTTGTCGCCTACGACGCGCCCGTCGAACCGCAAGAAGCGAAAGCGGACGACCTGACCCTCATCAACGGCGTCGGGCCTGTCATCGCGGACATGCTGAACAAAGCCGGCGTCGCCACCTTCGAGGAAATGGCGGCCCTTTCCCTCGAGCAACTGCGCGACATCCTGGGCGACCTGGTCGAGCGGTTGGTGGACGAACAAAGCCTGCTGGATCAGGCCAGGGAATTTTCCAAGGAGAAACGCCTGGCAAACCGCGCCTCTGCGCCCAAGAAAAAGAAAGGCAAAAAGGGCAAAAAAGCGGGCAAAAAGGAAAAGCCAGGCGAAGATGAAGCAAAAGGCTAGATGAAATGAACGCCTCATCCACCCGAAATTACGACCTGTTCAAACTGGTCGTTGCCCTCATCCTGTTGGCGCTCCTGCTGGTGTTCGCGCTGGCTGCCAAACCCGCGCAGCCGGGCGAACCCACCAGCCAGGCGACGCCGGTCCCGCCGACCGTTGCCGTCCTTCCCGCCGCGACGGAGACCGCCCCGCCGGCCGCCGCTGCCCTTCCCACGGAGACGGAGACCGTCCCACCGGCCGCCGCTGACCTGCCCGACTTCCCCGCCTCGCGCCAGGCCTTGAGCCTGGACGCCGCCAACCAGCATCTCCTGGCCCCCGACGGCAGCCCGGTCTACGCGCTGGACACAGAGGCGGCCGATTGGATCCCTGTCGTCCCGGAAGACGTAGCCGCCGGCCTGCCCGAGGCGTATGACCTGGCCGAACCAACGCCGGACCGCTGGGAAATCCACGAGAAAGACGGCGGCGACCTGCTCCGCGCTTGGGACCCGGACGCGCTGGCCTGGCAGGAACCCGCTGGAAGCGAACCGGTCGCCGGGGAAGTAGACTGCCCGCTGGCCCTGCCGCCCCGCTTGCAAGTGGGCGGACAGGCCAAAGTGCTGACCAACCTGAACGTGCGCTCCTCGCCGGGCATCCAGGATAACTGGATGCTCACCAATATCGCCGGAACCAAACTGGAGGTCGTCGGCGGCCCGGTCTGCACGCTCTATGAGGGCGGGGCGTTCTTGTGGTGGCAGGTCAAGAACCCGGCCGAGGTGACCGGTTGGTCGGCGGAAGCCCGGCAGCAAGGGACTTCCTACTACCTCGAGCCGATCCCGTAATCAGCGAACGCCATGCACACCGACCTCGACCTGTACCGGCGCGAGATCCGCGTCTCGGCGCGCCCGCTGGTGCGCCTCTCGGCCATCGACATCTCGCCTGACCACCCCCGGCGAACATTCGTCTTCCTGCATGGCTTCGGCGGGCAGGCCAGCCAGTGGAAATACCAGTTGCAGGGATTTTCCCTGGAAAACCGCGTCATTGCGCTCGACCTGCGCGGGCATGGCGCCTCCGACAAACCTGCCAGCAAGTACGATATGCCCCAGATGCAGGCGGACCTGGAAGCCGCGCTGGAAACGCTCAAGGTCAACGGGCCGTTCGTGCTGGCCGGTCACTCCTTTGGCGGCGCAATTGCGACCGAGTTTGCCCTGAACCATCCGGGGCAGGTCGAAGGCCTCATCCTGATCGCTACCGCAGGCGAATTCAAACTGAACTGGCTCTACCGGCTCGGCCTGCGCCTGCCCAACACGGTGTTGCGTCTTATCGGCCCGCTTACCCGTCAATGGCTGTCTGCCCCGCCGCACGCCCTCAAACCGTTCTACGTCAACAACCTTTCCAAGTGGGTTGGCTGGGACAAGTTTGCCGCCTTGCAGATCCCCACGCTCGTGATCCGCGGGCATCGCGACCTGGTCTTTGAGCGTCCCTTGTTCGAGAAGGTGGCGCAATCCATTCCGGGCGCAGAAGAGGCCGATATAAGGGTATCAGGACACATGGTCATGCTCGAACGGCGCGAAGCAGTGGACCGTTCCATCGAGCGCTTCCTGGAAGGCGAATCCCAACGCTCCTGGCGCGACGACCGGCCTGCTTCCGCCAAACCGGGGCGCGAATCCCTGCGAAGGGAGCGCCCCTGGCTCAACTTCTACGAAGACGGCGTGCCGTACACCATCGGCATCCCGAGCATCCCCGTTCACCATCTTTTGCGCTCTGCCGTGCGGCGGTTCCCGAACCACACCGCCGTCGCCTTCGAGGGCAGCCGCCTTTCGTACCGCCGCCTCAACCACGAGGCCAATCGTTTTGCCAACGCCCTGTTGGCGCTGGGACTGGGATCGGGCGCGCGGATTGTGCTTCTCATGCCCAACATCCCGCAAATGGTGATCGCCTTCTTCGGCGCGCTCAAAGCCGGGATGGCGGCCGTCTTCATCCCGCCCCTGACCGAACCGGAGGAACTGATCCGCATCCTCAAGGAAGTGGAGGCCAGCCTGTTGGTCACGGTCAAACCGGCGGCGGGACTGGCGCGCCAGGCGCAAGCCAACACCGAATTGCCCTTCATCGTCCTGACCGACCCGGCCGATTACCTTTCCCTGCCCAAGAAACTCATCTCACGCTGGCGCAACCGCGGACTGACCGTCCCGGGAGCGATCCGTTTCCATCGCTGGCTGGCAGGCCAGGGCGCGCGCTCGCCAAGCGTGGAGGTCGCGCCCGAAGACCTGGCCGTCATCCAGTTCACCGGCGGCACTACGGCGGCCGCCAAAGGCGTCATGCTGTCGCACAAGAACCTGGTCGCCAACGCCCTGCAAACCCGTCACTGGATGCCGGCGGCGCAGGAAGGCCGCGAGCGCTTCCTGTGCGCGCTGCCCTTCTCGCACATTTATGGCCTGACCACCGCGCTGACCGTGCCGGTCACGCTGGGCGCGGCGTTGATCCTGAAAGCCCAGTTCCAGGTCAGGGACGTGCTGGACTCCATCCAGAAAAATCGCCCGACTATCTTCCCGGGCGTGCCGAGCATGTACGTTGCCATCAACGGTTTCCGCGGCGTGCGCAAGTACGGCATCCGCTCGATCAAGGCCTGTATCAGCGGCTCGGCGCCCCTGCCGGTGGAAGTGCAGGAGGCCTTCGAGAAACTGACCAAAGGCCGCCTGGTGGAAGGCTACGGACTGACCGAAGCCTCGCCGGTCACGCACGCCAACCCGCTGGACGGGACCGGCAAAGTGGGCAGCATCGGCGTCCCGCTTCCCTCTACGGAAGCCGCTGTTGTAGACCTGGCGCGCGGGCGCAAGGAGGTCGAGCCCGGGCAGATCGGCGAACTGGCGGTGCGCGGCCCGCAAGTGATGCTGGGCTACTGGAAGAGTCCGCAGGCCACCCGGGACGTGTTGACCTCCGACGGCTGGTTGCTGACCGGCGACGTGGCCCAGATGGACAACGACGGTTTCTTCCGCATCATCGCCCGCAAGGCCGACATGTGGTACCCGGAAAAACCCGGCCAACCCGCCTTCCCGCGCGACGTGGAAGAAGTCATCTACGAAATCCCGCAGGTCAAAGAAGTGGCTGTGGTAGCCATTGCCAGCCATCCCTTTGCCTTCGTCATCACCGACCGCGAGCGACCCACGCCCGAATCTGTCCTGTCCTACTGCAAGCGCCGCCTGCCGCCGCACCTCGTCCCGCGTTTCGTCATCTTCATGGACGACTTCCCGCGTACCTTCATCGGCAAGGTGTTGCGACGCGAACTGGCAAAACGGTATGAGCAACACGTCACAGAAAAATAACCTTCACCGGCAACGCGCCCAAAAGGCAGCGACGCTCCTGGGCGACGTAAATTTCATAACCTGCGGGGAAGGCGCGCCGGTGCTCCTGATCCATGGCCTGGCCGCCTCCCTGCACGATTGGGACGCGCTCCTGCCAACGCTGGCCGGACATGGCTACGCCGGATACGCGCTCGACCTGCTCGGTCACGGCGAAAGCGCCAAACCCGACTCGCGCGCCTACCACGTGGATTGGCTCTTCGAGCACCTGTCCGCCTGGATCGAAAGCCTTGCCCTCGACCAGCCGCCGGTCCTCATCGGCCACTCGCTGGGCGGCTACCTGGCGCTCGACTACGCCCGCCGCTTCCCGGAAAACCTGCATGCGCTCGTGCTGGCAGATCCCTTCTACCAACTGGCGCAACTGCCGGCCATCTTGCGCGTCTCGTACCGCAACCCGGCGCTCAACACCACCATCATGGAACGCATCCCGCAGTGGGCCTTCCGCTTCATCATTGACGTGACCAGCATCTCCCTCGGACATACGGGCGGCGCGCTGCATACCCTCCCGGTGCAGATCCGCGCCCAAACCGCGCTGGACTACAAGCGGACGGCCCCCGGCGTCTACAACATCCCCCACACGCTTCGCGACCTGACCCCCAGCCTGCCCTCGTTAAACCTGCCTGGTCTCGTCATCTGGGGCGACCGCGACCAGACCCTGGCCCCAGACTCTTTCCACCGATTGGTCGAAGCGCTGCCAGATGCGCGCGGCTTTGCGCTGCCCTGCGGGCACGTCCCCCACCAATCCAACGCAGACGGGTTCAACCGGGCGGTAATCGAATTCCTGGCCAATTTATAGAAACGTAGTAGACTTAATCTCCCCGTCACGCCGGGCGATCCCTGCTGTTCTATCAGGCGACATTTACAGGATACCTATGTGGTTTCTGATCATTCGATCCATTAATGAAGAATTACGCGACTACACCTTGAAACCCGGCCGCAACACCCTGGGCCGGGAGGCCGAAAATGACATCGTTGTCTACGATGACGCCGCTTCAAGATACCACGCCGAGATTTACTTCGACGACAAGAAAAATATAATATCAGTCAAAGATCTTAAAAGCACCAACGGCACTTTCGTAAATGGCAAGCGGATTGACCATCAAATCATCCAACATGAAGACCAGATCCGGATCGGTTTTTACCTGATTGCATTGCTCAACAGCGACTTGCTGTCGATCTTCGATCCTTTTGCCATCCAAACGAAAAATACAGTCACCAAAGAACTGGTGATCGAGTCGATCGAACACTATGGTGTTTTACTCCATGACGTTGGGCGGCGATTGGTCAATATGCCGAGCCTGGGCGCTGCCCTTGATGAGATCACCCGGCTGGTCAAAACCATGCTTGGAGCGGACGAATGCCAGATCATATTAGCGGATGAGTTCGACAGCCTGCAAGAAAGAGGAATCTCTACCTCGCTGGCGCAAGATGTCATTGCGCACCATACTGCTTACCTGACCTCACTCGAAGGGCCCCATGAGGACGCCGACAATACCGCATCGAATCCCAAAACATTGTTGTTAGCGCCTGTGATGATCGAAGACAAGGTGGCAGCGTTGATCTTTGTGAGGAAAAACGAAACCTCGAAACCGTTTTACAAAAGCGACATGCAATTCATCCTGGCAATAGGCAACCAGGTTGCCCTGTCTATCCAACGCAACCGCGTCCAGGCTGAAATGCTTCACAAATCGTTCCACGATAGCCTGACAGGCCTGCCGAACCGAACCCTTTTTCTGGACCGCCTGCAACAATCTATTGCCAGGGACAGGCGTAAACTAGAAGGTCTATTTGCCGTCCTGTTTTTTGACATTGACAATTTCAAGATCGTCAACGACAGCCTCGGCCATACGGCCGGGGACAAACTGCTTATTGCCATTGCGGCGCGGCTGGAGGAAAATTTCCGGGAAATTGATACCATTGCGCGCATCTCGGCAATATCCCGCTTTGGCGGGGATGAATTTGCTATCCTCCTCAATGATATTGGCAACATCGACCATGCGCTTATGATTGCAACACGCCTGCAAGAACTGATGTCCAAGCCATTTGATATTGCTGGAAAGGAAATTTACACCAGCATCAGCATTGGGATCGCATTGAGCGCAAAACATTACGAAAAACCGGAAGACATCCTCCGGGATGCCGATATTGCCATGTACCAGGCCAAGGAACTGGGCAAAGAGCGCATTGAAATTTACGATACCGCCATGCACAACCAGATCGTGGAACGCATGCAATTGGTAACAGACCTGAAGAAGGGAGCGGTTGAACGGGAGTTTCGTCTTCATTACCAACCCATCGTTTCCCTGAAAACCGGACGCATTGTTGGGCATGAGGCCTTGCTGCGCTGGTACAAGCCAGAGCGAGGCATCCTGGAGCCAAATATGTTCATGGGTTTGTTGGACACTGGCGGGCTTTTATACACCACCGATGGCTGGGTGCTCCATACTGCATGTGTCCAGGCTGTCAAATGGCAAAAGGAATTTCCCCAGCAGCCGCCCCTGTTCATGTGCGTCAATATCTCTGCAGCCAACCTGAAACATCCCAATTTTGTAGATCATGTCCACCACATCCTCCAGGAAACCGGCCTCGCCCCGAATATTCTATGGCTGGAAGTGACAGAGAATATCAGCGCAGTCAGCGACAAAGCTGCCATTGAGGTATTGAGGAAACTGCATGCTTCCGGGATTCGAATCAGCGTGGATGACTTTGGAACAGGCTATTCGGCGTTGAACTACCTGGTCCAATTCCCTATCCATGCGCTGAAAATAGATCGCTCATTCATTCAAATGATAGGGGTAAGCGATGAGAGTTTACGGGTCATCGAGACGATCAAAGCGCTTGCCGACCACTTGGGATTGAGCGTGATTGCAGAAGGGGTCGACGAGCCCAGGCAGTTGGCATTCCTTAAGGAACTGGATTGCGAATACGTCCAGGGTTTCCTGCTGGCGCACCCCATGGACGCCGAGGCGGCTGCAAAAAACTTTACCGAACAGAAGATTTTTTAAGGTAAATCACCCATCAGTCCTCTTGAACAGGCTGGGGAAATGTGCTAAAATCTGGTTCATCTTCGCCATATATACGGGGATGCAGAGCCTATACGCCCATATATGGCGGCAACATGTGTTCTAATTATGGAGTGACCCAGATATGCGGTGTCCCTATTGCCAGGCCGACGACACAAAGGTGCTTGATACAACGCATGACAGCCACGGTGGTATTCGTCGCCGCCGGGAATGTATCCGTTGTGGGCAAAGATTCAGCACATACGAACGCGCCATCCTCGCTACCCCGCTGCTCATCAAGCAGGATGGCACGCGCGAAGAGTTCGACCGTGAAAAACTGGCGCGTGGGGTGCGCATCGCCTGCGCCAAGCGACCCGTCTCTGCTGCGGACATCGAGCGCCTGATCGGGCAGATCGAATCGCAATTGCAGAAACTGGGGAAGGCTGAGGTGCCTTCACGCGTGGTCGGGGATCTGGTCATTGCGGCCCTGAAAGAACTGGATCAGATCGCTTATATCCGTTACGCCATTGTCTACCTGCGCCTGGACGACCTCCATTCTGTGCGAAACGAAATAGATCGCCTGCTCGAAGGCTAGACCTCCCCCGGCAGCAATTCCCTCTTTAGTAGAGAGAGGCTTTGCTGCCTTTACTTGTCTCTGGACGCCAAATTTATATTTACAGTGAAAAGGAGAGAACGTCATGGTCACCAAAACCGCCGCACACACCGACAAGAGCCTGCTGCCCACCCCGCCCCTGCCTCGCAGACTTCCCGACATCAAACTGACCGAAAACGCCCGCCAGGTGCTGTTGCGCCGCTACGTCCGCCGCGGCCAGGATGGCAAGCCGGTCGAAAGCGTGGAGGAGATGTTCTGGCGGGTGGCCTGGCACATTGCCAGGGTCGAGGAGACCTGGAGCGGGGATGCGATGGCGCGCGCGGTCGAGTTCTACCACTTACTGACCAGCAAGAAGTTCTTTCCGAATTCCCCTACCTTTACCGGGGCCGGCACGCCGCTGGGGCAACTGGCGGCCTGCTTCGTCCTCCCGATCACCGATGACATGGGGCGCGACAAAGCCGGCATCTTCCAGACCCTGCGCGATGCGGCCCTCATCCAGCAGACCGGCGGCGGGAATGGCTTCTCCTTCTCGCGGCTGCGACCCAAGGGCGCGTTGGTGCAGTCCTCGGCCGGGCAGGCGACCGGGCCAGTCGGCTTCTTGCGCGTGTATGACAACGCTTTTGGCGAGATCGCCCAAGGCGGGACGAGGCGCGGGGCCAACATGGGCGTGCTGCGCGTAGACCATCCCGACATCGAAGAGTTCATCACCTGCAAAACGGACGAGAACCACATCACCAACTTCAACATCTCGGTCGGCATCACGGATGACTTTATGAAGGCTGTAAAAGACGATGCCCAATGGGAACTGCGCTTCCCGGATGTGCACCACCCAAGTTACCGCGAGTACGGCAAAGGGACGCTGGAACAGGCCGAGGCGGCTGGCGTGCCGATCCGCGTCTATAAGACGGTCAGGGCGCGCGACCTGTTCCAGAAGATCGTCGAACAGGCGCACCACAACGGCGAACCGGGCGTGCTGTTCCTGGATAGAGCCAATCGTGAGAATCCTGTCCCACACCTATACCCGCTGGAGGCAACAAACCCATGTGTGACCGGCGAAACGCTCATATACACAGAAAATGGCCTGTATCGCGCAGACGAATTGGCTGCACAAGGCAATAAAGTTATTGTCACAACAGATGCTCGTTTTGGGACGAACACATTCCTACCCGCCACATGCGTATTCCAAACCGGCGTCAAACCAGTTCTTCGCTTGGTGACACGCCAGGGATATGAATTGCGCTTGACAGAAGATCACCGGGTGATGACTTCGCGTGGATGGGCGGAAACAGGAAACTTGCAGCCGGGCGAACGTATCCACATCCTGAACCGCAAGGGCGGGTTTGGAAATGAGGGCACGCTGGAAGAAGGCCGCATACTTGGCTGGTTGATTGGCGATGGAACCGTTAATGTCGTCCGCGCTGTGCTTTCCTTCTTTGGAGACGAAAAGCGCGAACTTGCGCCTGCTTTTGCTGAAATGGTCACAAATTTGGTGGAGAAACCCGATCAACACCGCGCTTACCCTGTAGGCGTTACAGAAATAGACGACCGAGACGAAGCCCGTGTTGCCTCTACTCGCCTGCGGTTTTGGGCAGAAGGATTTGGCGTCACCAAAGAGAAGAAGCACTTTGTCCCTGCCGCAATATTTTCTGGCAGCGAAGACATGCAAAAAGGATTCCTGCAAGCGCTCTTCACAGCCGATGGACAGGTCAACGATGGCGGGGAAAAAGGCTGCACTGTACGCCTGAGCGCCAGCCACCTGACACTTTTGAAGGACGTGCAGCGCTTACTGCTGAATTTTGGGATCGCCAGCCGCATCTACGAAAACCGCCGCACAGGTGGCTACCGCGCCATGCCAGACGGCAAAGGCGGCTCAAAAGAATATTTCCACCAGCCGCAACACGACCTGGCAATCAGCAAAAGCAACTTAGTTGCCTTTGCCAACGAGATCGGTTTCCTGACCGAAGCCAAGCAAACCAAACTGGCAGATTACCTCAGCCGCATGGTGCGCGGACCATACGAGGAGTCTTTCCTGGCAACGGTTATGGCTGTCGAGCCGGATGGCATGGAGCCGGTCTATGACTTACACCAGCCAGATACGCATTCGTTTATTGCAAACGGGCTGGTCGTCCACAATTGTGGCGAACAATGGTTAGGGCCTTACGAGAACTGCTGCCTGGGTTCGGTGAACCTGAACGAGCACTGCGGGCCAAATGGGACGGTGGACTGGGAAGGGCTGCGCCGCTCGGTGGCAACCGCCGCGCGCTTCCTGGATGACGTGGTGGAGGCCAACGCCTACGTCCCGGCGGTGCCGCAGTTGAAGGAAGCCGCCCATCGCGCGCGGCGCATCGGGCTGGGCATCATGGGGCTGGCCGACCTGATGTACCATGCCGGCGTGCGCTACGGTTCGCCGGAAGGACAGGAGTTCGGCGCGCAGGTGATGGAGTTCGTGCGCTATCACGCTATGCAGACCAGCGTCGAACTGGCTATCGAGCGCGGCCCCTTCCCGGCCATCCAGGGCAGCGTCTACGACATGGACGACATGACCTGGCAGCCGCCCAAGCCGTTGACTCCCTACCAGGATAACTGGGGCAGGCCCGAGGTGCGGTGGGAATCGCTGGCCGAAGGCATCCGCAAACACGGCATCCGCAACGCCGCGCAGACCACCGTCGCGCCGACCGGCACCATCGCCACCGTCGCCGGCTGCGAGGGCTACGGCTGTGAGCCGGTCTTTGCGCTGGCCTACATCCGCCACGTCAACGACAAGGGCAAAGACCTGCAACTGGCCTACGCCAGCCCGCGCTTCAATGAAGCCTTGAAGGGCGTCGGGCTGGGCGAGGAGAAACGCCAGGAGATCATCGAACAGGTGATGCGCGAAGGCACCTGCCAGGGCATCGCCGAAGTGCCGGAAGACATCCGGCATGCTTTTGTGGTTTCGGCGGACATCACGGCTGAGGAGCATGTGCGTATGCAGGCTGCGCTGCAAGCCTTCGTCGATAATAGCCTGAGCAAAACGGTGAATTTCCCCGAAACGGCCACGGTCGATGACGTGGCGCAGGCCTACCTGCTGGCATGGGAACTGGGCGCGAAAGGGATTACGGTGTACGTGACCGGCTCGCGCGAGGTGGTGGTGTTGGAAACCCAGGCGACGGCAGAAAAGAAAGGGACGCTTCAGACTCCCCCCGAACCTGCCCAGCCTCCTGCGGAGAAACTCTGGCACGGCAGCAAGAAGCCGCGCCCGCGCGCCTTGATCGGGCGCACCTACAACGTGGAGACGCCGCTCGGCAAGGCCTTCATTACCGTCAACGAGAACGGCGGCGACCAGCCTTTCGAGGTCTTCATCAACACCGCCAAGGCCGGCTCGGAGACGGCTGCCGTCTCGGAGGCCATCGGGCGGCTGATCTCGTACATCCTGCGGCTGGCCTCGCCTGTGGCTCCGTTGGACCGCATGCGCGAGATCGTGCGCCAGTTGACCGGCATCGGCGGCGGGCGTTCGCTGGGATTTGGCCCCAACCGCGTGCGTTCGTTACCCGACGGCGTGGGACAGGTGGTGGAGATGTACCTGCGCGAGAAGGACGGCATAAAGGACATCCCGGGCGAGGAGAAAGTGCCGGGCAACGGCGGCCACCTGCTGGAAAAGGAAGCCGAAGCCGCGCAGCGCGCGCTCCGTATCGGCGACCTGTGCCCGGAGTGCGGCGAAGCGGCGGTGGTGAACGAGGAGGGCTGCCGCAAGTGCTACGCCTGTGGCTATAGCGAGTGTTGATGATTGCCTGAAAACGCGGAAGGATGTCATATAAATCGAGTTACAAGTTGTCTGACAAATCTCCTTATTTCTGGTATACTTCGACGGGTTGTGAATTAAATCACAATCAAACTTATACCTGTATGGTACGGAGAATTTTATGAGTGAAATACGAATTGACGCGCTTTTACCGGCCGAGATGGCAACGCGCGCTGAATACGTCGGCGTGCGCAAGTCTGAGATGCCAGCGCTGACCATGTTCAGTCTTGCGTTACTGGCTGGCGCATTCATTTCCCTGGGCGCAGTATTCGCCACCACTGTCAGCGCCGGGGGAATGGCCGTCAGTACGGCCGACGGCGCAGCGGCCTTCTCCGCTGGCCTGCCTTATGGCGTGACGCGCTTGTTGTCGGGATTGGTATTCTGCCTGGGTCTCATCCTGGTCGTGGTCGGCGGCGCGGAACTGTTCACCGGCAATAACCTGATCGTCATGGCTTGGGCAAGCGGTAAAGTGACCACCCGCGCCCTGTTGCGCAATTGGGTGATCGTCTACATTGGCAATTTTGTGGGCGCAATTGGTACAGCGGCGCTGGTGTTCTTTAGCGGGCAACACATGTTTGGCAAGGATGCGGTCGGGATTGCCGCGCTGAATACTGCGGTAGCAAAATCCAGCCTGGGTTTTGGGCAGGCGCTGGCGTTAGGTATCCTTTGCAACGCGCTGGTCTGCCTGGCGGTGTGGATGACCTTCAGCGCCCGCTCGACCATGGACAAGATTGCGGCCATTATCTTCCCCGTCACAGCCTTTGTAGCGGCCGGCTTCGAACACAGCATTGCCAATATGTACTTTGTCCCTTACGGCTTGTTCGTCAAGATGTTTGCCCCCGACTACCTGGCGCGCGTATCCGAAAAGGTTGCTAACCTGCAAAACCTGACCTGGGGCAATTTTTTCGTCAACAACTTGATCCCAGTCACGATCGGCAACATCATTGGAGGCGCGGTCTTTGTTGCCGCCATCTACTGGTCCATTTTCCTTCGTAACAAAGAAGCGTAAATTAGGAGAACCATGAAAGCATATATCTTGATTAAAGTCCGTACGGGCGAGGTCAAACAGGTTGTCCGCCAACTCCGCAAACTACAGGGGATCGAATCGGCTGATATGACCTTCGGTCCCTATGATGCGGTCGCGGTCGTCCAAAATGGCGATATCAACAAACTGGGTTCTTTCCTGGCGACGGAGATCCAGCCCATCCCCGGCATCCTCGAAACGTTGACCTGCCTGGCGGTGGATGTCTAAGCCCGACGAATCTCCGCATCTGCCCAAGCCCGGGCTTGCCCTGCGCGTGGACGAATTGCGCGCCAGCCTCAGGCTTGTCCCCGCCAACCTGCTGGTCGAACGCACCGGCTCCACTTTTCATACTTTGGACCCAGGGAGGGGCGAGTTCCGCCTCTCCCTGTTCGATTCACCGCTGGCCGTCTCGTTCCCGGGGTTGGTCGCGTACCAAAAGAACGGCGATCCCTTCCCGCCTCATATCCAGGCGTTGATCATCTATTATTTCCACACCGCCGACGGCGCGCCCGTGGCCGGGGAATGGGTCTCTTTTGCCGACCTGCCCGATGGCCGCATCTACGATCCTGCCTTCCAGGGATACAGCGGGAACGAGGTGGTCAAAGCCTTTGGCCTGGATGTAGAAAGGTTCAGACGCGCTTGCGAAAAGGCCGGCGGCCGGCCTGAAAATTTTGGCGATGTGGCGTATGCTTTCCAGGCTTTGCCGCGCCTGCCGCTGCTGGTCAATTTCTGGTGTGGGGACGAAGATTTTCCATCTACATGCAAAATCCTGTTCGACAAATCGCTCAGTCATTACC
>JBMOMO010000087.1:0-22497 GCA_049324135.1 Chloroflexota bacterium
CGGGTGCGCGTGGAAGCCTTCACAGGTCTCGCCCGCCAGGCGCGCCAGCCCGGTGTTGACGCCGGCGATGTAGATGGGGATTACCCCCCTTGCATCCCCCCAATTTCCCCCGGAAATTGGGGGGACAGAGGGGGGCAGCGGCCCAGGGTTGAAGAACGGCGACATCAGGCTCAACTTGTAGTACTCGCCGCGGAAATTGAGTTTTTCGCCGTCCTGCCAGCAGTTCCACAAAGCGCGGATGGCGCCGATCTGCTCGCGCAGTTGACCGACCACCGACTCCGGCCACTTCATCCCGAAGCGGCGCTCGATATGCGCCTTGACCTGCGTGCCAAGCCCGAGCATGAAGCGCCCCCCCGACTGCGCCGCCAGGTCCCAGGCGGTGTAGGCCAGGTCGGCCGGCGAGCGCGCAAAAGAGACGGCGATGGCTGTGCCTGTCTTGAGCCGGGTGGTATGCTCGCCGATCAACGCGCACGGCAGGAAGGGATTGTGCTGGGTCTCCTGCGTCCACAGGGCGTCGAAACCCATCGCTTCGGCGGCTTTGGCTACTGCCGGGACGTGTTGCAGGTGCATGGGGGCTAATGCAGCGTCGAGTTTCATGAGCAGTCTCCTTGTTTGGCCTGTCAGGCTAATCAGACAACAAGTATGCCAACAACCAATTGGTCGTTGCCGCCAACGCCTCGGTGTGCGTGCGCTCGTAGTTATGCGAGGCGTCTATGCCGGGGCCGATCAGCGCCACCGCCACATCGCCGCCCGCGCGCCAGTAGGCTTCGCCGTCCGAGCCGTAGTATGGGTAGATGTCCACTTTGTAGGGGATGTGGTGCTGGTCGGCCAGTCCGCGCAGCCGGTTGGACAGGCCGTGATGGTACGGCCCGCCGCTGTCTTTGACGCAAATAGTAGCGTGGAACTCGTCCGATTCCTGGCCGGGACCGACGGCGGCCATGTCTACGGCGATCAGTTCCTGCACCTCGGCGGGGATGCCGGCCGAGGCGCCGTGTCCCACTTCCTCGTAGTTGCTGAAGTGGAAGTAAGTCGTCTGGGCCGGGGTTTGGCGGGATTCGCCCAGGGCGCGGATAGAGGCCACTATAGCGGCCACGCAGGCCTTGTCGTCGAGATGACGCGCGCGGATGAAGCCATTGGTGCGTTCCACGCGCGGGTCGAAGGAGACGAAGTCGCCCACCTGGATGCCCAGGCCGCGCGTGCCTTCTTCCGAAAGCGTGAGCGCGTCCAGGCGGATCTCCATGCTGTCTTCGTCGCGCTTGAGGTCGGCGATGGCCGCGCCGCTGTGGACGTGCGCCGAGGCCAGCGTACAGAGCAGCGAGCCGCGCACCTTTTCGCCCTTACTGGTATGCACCCAGCAGCCCTCGGTCTCGACGGCGTTGAGCAGCAGCCCGCCGACGCGCGTGATGGACAGCCGCCCGTTGGGTTTGATCTCTTTGACCATCGCGCCGAGCGTATCGACGTGGGCGGTCAGGGCGCGCGGGGCGTCCTGGCGCGCCCCCTGCCACCTGGCGACCAGCGCGCCCTTGCGGGTGCGGGAGAGCGACAAGTGGGGATAGGCAGACAGTTCCTTTTCGACCAGCGCGATGGCGGCCTCGGTGTAGCCGGTGGGCGAGGGGGTTTCGAGCAGGCCAACCAGGAAGTTGACCAAATAGTCGCTATCGAGTTTGGGAAGGGACATCAGTTTTGTAATCCTTCGAATTTAGAGATCTTCTCCCGCATCCTGTCTGGCACGGGGATGGTCTTGTTGGCGCGATAATCGAAGGCCACCAGCGCCACCTGCCCCGAAGCCAGCCTCTCTCCGCTCAAAGCGTGGAGGATGGCCTGCTCCACCGTCAAGGACTTGTTGCCGATCTTCGCCACCCGCACCCCCACTTTGACCGGCTGCCCGAAATGCACCGGCGCATGGAAGACGACGCGCGCCTCGGCCATGATGACGCCGATGTCCATGAAAGATTGGCCGGGCGTGAACAGGCCCAGTTCCACGAAATACTGGATGCGCGCCTGCTCGAAATAGGTCAGGTAGCGGGAGTTGTTCAGGTGGCCCTGCGGGTCCAGGTCCCCGTAGCGGACTTCGATGGGATGGTAGAAACGGAATTCGCTCATGCGCCGATTATAAAGCGTAATCGGGAATATCAGCCTAGAATAAATGTGCTATACTTTGCCCATGCCCGTCATCCGCTCTTCCGACATCGGCAATTACCTGTACTGCCGCCGCGCCTGGTGGTACCAGCGCCAGGGATACGAATCCGCCAACCAGGCTGAACTGACCGTCGGCGCGGAACTGCACCGCCAGCACGGGCGCCAGGCGCTGGCGGCCGGTCTGCTGCGGATGCTGGCCGTCCTCTTCCTGCTGGCGGCGTTGGCGCTGCTCACCATCTACTTTGTAGATTACGCTATCCACATTACCCAATAGACCGCTTCCTGGACACTGCCCACTGCCCACTGACTACTGAACACTGAACACTGAACACTGATTCCCCCATGCCTTACCTCATCCTTCTCCTGCTCCTGCTCGCCCTGCTCTTTTTCTGGCAATCTGGTAAACGACGCCGCCAGGCCGGGCTGCCCGGCGGGCGCGTCATCTACAGCGACACGCGCGGCTGGGGAGCGGTGGAGCGCCCGCTCTACGACCACAGCCTGGGACTGGCGGGCAAGCCCGATTACCTGGTGCGCCAGGGCGGGAGCATCATCCCGGTGGAGGTCAAATCCAGGCGCGCGCCCGAAGCGCCCTACGACGCGCACATCTTCCAGTTGGCTTCCTATTGCCTGCTGGTCGAAAAGAATTATCACCTCCGCCCGCCGTACGGCATCCTGCATTACAACGACCGCGACTTCGCCATCGACTACACGCCCGAACTGGAATTCGCCCTGATGGACCTGCTGGCCGACATGCGCCGCGACGAACGCAAGGACGAGGTGGATCGCTCCCACGAGCAGGCCACGCGCTGCGCGCGCTGCGGCTTCCGTAATCTATGCGACCAAAGTCTGGCGTGAGTGTATAATTATTGCAAATATGACCGCCTCGTTCCTGCCGCAACGTTTGGTCGTGACCTCCTACCCGAAAATCCAGGCCGCCTTCGCCGAAGCGGAGGCGGTGGCCGGGTACTTGAAAGAAAAGGGATTGGAAGCCCCGTGCGGTTCCCTTTACGATGAAGACCTGCGCAAGCGCGTCAAAGGGGGCGAGTTCGACCTGTTGATCGCCGTAGGCGGCGACGGCACCATGCTGCGCGCCGGTCACTTGTGCGCGCCGTGCGAGGTCCCCATCCTGGGAATCAACCTGGGGCGGCTCGGTTTCCTGATCCAGGTGCAGCGCAGCGAATGGCGCGACGCGCTGGAGCGGCTCTTCAAGGGCGAGGCCTGGATCGAAAAGCGCATGATGCTGCAAGCCACCCACGTCCGCGCGGGCGAGACGCTGGGCGCGTGGCAGGCGCTCAACGAAGCCGTCGTGGGGCGCGGACAGCACCTGCGCCCGGTCAAACTGACCGCCAGCGCCGACGGCCACTTGCTGACCTCGTACATCGCCGACGGCCTGATCGCGGCCACGCCCACCGGCTCCACCGCCTACGCGCTGGCAGCCGGCGGCCCCATCCTGCCGCCGGAACTGCGCAACATCCTGATCGTGCCGATTGCGCCGCATCTCTCGGTAGACCGCGCGGTGGTGCTGGCGGAAGGCTCCTCGATCAGCATCACCGTCCATAGCGACAACGCCGTCCTGAGCGTGGATGGAGCCGTGCCGACCGGCCTGGCCGAAGACGACCGCGTGGACGTCCGCGCCGCCGAAGACGTGGCGCGCTTCGTGCGCTTCGGCGACCCCGGCTACTTCTACCGCAACCTGACCGCGCACATGAACCAGAACCCTGCCATTGGAATGACGCGATGACCGAAGAATCTACTCCCCTCACCTGCTACGCCCACCCGGGCCGCGAGACCAGCCTGCGCTGCAACCGCTGTGAGCGCCCCATCTGCGCCTCGTGCGCCGTCCGCACGCCCACCGGCTACCGCTGTAAGGAATGCGTGCGCGAACACCAGAAGAAATTCGACACCGCCGAGTGGTACGATTACCTGGTCGTCCTGGCCGCATCCGCCATCCTTTCCGGGATTGCCAGCGCGCTGACCATCGTGATCACCTCGATCATCTGGGGCTTCTTCGTCATCTTCCTCGGCCCGCTGGCGGGCGTGACGATTGCCAACCTCGCCCGCCGCCTGGTCAAGAACCGCCGTTCGCGCGCCCTCAACCTGACGCTGGCGGCCGGCATGGCGCTGGGGGCGCTGCCCGTCCTGCTGGCGAGCGGCCTGCCGGCCCTGCTGCTCATGTTGTTCGGCGGGGGCGACCTGCTCTCGGCCGTGTACCTGTTCGGCCCGCTTCTATGGCAGGTGGTCTACCTGGTAACGGCCATCCCGGCCGCCTATTCCCAATTCTCCGGCCTGTTCTTCCGTCGTTAGTTATGCTTACCGAACTCCGTATCCGAAACTTTGCCATCATCGACCAGTTGGAACTCCAACTGGGCCCCGGCCTGATCATCCTCACCGGCGAGACCGGCGCGGGCAAATCCATCATCCTCGATGCGGTCGTCATGTTGATCGGCGGGCGCGCCGAGGCCTCCGTCATCCGCGCCGAGGCCGAGACAGCCTTCGTCGAAGGCGGGTTCAGCCTCCAGGGTCCAGAGAAAGAAGCGGTGCTTGCAGTCCTGGAACGGGAAGAACTGCTGGACGACGAGTCCTTCGTGACGCTGACGCGCGAAGTCCGGCGCGAGGGGCGCAGCGTGGCGCGCGTCAATGGCCGGACGGTGAGCGCCGCGCTGCTCAAGGAACTGGGCGCGCTGCTGGTGGACATCCACGGCCAATCGGAGCATCTCTCCCTGCTCGATCCGCGCTCCCACCTGGGCCTGCTGGACCGTTTCGCGGACCTGGGAGGCGGCCTGGACGGATACCGCCAAACCTACCGGCAGTTGCTGGCCGTGCGGCGCGAACTGGACGAGTTGCGCCAGGCGCAAGAGGACGCCGCGCGCCGCATCGAGTTCCTGACCTGGCAGGCCGAGGAGATCGAAGCCGCGCGCCTGAAACCCGGCGAGGAGGAAGAACTGCGCCAGGAACGCGACCGGCTGGCCAACGCCGAGGCGCTGGCCGAGTACGCCCGCCGGGCGCTGACCGCCCTGGACGAGGGGACGCCCGAATCGCCGGCCGCCAGCGACCTGGTAGGGCAGGCGGCGCAGGCCATGGCCGGGCTGGCCAAGATAGACAGCGCGCGCGCCGAACTTTCGGGGCAGGCCGCCGGGTTGGAAGAGGCGCTGTCGGACCTGGCGCGCAAACTACGCGATTACCTGGAAGGGATCGAGTTCAACCCCAAGCGGCTGGAGGAGGCCGAGGAGCGGCTCAACCTGATCCACAGCCTGGCGCGCAAGTACGGCGGCTCCATCGAAAAGGTGATCGCCTTCGGCGCAGAGGCGCGCAGGCAGTTGGAGGGCATCACGCACGCCTCGGAGCGCATCGGCGCACTGGAAGCGGAAGAGAGCAACCTGTTAGGGAAACTGTCCGAACAGGGCGGCGCGCTCTCGCAAAAACGCAAGGAAGCCGCCGCCCGCCTGGGCAAGGGCATCGAAACCGAACTGGACGACCTGCGCATGGCCGCCGCGCAGTTCGGCGTCGACTTCCAGACCCGCGCCGACCCGCACGGCATCCCGCTGGAGGGAGGCGGGCGCGCCGCCTTCGACCAGAGCGGCTACGACCGGGTCGAGTTCCTGATCGCGCCCAACCCCGGCGAGGGGCTGAAACCGCTGGTCAAGGTCGCCTCCGGCGGCGAGACCTCGCGCCTGATGCTGGCCCTCAAGCACGTGCTGGCGCGCGCGGACGAAATCCCAAGTTTGATCTTCGACGAGATCGACCAGGGCATCGGCGGGCGCGTGGGGCTGACGGTGGGGCACAAACTGTGGACCCTGGCGCGCAACCACCAGGTCTTCTGCGTCACGCACCTGCCGCAACTGGCCGCCTTCGGCGACCAGCACTTCCAGGTGCAAAAGGTGATCCAGGGGCAGCGCACGCTCACGCGCGTGGAATCCATCAGCGGCGAGGCGCGTACGCTGGAACTGGCGCAGATGCTCGGTGAGGTGGGCGAGGGGACGCTGCGCTCGGCGCACGAGGTCTTGCAGACGGCCAGGGGGATGCGCAAGGCGTAGGGTAACTATTCAGCCTGCCCAAAAATCCACAGATTACACCGATTTACCCTTCGGGTACGATGTCGCAGAAGAAAAATTCGTAACTGCTCAACCAACTTGAACCCCCGTTCCGCCCGCAGTTCAACTGCGGGCGAACAACTGTGTTCGACCGGGCGGGCGCCCGCTGGCGAACTGTTTCCTACGCCATGCGCCTGCGGCCTGTCATATAGTACAACGCGCGCGCCAGCGTGATGACCAGCGCCACGCCCGACATGACGCTGCCGAAGACCAGGAAGAGCCGCTTCCAGTCTTGCAGGCGGTTGACGATAGTGCGCCGTTCGGGGATGTGGATGCGCTGGCCCAGGCGTTGGGCAAAGTTGCGGGGCGGGGCCACCGGCCGCAGGGCCCCGGCCAGGTGCGCTTCCAGCGACTCCAGGGTTTCGGGGGAGGGGGAATCCTTTTTGCTTTTGCGCATAACGCCTCTTCTATGCCTCGGCCGGGTACAGCACCAGTCCCACGGTACCGGGGCCGAAGTTGGCCGCCAGCGAGATGGACAGTTCGGTCATCACGGCTTCCTTGAAATTGAAATATTTCCTGGCCTCTTCCAGCAGGGAGCGCCCGGCTTCCGGGTCGCGCGCCTGCAACACGCCCACCAAGACGGGTTGGTTGCCGAAGGCTTCGCGTCCCATCTCCAGCACGCGCTCCAGGGCGGCTTTGCGGGTGCGCACTTTGTCCACCATGTTGACCAGCCCGTCTTGCAGCACGGCGATCGGTTTGACGTTCAAGACTGAGGCCAGCGCCGCCGAGAGCGTGCCAACCCGCCCGCTCATGCGCGCGTATTCGAGCGTGTCGAGGGTCAGGATGATCTTGACCTTCGCGCGCACGCCCTCCAGGTGCCTGACGATCTCGTCCACGCCCCGGCCTGCTTTTTCCATCAGGCGGGCGGCGCGGCACATGAAGCCGATGCCCAGCGAGCCGCCGGCCGAGTCGAAGGGGATCACTTTGAACAGGCCTTTGACTTCTTCCGCCGCCGCCACCGCCGAGGCGAAGGTGCCGGAAAGTTTGCTGGTGACGTGGATGGACAGGATGGTATCGCCTTCCCGGGCGATCTTCTTGTAGAACTCGCTGAATTGGTGCGGGGAGGGTTGGGAGGTCTTGGGGACTTTCCGGGTTTCGTCCACCAGTTTGTAGAACCCTTCGTTGTCCAGTTCTTCGAATTGCAGGTAGGTCTTTTCGCCGAATTGCACGTTGATGGGGATGACGTCGATGCCGAATTCCTGCTCCCAGCCGGTCGGCAGGTCGGCTGCGCCGTCGGTTACGATTCTAAGCATGGGTTACTCTCCTTCTAAGGTTTGGTTCGGTTCACCGATCTGGTCACGCAACGCCAGGAGGGTGCGATGGTAAAGGCTCTTGACGGCGCCTTCGCTGCGTCCCATGACCTGCCCGATCTCAGCATTGGAGAGGTTCTCCACGAATTTCAGGATGAGGAGATGCTGTCGTTCCGGGGGCAGTTTGCGGATCAGGCGCAGGAGCGCCTCCTGCTCCTCGGTGTGGACCAACCTGGTCTCCGGGTGGTCGCCCCTGGCGGGCAGCACGGGCAGTTCGTCGAGCGGGATTTCCTGCTTGCGGCTGCGGTCGCGATGCCAGTTGGCGACCAGGTTGTGCGCAATACGGTACAACCAGGCAGAGAACGGGACGCCGCGGTCGGTGTAGTTGTGGATGTGGTTCATCGCGCGCTGGAAGACGCGCGCGGTGAGGTCCTCCGCGTCGTGCGAGTTCCCCGTCCGGTAGTAGACGTAGTTGAAGATGCGGTCGATGTAGCGCTGGTAGAGTTCGCCGAAGGCGTCCTTGCTGCCCTGGGCGGCGCGCGCCAGCACCTCTGCTTCGTTATAGTCCTGATCCGGCAATGAAAAAACCTTACCGGCGGGGATTTGTTAACATAACCCCGCCGGATTTTGGAAGTTGCAGTGAGTATATCACGGGGGGAGGGGTGGAAGCGGGGATTTTGGGCGGGTTTTGGGCTGCAAGGCCTGGCGCGCACAAAGAAAATTACCCAACTGTTGACGCAATTCCCAATTTGGGGTTTAATATTACTATCGGTAGGGTTGGTTCTTCTTTTAGCATTTCTCATCAGAAAAAATGGAGTGGAAATGCACATGAATGACATTCAAATTGCATTGGCAAGCCTGACCAGGAACCCCGGTCTGTCAGGCGACTGGGGAACGGAGATCGTCAACAAACTGGGCAAGATCGATGAAAGCGCCGAAGGGGTCATCGCGCTGGCTTCGGAATTGAGCGCGGGCGGCGCTGCGCCGGGGGAAAAGGTCGCGCACCTGCAAAGTATATTCGACCATCTCTCCCTGTCAGATGCAAAGCGTGGATCAGCAGAACTTCACTACTTTGCTCCGCGCGCATTGTCGCTACAGGAACATTACGTCTTTCCCGAAGCGATCCAAAGGCAGGAACTGGATTTCAAATCCCTGCAAGAGGAACTTGGAAAAGCACTCCCCCAAAATGATGCGGGGAGCCGGGGATATTTGGAGGAGGTTTTGGCCGTGTTTCACCGGCTGGCGTCCAACCTCCCATCCTCTGTTTTGCCGGACGTCTCGCTGTATGACCACCAGCGCCTGACAGCCGCCCTGGCGGTCTGTCTTTTGGAGCAGGCAGGCGACGGAGGCAGAATCTCCCTGGCCCCGGATGAACCGGCAGCGCTGCTCGTGGGAGGGGATTTTTCGGGCATCCAGGATTTCATCTATACCATCCGGGCAAAGGGAGCCGCGCGCACGCTGCGGGGCCGTTCCTTCTACTTGCAACTGTTGACCGAGGCGGCGCTCAGGTTCACCCTTCGAGAATTGGAACTGCCTTATACCAACGTGATCTATTCGGGCGGCGGGCACTTCTTCCTGCTGGCTCCCTGCTCGAAGCAGGCGAGACTGGAAGGGATTCAGGAGAAGATAACCAGCCTCCTCGCAGACTATCACGGAACCAGCCTCTATCTTGCCCTGGGACATGCGGTTGTCCCGCGCAAGGGTTTCGCGCAGGGCAATTTTCCAACGTATTGGGGCGAGATGCACGCTTCGATGGCGCAAAGAAAAGCCAGGCGGTACAGTGAACTCGGAGCGGGGATGCACGCGCGCATCTTCTCGGTTGCAGAACATGGGGGAAACCCCGAAAATACCTGCGATGTGTGCGGGGAAGACCATCGAAACCTCCAGCCCTGGAAATGGAAAGAGGACGAAGAGCCAGGCAATATCTGTACCCTGTGCGCTTCCTTCGAAACGATCGGAACCGACCTCAAGAACGCCCAATTCGTTGCGATTGGCTTTGGCGAGCCTGGGAGTAAGGGGACAGATCGAGCCATGGACCTGCTGGCCGGGTTCGGGATGTCGGTCCAGTTTGTGAATGATGCCGGGCAAGCCATCCAGGTACAAGGCCAACAGGTTGCGCTTTGGGCGCTCGATGACCCTGTGGATGGGAATTGGCCGTCCCTGCCGGGCGCGGCAAAATGGCTGCGATACACGGCAAACCGGGTACCGGACCTGTCCTTCGATGAATTGCAGAAAAAAGTGGACGGCGGGTTCGAGCGCCTCGGCGCGCTGCGCATGGACGTGGACGACCTGGGCGAGTTGTTCAAGCGCGGGTTGGGAAACAAGGCCACCTTGACCCGCCTGGCAACGCTCAGTTTCCGCGCCTCCCTGTTCTTCGAGGGCTGGTTGAAGAAACTTTGCGAAAAAGAGGAACGCAAAGGCTTGATCTACACCGTCTACGCCGGGGGCGACGACCTGTTCCTGATCGGGCCATGGGACTTGATGCCCGGCCTGGCGCAGGAGATCGCAAGCGACTTTGCCCGATATACCGGCCAAAATCCTGACATCCATGCCAGCGCGGGGATGGCATTCATCGACGGCAAGTACCCGGTCTACCAGGCTGCCGAAGACGCCGGGGAGGCGCTCGGTGAAGCCAAGGCGCTGGAGGGGAAGAACGCTTTCTCCTTCCTGGGCAAGCCCTGGCCATGGCCGGTGTTCACCGAGATTGCCGTGAAACAGACCTGCTTGCAAGGCCTTGTCTCGCCACAAGAACCGGGTAAGAAACCTGGCCCGCAGGCGATCTTGCACATCCTACAGCAACTCGCCCTGGAAGCGGAACAGCACAGGAAAGTGAAAGGACGCCACGTGTGGGGACGCTGGATATGGATGGGCATGTACCAACTGACACGGATGCAGGAAAGACGAAAAGACCTGGTGGAGGAGATCAAAGCGATCAGCGATGAGTTACAGGACAATGTCTACCAGAACATAGACCAGTGGGGGGTTGCTGCCCGCTGGACGCAGTTGCTCACCCGTAAAAAAGAAAGATTCGATAAGGGCAAAAAAGGAGAGTAACCTATGCCTGATGTAACTGTAAACACCATCATGACAGCAGACCCAACGGGAAAAGACCTGGTTGAGTTTGCCAAAGCGAAAGCGGAGATGTGGAAAAAGGATCTGAAACGCTCCCAAATCCGCAGCATCTTCACAGAGGCGCGCGAGATCGAATCAGAATGGGAACACGACCAAATCCATTCGATGCGTCGTCTCAACCTGCTCAAGGCAAAACTTGCCTACCAGCAAGCGCGGCATGATAAATCCGAGGGCCTGCGCGGGTTGGTCGATACATTGACGAAAGCCATCGAGGAAGTTGGCAGGGCGCCTGAGAATGAACGCACAGACCGTTTCTCCCGCTTCATGGAACTGTTCGAAGCGATTCTTGCCTATCACCGAGGAGGTTAGATAAAATGACCGACATTCAACTTTACGGGCGCGTCTTCATCATTGCCGACATCAAAACGCTTACGGGTTTACATATTGGCGGTTCTAACACCGGACTGGAAATCGGCGGGGTGGATAAAGCCGTCCTGCGCAATCCATTGACCGGCGAACCCTACATCCCTGGCTCCAGTTTGCGCGGCAAGATGCGCTCTCAATTGGAGAAAATATACGGACTGAGACAAAACAAAGAAATCGGCCAGGCCAAGATCCATTCTTGCGACAACGAAAGAGAATACTTGTCTTGCCCGGTTTGTATGATCTTCGGCATCCCGGCGGATGAAAAAATCGAACAGGCGAAACCTGCGCGCCTGGTTGTGCGGGATACTTTATTGGATGCGGGAAGCAAGGCCAAATTCGAGGAAATGAAGGTCAAATCGCTTTCCGAATTCAAAACCGAAGTCGCCATCGACCGGGTGACGAGCGCGGCTGTCCCGCGCACGATGGAGCGCGTCCCGGCCGGGGCGGTGTTCGGGCCGGCGGAACTGGTCTTCGGCGTCTACGAGAAAGCGGATTACGAGCGGCTGAAGACCGTCATCCAGGCCATGCAGTTGGTGGAGGACGATTACCTGGGCGGCGCCGGCTCGCGCGGTTCGGGCAAGGTGAAATTCACCTCTATCAAGGTCTCGGCGCGCAGGCGCGATGATTATTCCAAATCCGTGGGCTTCGGCGAATTCGCAAGCGTGCAGGAACTGGCCGACCAATTCGAAACCCTGAAAACCTGGCTGGGACAGAACCTGCCAGCGGAGTAAATACCATGCAACTGGAATGCTGGAACATCCAGGGCGCGGGCTTCCACTTTGGCCGGCATGGGCTGGGACAGGAGCAGACCATGACCGCCATGCCGTCGGACAGCCTGTTCGCGGCGCTGGCGGCCAGGCTGGCGCGCGCCAAAGGCAGGCAGGCGGTGGACGAATTCTGCCAGCCGTTCGTGGAAAAAGAGCCGCCGGAAAGAATATATCCCTTCGTGCTTTCCTCCACCTTCCCGTTCGCGGGGCAGGCGCGCTTCTTCCCCATGCCGAGGCGCGCGCGCGGCGGGGAAGCGCAGGGCGTGGAGGCGAAGAGACTCAAGCGCGTGGAATTCGTCTCGGAGGGCGTCTTCCGGGCGCTCTTGACGGGCATATCGCTGGCCCAACTGTACGATGAGAAATACACCTTGCAAGATGGAAAACTGCTGGCCAACGCGGGAGATTTCGAGCGCCTGCCGGACGGCTTCCGGGCGCCCGGCGCGCGCGTGTGGGCGCTGGAGCAGCGCCCGCGCGTGACGCTCGACCGCGCCAGTTCGACCTCCAACCTGTTCCACATCGGGCAGGTGCATTTCATGGAAGGCTGCGGGCTGTGGTTCGGCGTTCGCTGGATGAACGGCAACCCGCAGCAGAAAGCCGACTTCAAGGCCATGCTCCACGAACTGGCTGCGGCGGGGTTTGGCGCGGAGCGCACCACAGGCCTCGGCATTGCCGAGGCGCGCGAAAGCGGGACGCTCGACCTGCCCGACGCCACCGGCGCGTGGGTAACCTTGAGCCGTTACCTGCCCAGGGAAGACGAAACCGCCGCGCTCGCCCACCCAGGCTCGGCCTACGCCATCAAAGCGGTGGGCGGCTGGCTGGATTCGCCCAGGGACATGGGGCAGCGCCGCCGCCCGGTCAACCTGATCGAAGCCGGGTCGGTCATCGGGTCGAAGCCTGCGCGCGAAGTCCCCGGCCGGGTGGAGGACGTGCGCCCTTCGTATCTGACGCACCCAGACCCGCTGGGCCACCCGGTCTACCGCTGCGGGCTGGCGCTGGCGGTGGGACTGCAAGGAGGCGCGGCATGACCGTCTACGATGTGACCCTGCAAACGCTCTCCCCGCTGCACATCGGGGATGGGAACGAACTGCGCCAGGATTTCGATTTCGTCTTCCACGACCAGCACACCTACCGCCTGGACGAGGACGCCATCCTGGAGGCGAAGGGGGACCGCCTGCGCCCCGACGCGCGCGGACATTACCCGCCGCCCGGCCTGCTGCTGGATGAACGCGATTTCGATAATGCCGGCTTGTTTCGCTACGTCCTGCGCGGCGCGCCGCGCTCGGCCAGGACCGACGCGCGCATGAAGTCCTTCATCAAAGACCCGCAGCAGCGCCCGTACATCCCCGGCTCGTCGCTCAAGGGCGCGCTGCGCACCGCGTTGGCCTGGACCGGCTGGGAGGAGGTGCAGCCCAGGCTGGAGCGCGCTGCCATCGGGAGCAGCAAATCCTGGGCCGGGCAGCCGCTGGAGAGGAAACTGTTTGGTCCCGACCCGAACCGCGACCTGCTGCGCGCCCTGCACGTCTCGGACCTGCTGCTGCCCGAAGGCGCAAAAGCGGGCCAGGGTATCCTGGTGGTCAACGCGCAGGTGCTGACGATGAGGAACGCCGGTTCGCCCATCGAACTGGAAGCCCTGCCCGGCGACATCGCCTTCCACGGCAGCCTCACGATCGACGAAACGCTGTTCGGCAAGATGGCCGAGCCGATCCTGCATTTCGGCAACCGCCGCCGCTGGCTGGACGAGTTGGCCACCCGCGCCCAGGCGCACAGCCGGGCGCGCATCCGGCAACTGCTGGAATGGTTCGAACAGGCCGACCCGGCCTACGCCGCGCTGGCAAAATTCTACCGCCAGTTGGGCGCGGCGCAACTGGGAGCGCATCAGGCGCTACTGCAATTGGGCTGGGGCAGCGGCTGGGACGGCAAGACCTTCTGGACGCGCCTGCAAAGCGACGCGGCCCTGTTCGAGAAACTGGTCAGCGATTTCCGCATGCACAAATCTACAAAAGATTCGCCGCCGCGCAAGGCGGGCGACCCGTTCCCGCGTTCCAAGCGCGCCGCCATGCTGGTAAGGGACGGGGTTGCCCAGGCCGTGGCGCCCTTTGGCTGGGTTCTGCTGGAAATGACCAAGAGGAAGTGAGGCCGCAATGGACGGTGTGCAACTCGCAATGGAAGCCCTGAAAGCCTTCGAAGCCATGAAACCCGGCCTCGAAGGCGCGGCGGCGGGGGGCGCGCTGCTCTCGGCCACCGCCCGCGGCAGCGTGTACGTCATCCAAAAGGGCGCAAAGTTCATCTCGTACCTGATCCAAGCGCGCCAGAAGAAGCCCGCCCCAACCGGCAAGGCCAGGACTCCCGCCCGGGGCAAGAAGCCCGCCCAGGCTGCGCAGGAGGCGATCCGCATCACCAAAGACGACGTCGCCATCCTGGTGGACATCAGCCGCCGCGCGCTGGTGGACGTGGCCGCTTTCCTGGACCAGCAAAAAGTAGACGCGGATATCGTCATGGTCACCAACGACCCCTCCTACGGCGCGCAGGTCAAGTTCCTGAACCCCGAATCGGAGGCGGAATGGAACGAGATCACGCTGGAGTTCAAATCCCTGATGAACAAGATCAAGCGCGCCGCCGGCGGCAAGCGCGTGCATATCTTCCTGGCGGCGCCCCTGCCCCTGGTCTTCGCGATGGGCGCGGTGTGGGGCACGGTGGACGAGGCCAGCGTGTACCATTGGGAACAGAACCGCTATCAAAAAGTTATTCTTATCTCGCGCGAGTTGCGCTAAGGACACATGGCCGACCTGCTTTCGCTCGAACTCCACCTGCGTTTTGCAGAGGAAAGCCCGCCAGGCGAGCGCCCCATGCCCGGCTGGTGGGGCGAGGCGGCGCACCGCCTGGCCATCGCCACGCTTGCCGGGCAGGACGACGCCTTTGCGCGCCAGTTGGACGCCAGCGCGGGGCTCAAACCGTTCACCGCCTCCAACCTGCGCGGGCCGTTCACGGGCGGGCGGCCCGACCCGGCCGCGCTGTACAAACTGCGCCTGACCGCCCTGGACGCGCGCGTGGCGGGGATGTTCGCGGCGGCGCGCGAGACCGGGTCACTGCGGGACGGGGAAGCGGTCGAGTTGGACTTCCTGCGCTTCGAGGTGCGCAGCCAGGCGGGCCAGGACGGACGCCAAACGTCCACCTACCAGTCGCTGGCCAACGCCTTGTTCGCGCCCGCGCCGCCGCCGCGCCGCCTGGCGCTGCATTTCACCAGCCCCACGGTGTTCAAGTCGGACGGGCGGCAACTGCCCTTCCCGCTGCCCGACCTGGTGTTCGGCAGCCTGCTGGAACATTGGAACGCCTCCGATTCGGCCCCCACCCCGCTGCCGGCCGAGGCGCGCAAATACGCGCGCGAATGCCTGCGGCCGGGGCGCTTCGACCTGCGCAGCCGCTTCCTGCGCCTGCACGGCGAGCCTTTCCGCGGCTTTACCGGGCGCGTGACCTTCCACACCCTGAACTACGACCGTTACTGGATGGGCATGATGGCCATGCTGGCCGAATATGCCTTCTACGCCGGGGTGGGCGCCAAGACCACTATGGGGCTGGGGCAGTGCCGTTTGCTGCCCGAACCGCCCGCCCCCGCCGCCGCTTGAGGCGGCCAGTACCTTAACAACCGAATAAACAGCCTGATCTTTTCAAGGACAGGGCTTTCTCGAAGCCCAGGAAAGGTCACTGCGAGCCGCCCTTTGGCGAGGCAGTCTCCCACTGAACGGGCAAAACTGGCCTGTTGGAGATTGCTTCGGGCAGGAAAACGCTGCCCTCGCAATGACATCGTTATTTTGTCAAGCGGCTTCGAGAAACCCATATTACATAGGGCAAATCCCTACTATTTCCCTGTTGCCGGGGGGAGGCGACTCTCCCCGGCAATCAAGGGGAAGCCGGATTCCTGGGAGTTGCGGCTGCGCAGCCCTGCGACCCGATTCATACGCCCCTGCGATTCGATTCGCACAGGCCTGCGATTCGAATCGGATTGAGTGCAATTCGATTCGTAGGGGCGTGCGAATCGAATCCGACGCCCTGCGATTCGGACCGCACAGCCCTGCGGCTCGCTTCACACAGCCCTGCCATTTGCTTCGCTGGCGAGAACCGGCGCCTGCCCCGGGGCGCGGACCGGGCGCGCCGTTCGAGACGATTCCATCGAACAAAGATACTCAACCTGGAGGTGATCTATGGCAAAAAAGATACAGGCGGTCACTGCCTACCGCCCGCGCATCCAATTGGGCGACCCCGCCGACGTGGAGCGCTTCATGCAACTGGTGACCCAACGCACCACGCTCTCACCCGGCGTGGTCAAGAATGTGCAGGAGAGCGAAGTGGAAACGCTCATCGGCCTGCTGCTCGAAGGACGCCCGGTGCATACCGGCATTGCCATCTACACGCCCTCGATAGACCTGGATGGGGACGTGGAGGTCAAGGTGAAGTTGGACCGGCGCGTGCTGAACGCCCTCAACGCCCAGGGCGCGTTCACCGGCAAGGTAGCCCACGCCGAGAATATCGGCAAGCGCGCCAGCGACCTGGTGGAGCAATGGAACGCCGACCACCCGGATGACCGGGTAGGGTAACGACTTTCACCCGGGGGCCGCGCCCTCCGGGAACCGCAGAGAACCCCGGCTTATCCGTTCAAAAACCTGACCGCCCGGAGCAATTTTCCCGTGTCTATCGAGCCAAATCCAGTACATCGACGTTTACAGCGTCCCCTTTGGGGATTGAAACATCTGTACGTTCAGGGATGGCATAGTTGTAGCCATGAGTGCTAGCCCCCTACGCCCCTCAGCGTCCCCTTTGGGGATTGACCCCGCCTCGAGCGCGCGGGGCAGGTGGGATTGAAACTCGATGTAGTGCTGCGCGTGTTCGTCCATCCCCTCCCGTGCTGGCCCCCTACGCCCCTTTGAGGGGATTGAAACTTGAGGCACTTGCCGGACCAGGTCACATGAGCCGTATGTGCTGGCCCCCTACGCCCCTTTGAGGGGATTGAAACGTACTGGCAGTCCGCCTGTTATCCGTTTTTTGGTTCGTGCTGGCCCCCTACGCCCCTTTGAGGGGATTGAAACCTGCAGGTCATAGTATGGGAAATCCTCTTCCTTGGTCGTGCTGGCCCCCTACGCCCCTTTGAGGGGATTGAAACCTCGATCGTGTCGGAAATGAGCTGATGACCTTCTTGTGCTGGCCCCCTACGCCCCTTTGAGGGGATTGAAACTTGATGAACCATTCGCTGGAGCGAGTATCTTCGTTGCGAGTGCTGGCCCCCTACGCCCCTCAGCGTCCCCTTTGGGGATTGAGGGGATTGAAACCCATGTGATGACATCCTGATTCTGGGCAACTGCTTTTAGTGCTGGCCCCCTACGCCCCTTTGAGGGGATTGAAACATCTATTCTTGTTCCTTGTTGGTTGGCTTATACGATTTGTGCTGGCCCCCTACGCCCCTTTGAGGGGATTGAAACTCAACACCACATTCTCGGTATTTCAAAACCGTGATGTTTGTGCTGGCCCCCTACGCCCCTTTGAGGGGATTGAAACGTTTTTCATTCTCCAATATGACCTGTATTGACCGGGAGTGCTGGCCCCCTACGCCCCTTTGAGGGGATTGAAACATAGACTTACTTTTTTTTGCGATCGCGGTCGAACTTGCGTGCTGGCCCCCTACGCCCCTTTGAGGGGATTGAAACTATGTGGCGTCCACGTAACCCCAGAAGAATATCCCAGGTGCTGGCCCCCTACGCCCCTTTGAGGGGATTGAAACTATCGAGGACGGCGGTATCCAATTCCAGCCATTCATGTGCTGGCCCCCTACGCCCCTTTGAGGGGATTGAAACGATTTTATTGGCAAATTCTCTAGACAGGTCATAACCGAGTGCTGGCCCCCTACGCCCCTTTGAGGGGATTGAAACATACCGCCCGCTCCGGCTCTTTTGCTCTTTTATTGGTGCTGGCCCCCTACGCCCCTTTGAGGGGATTGAAACCTTTGTACTGGTGATCATGTGGAAATGGTAACGTTGCGTGCTGGCCCCCTACGCCCCTTTGAGGGGATTGAAACACACCGAATCGCTGGCCGCCCGGTTGATCCCAATGCAGGTGCTGGCCCCCTACGCCCCTTTGAGGGGATTGAAACGTACTGATTTATTTATTGTGAGAGTGCACCTCCAGAGGTGCTGGCCCCCTACGCCCCTTTGAGGGGATTGAAACGAAATTTTCTAAAATCCATTTAAACATTTTTCAAATACGTGCTGGCCCCCTACGCCCCTTTGAGGGGATTGAAACCATCTTTTCCCAACCCATCTCCTGTAGATGTGACCAATGTGCTGGCCCCCTACGCCCCTTTGAGGGGATTGAAACCAGTGCCTGAAGTGAGCATGGCATAAAAGCCCTTATCGTGCTGGCCCCCTACGCCCCTTTGAGGGGATTGAAACTTGAGGGCAAAAACTGCCTATCCAATTTCCTCTAGGTGCTGGCCCCCTACGCCCCTTTGAGGGGATTGAAACTTTAAACTCTTTATCCCCCACGCGCAGGATCGAATCCGAGTGCTGGCCCCCTACGCCCCTTTGAGGGGATTGAAACTCTCCTTTTGGCAATGGTGTCGGAGCGAAGGTCACCGGTGGTGCTGGCCCCCTACGCCCCTTTGAGGGGATTGAAACCATGATGGCCAGCATCAGCAACAATGACATTGCAAGTGGTGCTGGCCCCCTACGCCCCTTTGAGGGGATTGAAACCTTTTCAGCAATTATCCCAGCATAGAAGGTGCCTCCTTGTGCTGGCCCCCTACGCCCCTTTGAGGGGATTGAAACGACTTATTGAGTGATGGAGCCGCCGTTTGGGATTAAGTGCTGGCCCCCTACGCCCCTTTGAGGGGATTGAAACGAAGACTTTCATAAGGCCTCCACTTCTTTAATAGCCGTGCTGGCCCCCTACGCCCCTTTGAGGGGATTGAAACAGGGTGGAATGAGATGTTGCTTAGCACGGGCAACCAGGTGCTGGCCCCCTACGCCCCTTTGAGGGGATTGAAACATGAGGCCGAGCGAGGGAACGAGGAAGATGCCCATCGTGCGGGCCCCCTACGCCCCTTTGAGGGGATTGAAACAAGTAAAGGCGATCACACCTTCGATTTTCTTCCCCGGGTGCTGGCCCCCTACGCCCCTTTGAGGGGCTTGAAACGGATTCGCGCGCGACTGGCACGGGAAGGTAGTAAGGCGTGCTGGCCCCCTACGCCCCTTTGAGGGGATTGAAACTCATTTTTACAAGTCATTTCAAGACCCCGCCGCCATAAGTGCTGGCCCCCTACGCCCCTTTGAGGGGATTGAAACGAATACCCGGCCATCCGGCAGCAACACACCGCCTATGAGTGCTGGCCCCCTACGCCCCTTTGAGGGGATTGAAACGCAGAAGGCTCCATTTGAGGGGCTTCCGTGGTTTCCGGAGTGCTGGCCCCCTACGCCCCTTTGAGGGGATTGAAACTCAAAAGGGTCCGCTTGTTTTTCATGAGAATTTTCCTTGTGCTGGCCCCCTACGCCCCTTTGAGGGGATTGAAACGATAAAACTTGGTGCATGTTCTCTCATGGACATCTTTTTGTGCTGGCCCCCTACGCCCCTTTGACCCCGCCTCGAGCACGCGGGGCAGGTGGGATTGAAACGAACCACAGATAAAAGAGATGAACGCAGATATAAAAGACGCTGCTCCCTATGCCCCTCAGCGTCCCCTTTGGGGATTGAGGGGATTGAAACTTGAGTAGTGTGTTCCATTGAGACTTCGGATGAACCAGGTGCTAGCCCCCACCGCCCCTCAGCGTCCCCTTTGGGGATTGAGGGGATTGAAACCAAACCGGATACCGCCTGTACCCTCGCGGCCCCATAAGTGCTAGCCCCCACCGCCCCTCAGCGTCCCCTTTGGGGATTGAGGGGATTGAAACGTGTCACCGAAGATGAGAACGTCGTCCAAAGCATTCAGTGCTAGCCCCCACCGCCCCTCAGCGTCCCCTTTGGGGATCGAGACCAGGTGATGCAGCAGCACGGCCATACTTCGGTGATGAAGCCGAATCCCTATGCCCCGCTGTCGGGGATTAAAGCAAACGCCAGCCGCTTCGAAAGTGGCTGGCGTTTGCTTTTGTTGCGAGAATCAAAGCCTCCCGCCCGGCGGGATCAGCCCCCACCCGGCCTTTGCGCAGCATACCCGAAGGGCGCCCCCAAATTCGCTCCAGGCGGCAGGGTTGCGCATCCTGCTGTCCATGGCTTTCTTAAAGTCAAGGTGAGGACGGATGCCAGTGTGCCTCTCCAACGCGAATAGCGCGAACGGGGCGAAAAACGCGAAAAAGAACCAGAATATTCGCGGCTTTCGCGTTGAGGAGGTTGCGACTTTCAGGAAGCCCTGTCTTTTGCGCGCTCCCCTGCCCGGCAAGCCAACCCGATTGTGTTAGAATTAAGCGATTATTGGAGAGCCCATGTCCGACATGATCGAAGTTGCCATAGACAGTGTCCGCGTCAGCCTGATGTCGCCGCAGCGCGTGGTCGTCCTGCGGCAGGTGGACGCCGATCGCTTCGTCCCCATCTGGGTGGGGCCGTACGAAGCCGAAGCCATTACCGTTGCCCTGCAAGAGATCGAAATGATCCGCCCGCTCACCCACGACCTGCTCAAGAACCTGTTCGGCACGTTCAACGCCAGGATCGAGCGCGTGGAAATCGTCGCCCTGCGCGAAGAGATCTTCTTCGGCAACATCGTCGCCGAAGCGGACGGGCGGGAGATCAACATCGACTCGCGTCCCTCCGACGCCATCGCGCTGGCCGTGCGCGCCCACGTCCCCATCTACGTCCACAAAAGCGTCATGGACGAGGCCGGCATCGTCCCCGAAACGGACATGCAGCCGCTGGACGCCTCCCAGGGTCAGGCAAGCAGCCCGACGCCGGGCGACCGACCCGCCCCGTCCCTGCCCGAAGAAGGCGCAGACCGCCTGTCCATCTTCGAAGACTTCATCGACAAACTCAACCTCGGCAAACTCGACGACAAGGACAAAAAAGATGACGCCTCGGACTCCCCCAAGGCCTGATCCCGTTCCATGACCGATTCCCTGCCCCCCGAAGAACTCCCCTACGGGGATGACCAATCCACCGCCCCCGCCGCCCCGGGCATACCGCACAGCCGGGAAGCCGAAGAAGCCGTCGTAGGGGCGGTGCTGATTAACCCCGAAGTCTATTACGACGTCGCCCAATTCCTGGGCGCGGACGATTTCTACATCCACCGCCACAAATGGATCTGGGAGGCCTTCAACCGCCTGCACGAACAGCGCACGCCGGTCGACCTGCTGACCGTATCCGAAGAACTCGACCGCATGGGGCAACTGGCCGAACTGGGCGGCCCGGCCTACCTGACGGCGCTCATCAACCAGGTGCCAACCTCGCTCAACGCCGAATCCTACGGGCGCATCGTAGAGGCGCATTCCGTCCGCCGCAAGATGATCAACGCCGCCAACCGCATCGCCTCGCTGGCCTACGACGAAGGCGCGCTGGTAGACACGGTCATGGACGAGGCCGAAAAGGCCGTCTTCAACGTCAGCGAACGCCGCCTCACCCACGACCTGCAACCCATCTCCTCCGTCCTGAGCGAATACTACGACCGCATCGACGACCTGGCCAAACGCCCCGACGACATCCATGGCGTACCGACCGGCTTCATCGACCTGGACAAAATGTTGACGGGCTTGCAGCCCTCCGACCTGCTCATCATCGCGGGCAGGCCGGGCCAGGGAAAAACTGGGTTCCTGCTTTCCGTCGCCAAGAACGCCGGGCTGACGCATAAAAAGCACGTTGCCATCTTCTCGCTCGAAATGTCCAACGAACAGGTGGTGCAGCGCCTCATCGCGCAAGAGACCGGCATCGACAGCCAGCGCCTGCGCACCGGCAAACTGGCCGAAGATGAATGGCCGCTTTTCACCCACGCCATCGAGGTCTTCTCTGATACCCGCATCTTCCTGGACGATACGCCCGCCATCACCCCGCTGCAACTGCGCACCAAATGCCGCCGCCTGCACATGGAATACGGGCTGGACCTGGTGATCGTGGACTACCTCCAGTTGATGGGCGGCGACACGCGCAACGACAACCGCGTGCAGGAGGTCTCGTACATTTCGCGCAACCTGAAAGTGCTGGCGCGCGAGTTGAATGTCCCTGTGCTGGCCGCGGCGCAGTTGTCCCGCGCGGTGGAGCAGAGGACGGATAAGCGGCCTGTGCTTTCCGATTTGAGAGAATCGGGGAGTCTCGAACAAGATGCGGATATCGTCATGTTCATCTATCGTCCCGATCAGTACGAGAAGGATACGGCGAAACAGAATATTGCCGAGATCATCATCTCCAAGCACCGCAATGGACCGGTCGGCAGCGTGGAATTGATCTTCCGCAGCGCGCTGGCCAAGTTCGAGAACGCGGCGACGAAGCATGTGCAGTTTAATGAGTAACACTGTTTCCGTCATTGCGAGGAGGGTCGGCGGTCGAGTAGCGAAGCGTATCGAGACCCCGACCCGACGAAGCAATCCCCAAGCCAAAGGAGGAGATTGCTTCGCTCGGTCTCGACACCTGCACTTGCGTGCGGTGCAAGTGTACGGCGGACGAACGCCGCCTACTCGACCATCGCTCGCAATGACGGGTGGTTAGTGATATGCCCACCTTCAACGGCTTTACCTCCTCCGAAACATTCACATCCGTCCCCGATACATTCTTCCGCGAGTTGCTGGGTCAGATCGA
>JBMOMO010000088.1:0-22196 GCA_049324135.1 Chloroflexota bacterium
TTGGACGAGGGGATCGTGGAGATACCAGATCCTGTTTGGCGATATTTCGATCCAGTCTGACAGATATTCCGGTTGTCCGTAAAGCATCTCTTCTGTAAAATTGTAATATTCCAAACTGATGATAATAATGTCGCCTGGACGAATATAATTCCGAATTTCATTCAGCGGGGTGATGCCCAGGCCAACCTGGAGACCGTCATTGATAACCGGTAATCCAAGTCTCTTTTCCATCATTTCGCTGTCGATTCCCAGCGCAATGTTCGAACCGCCAAAGATAATGATCCTTGGCGAGGGAACATTTTCCAGCAGCCTGACCTTATCCAGGCTTCCTTGATAGTAATGCTCCGAATCAGGCTTTATGAGAAAGAATATGCTTGTCGTCATAAGCATGGAAAGGAAACCAATGCAGATGACTTTCAGGGCGAATTTAGAAACCATGTTCACTTTCTGGAAGATGTGTGTGACCGTGATGATCGCAACGCAACACGTCCATCTTGGATACGTAAGATGCAGGCGAACATTATAACTGAGAAGGCCGCTTCGTTCTCAGCCCGGGCTTGCCTCCGTCAACCAGGCGCGGACGTACGCCTCGACCTGTTCCGTTACCCCTTGCGCCCCGGCCTCGAACCACGCGATGGCCGGGTCGCTTTCCTTGAACCAGTTGGCTTGCCTGCGGACAAAGACGCGCGTCAACCTGCGCATCTGGATTTTTGCTTCCTCCGCGCTTATCTCGCCTTGCAGGACCGCCGCCGCTTCCCGGTAGCCGATGGCCGACAAACTCGGCAGGGACGGGGAGTATCCCTGTTCGAGCAGGCCGCGCACCTCGTCCAGCAGTCCGCCCGCAAACATGGCCTCGATGCGCTCGTCGATGCGCTTGTACAGTTCCGCGCGTGGGCGTTTCAGCCCGATGGTCAGCAAACGGTATGGCGAGTCGCTGCGGCTGCGCTGTTCCGAAAAACGTTGACCGGTGGTCAGGATGACCTCCAGCGCGCGGATGGTACGGCGCTCATTTCGAGGGTCAATCTTCTGCGCCGCCTGCGGATCGAGAAAATATAGTTTTTCGTGTAGCCATAATCCGCCTTTTCCTCCTGCCAGTCCTTCCAGCGCGCCTCGCAGCCGTTCGTCCGGCGCGACCTCCGGCGGACGCCAGCCCTCCGTCACAGCGCGGACGTATTGCCCCGTCCCGCCCACCAGGAAGGGCAGTTTGCCGCGCGCGTGGATGTCCGCAATGGCTTCCTGCGCCGCCTTCTGGAAGACCGCCAGCGACCAGGTCTGGTCGGGATCGGCCACATCAACCAGGTGGTGCGGGATGCGCGTCCGTTCGTCCAGCGTCGGTTTGGCGGTGCCGATGTCCATGCCGCGATAGAAGAGACGCGAGTCTGCGCTGACGATTTCGCCGTCCAGCCGCCCGGCGAGTTGGATGGACACGGCGGTCTTGCCGACGGCGGTCGGGCCGACCAGGAGGATGAGCGGGCGGTGTTGCATCTCTCTGCTACTCGATGGGGGTACGCATCACCGGCGACGGCGCAACGGGCGGCTTGCGCAGCGGGTCCTTCACTACAAAAACCAACATGGCGGCCATCAACAATCCGCACACAATCGAGACCATGAAGGTAAATTGAAACCCAACCGAATCTGCCAGCCAGCCGCCCAGGACAGGCGCCAGGATGGTAGCCGGGGCTGTTACTGTACTGGAAAGGCCGATATAGTATGGCCGCTCTTCTTCGCTTCCAAAGCGCACCGTGAGCGGCAGCGGGATGGTCCAGATGGCGACAATGGCAATGCTGGTCAAGATGAAACTGGCGTAGAACCAGTTTGCCGAAGGCGCCCCCAGCGCGATAGCGGCGCTCAGGGAGGCCGCCAGCCCGCCAGCCGCCATCACCATGCGCGGACTCCAGCGGTCGGCCAGCCGTCCCATCACCAACCCAGACAGGATCGAGGTCATCAGGAAAACGCCGGTCATTAAGCCTGTCTCGGCTTCGCTGACCCCAAACGTCCACACCACGTAAACGATATAAAACGAAAAAGCCATGGCGGCAAATTGGCTCAGTGAGCGCATTGCCAGGAAAGCGACGAAATTTGCATTGGTCTTCAGGATGCGCCGGGATTCTTTCCAGAATCCGGCAGGTTTCCCTTCGATAGGGGGCGGCAGGCCGTCTGGTTCGCGGGTGAGCGAAATGAAAATGAAAGAAATGACCAGCGAAACGCTGGCTGCCAGGAAACAGAGTGTAAAATCCAGCGGGCCGTCCAGTCGGTCCAGGATCAATCCTGATGCTATTGCCGAAAGCCCTTCCATCCCGGTGAAGGCGGCCATTTGCGCGCCGAAGAACGTGCCATGCAAATGCGGCGGCATGATCTTGGTGATCAGGCTGGTCCAGGCGTTGGCCGCAAAGCCGCCTCCAAGCCCTTGCCAGATCAGCAGGATAAAGGTCAGGATGAGCGCGGCTTTTGCATCCATGTGGGGCAGGTACCAGGCAACGATAGCCAGTCCCAGGAAAGGGATGCGTTCATGGATCGTCGTCCACAATACGAGCGGTTTGATGTGTTTTGCGCGGGAAATCCAACCAGCGGTCAGCAGTTGGGGAAGTAACCAGCCAACGTTGTGGATGGCAGGCACCAACCCGATCAGCAGGGCCGAGTCCGTCATCTGGGAAACGAAGAGGGGGATGATGGTAATAAATGAAGCGAAGCCCAGCGCCAGGCCGAAAAAACCGCCATCCAGCAGGTTGACGGCAAGATTGAAGCGCAGGTTTTTGTGAATGAATTGTTCGTTGGTGGAGGCGTGCGACATGGCCTGGATTGTACCCTGCTGTACAGCCTCTTGACAATCAGCAAAAAAATACTATAATAAATAAACGAACGTTCGTTTATTTTGAAGAGAAAACATGTCCTCGCGAACAAAAAGTGTACCCACCAAAGGCGAGACCACCCGTCTTGCCATCGAAGATGCAGCCATGGAACTATTCATCAAGAATGGCTATCATGCCACCTCTATGCGCCAGATTGCCGAGCGGGCAGGGCTGGCGCTGGGTGGAATTTATAATCATTTCAAGAGCAAGGATGAAATCTTCGAAGCCATTGTGGTAGACAAACATCCATACAAAGTGATCCTGCCCATGATCTTAAAGGCGCAGGGCGACACCGCCGAGGAATTTCTACGAAATGCGGCGCTCATTAGCATTGAAGTAATCAAAAAAGAACCGGATTTCATCAACCTGATGTTCATCGAATTGGTCGAGTTTCACGGCAGACACGGGCAATCTATTGTGCTGGAGGTTGCCCCTAAAGTCTTGCCTGTTTTTGAGAAGCTCACCAAAGCGCGGAGGGAATTACGCGTCGCCAATCCCGCCGTGTTGGCGCGTTCCTTCTTTGGGCTGGTGGTTTCCTACATGGTGACCGACATCATATTGGGAGATACTCCCTTCCGAAAATTACTACCCTCAAACCCCACGGAAGCCTACGTGGATATCTTTCTGCACGGCGTCCTTAAGGAGTCTGCATGAACTCACGCCTCCTCTCCATCATCCGAAAAGAATTCATCCAGATCGGCCGCGATGTGCGCACGTTGATCATGATCCTGGTCATCCCGATCATGCAGTTGTTCCTGCTCGGGTACTCGGCCACCAATGACGTGCGCAACGTTCCGCTGGCTGTGCTGGACCAGAGCCGCAGCCCCGAATCGCGCGCCCTGTTGGAAGCCTACCGCGCCGCCGATTACTTCCGCATTGCCTACACGGTCGCCTCTGAGGCAGATATCGAAAACCTGATCGCGGGCGGCAAAGCGCGCGCGGCCGTCATCATCCCGCCTGACTACGCGGAGCGTCTCAACGAGGGCAACGCCCAGGTTGCGTTCATCCTGGATGGTTCCGATCCGACCAGCGCCTCCACTGCGCTCTCGGCTGCGCAACTGATCAGCCAGTCCCATTCTACTGGCTTGCTTGCCGAGCGATTTGCCCGCACCGGCATGGACTTGCAGGTCAAACCGCCGGTCGAAGTCCGCACCACCGTCTGGTACAACCCCGACCTGGTGAGCGCCTACTTCATGATCCCAGGCGTGATCGGCATGATCCTGTACGCCATTGCCGCCATTCTCACCGCCACTTCCATCGTCCGGGAGCGCGAGCGCGGCACCATCGAGCAACTCATCGTAACGCCTATCCGCCCGTGGGAATTGATTATCGGAAAACTCATGCCCTACGTGATCCTGGGCTTTTTGAACACCATCGAAGTCCTGGCTTTCGGCCACTGGTGGTTCGGAGTCCCCATCCGCGGCGATCTCGGCTTGATCTTCTTGATGTCGGGTATTTTCCTCGTCACCGGCCTGGGCATTGGCCTGTTCGCCTCCACCATTGCCAACACCCAGCAGGAAGCCATGCTTACCGTCTGGATGACGCTCTTACCGAGCATCTTCCTTTCTGGTTTCTTCTTTCCCCTGGAAGCCATGCCCGCTTTCTTGCAATGGCTGTCATATTTGATGCCCTTGCGCTATTACCTCGTTATCATCCGTTCGTTGTTACTCAAGGATGTCAGCCTGGTTATGATCCAGGCCGACGTGATCGCCATGACCCTTTTTGCGATTGGCATCATGGTGGCTGCCGCCCTGCGCTTCCGCAAAAGACTCGACTAACTTGTTCCAAGGAGATTTTTCATGAACCACAAACGCCCGCCTCTTCCTGTAATTGTTGTCATCCTGTTGGTCGTTGCCGCCAGCGTCTATTTCATTGTCAGCCAAAGCCTGAACGACCGGGATGGCGTCCTGACCGCTTCCGGCACGGTCGAGGCCGTCCAGGTGAACATTGCCCCCGAACTGTCTGGCAAGGCGCTGGAAGTCCTGGCCGAGGAGGGACAGTCCGTTGCGGAGAACGACGCGCTTCTTCGCCTGGACCCCAGCCTGCTGGCCGCCCAACGAGAGGTAGCCGCCGCCCAGGTGGACTCTGCCAGGGCCGCCCTTGCCTCTGCGCAGGTCAATTATGACCTGACCGTGCAGGCCGCGCTTGCCAGCCAGCAGGCCTCGCAAGCCAGGGACTGGCGCTTTTCTGCGCCGGACGAGTTCAACCAGCCGGCCTGGTACTTCGAACAGGGCGAGCAGTTGACATCTGCCCAAACCGAAGTGGAAGCCGCCAGGGTTGCCCTCGAAACCGCGCAGGCCGATCTTGGCAAAGTTATCGCAGACTTGAACAACGCCGACCTGATCGCTGCCGAGCAACGTCTCGCCGATGCGCGCGCGGCCTTCCTGGTTGCAGATACGGTCAAGACCAACGCCGATTACGCCGCCGAAGGCGGTTTCCTCCAGAAAGCCGCCGACGAAGCCTACAACAACGCGCTGGACGAATTGCGCGTTGCCCAGGACGCCTACAATGCCATGCTCGATACCCAGGCCACAGACGAGGTGGAGCAAGCGCGCGGCGTTGTGGTGGTTGCCCAGCAACGCTACGACGCGGCCTACGCCCGGTACGTCTCCCTGCAAACGGGATTGAATTCGCCGCCCGTTGTCACCGCGCAGAAGGCGCTCGACCAGGCCGCGTCTGCCCTTACCCAGGCTGAAGCCAACCTGGCCTTACTGGATACGCAGATCGCCAAACTGACCGTCCCCGCGCCGATGGACGGCGTGGTCTTGACCCGCAACGTGGAACCCGGCGAGTTCGTCCAGCCCGGTTCGACGGTCTTCGTCCTCGGCCAGCTGCACGACCTGACCATTACCGTCTATGTCCCCGAAGACCAGTATGGGAAAATCAACCTGGGGCAACAGGCGCAACTGACTGCCGATTCGTTCCCCGGCGAGACCTTCCAGGCTGTGGTCATCCAGATCGCGGACAGCGCCGAATACACCCCGCGCAACGTCCAGACTGTGGAGGGGCGCAGCAGCACGGTCTACGCCGTCGAACTCAGCGTCAGCGACCCGGCCGGCAAGCTCAAGCCCGGTATGCCTGCGGATGTGGTGTTCGGTGGTCAGTGAGTAGTAATCAGTTTTCAGCGCGGTACTGACAGCCAGGAGATAACCATGGCCGCAAAGTTCGATTGGTCGAAGGTGAAAAATGTTCAAAAAATCCATCGCGTCCTCTACGCGATCGGGTTGGGCCCCCTGATCGGCAAGATCATCCTCCTGTTGACGACGACCGGCCGAAAGTCGGGAAAGAAGCGGGTGACGCCGTTGCAGTTCGAGAAGATCGGCGAGGATTATTATCTCGGCGCGGCGCGCGGTCTCAAAGCGGACTGGGTGCGCAACATCCAGGCCAACCCGCAGGTCGAAATCCGCGTCGGCGCGAAGTCTTTTCACGGCGCTGCCGAGATCGTCACCGATGCGGGCAGGTTCGCGGATTTCCTGGAAGTGCGCCTGGCGCGTCATCCGCGCATGGTCGGATTCATCATGGAAAAAGCACATCATTTACCGAGACGACCGACGCGCGAGCAATTGATGGAATTGGCAAAGGATGAGGCGATGGTAATTGTTCGGCCGGCGAGAGGTGCAAATGAAAAATAACGTTGTCCGTTGGCTGCGCGTCAGTTACTGGGTCGGCGCGATTGTAGACTTCGCGGCGGGCCTGATGATGGTGATCCCTGCCCTGTTTGCATATATGAACCAGCCTGGGAATTTCCAGCCGACCGCCGGATTCCGCTATGCAATGGGCATGGGCGCGCCCTTGATGTTTGGCTGGACCATCCTGCTGCTGTGGGCGGATCGCAGGCCGCTGGAGAGGAAAGGGGTTCTCCCGATCACGTTACTTGTGGTCATTGGGGAAGTCCTCACGCAGGTTTGGGGCGTGACGGTCGGCTTTGTCCCGTTCGGCGCGCTGGTTTCAACGTTCATCCTGCAGGCGATAATTTTCTCGCTGTTGTTGTTTTCCTGGCTCAACGCAAGGAGAGTGGAATGACTGTGCTTGTTCAGGCCAACGGCCTGCGAAAAACATTCGGTGAAAATGTGGCCGTCGACGATGTGTCCCTGCGCATCGCGCCAGGCGAAATATACGGCCTGGTCGGTTCTGACGGCGCGGGGAAGACCACTACCATGCGCCTCCTGGTCGGAGCGTTGCGGCCCGACGCCGGCGAGATCGAAATCTGCGGATACAACGTGCTCAGGCAAGTCGAGCAGGCGCGTTCACAGATCGGCTACCTCTCGCAACGTTTCTCCATGTACGAAGACCTGACCGTGTTGGAGAACATCCGCTTCTTTGCCGAAGTGCGCGGCCTGTCGCAAACGGAATGGCTGCCGCGCTCCATGGAGATCCTGGAATTTGTCGGCCTGGCCGGTTTCAAGGACCGCCGCGCGGGCCAACTCTCCGGCGGCATGAAGCAGAAATTGGGACTGGCCTCGGCCCTCGTCACCCGTCCGCGTGTTCTACTGCTCGATGAACCCACCACTGGCGTCGATCCCGTCACGCGCCAGGACTTCTGGCAACTGGTTATCAAACTTGTCTCCCGCGAAAGTACACAGGTGGACAAGTACACGGGTACACAGGTAAACACGGAACACGGAACACGTGATAGCGACTCCCTAACCCCTCCCTCATCGCCATCGTCTTCCAACGTCAGCGTAATAATCTCTACCCCTTACATGGACGAGGCCTCGCGCTGCCATCGTGTGGGTTTCATGAAAACGGGCCGCATCATCGCCGAAGATACTCCCTCCAACCTGCGCGCCCGGCTGAATGGGCGTGTGCTCGAATTACGCGGCGAGCCGCTGGACGTGATGCGCCATGTCGCGCACCAGGACGAAGACGTGGAAGACGTAGCCGCCTTTGGCGACCGGTTGCACCTGCGCGTGCGCGCCGGTAAATCAGAACATGTCTTGAGCCGCCTGCCTGGTGAAATCGAAAATGCGCATGGCAAACTGGCCGATCTACGCTCCATCCCGCCTGTCCTCGAAGACGTGTTCATTGCCTTATCGGAGCCGAACCATGACTGATTCTGTGATCGTCGTCGAAAACCTGACGCGCAAATTTGGCGATTTTGTGGCTGTTGACCACATCAGTTTCCGCGTAGAGCCTGGCGAGGTCGTCGGCTACCTGGGTCCGAACGGTTCCGGCAAGACCACCACCATCCGCATGTTGCTGGGCTTATTGATCCCCAGCGATGGCAAGGCCACCGTCCTGGGATATGACGCATCTACACAAAGCGAAGCCGTCCGCGCGCGCGTGGGATACATGTCGCAGAAATTTGCGATCTACGATGACCTGACGACCCTGGAGAATTTGACCTTCTATGGAGGCGTCTACGGCATTACCGACAAAGCCCGCATCATGCGCACCCTCGACCTGGTCGGCCTCGACGGGCATGAGAACACACTGACGAGGGACCTGTCCACCGGCTGGCGGCAGCGACTTTCGCTTGCCATCGCGCTGGTGCATGAGCCGAAACTGCTCTTCCTCGATGAGCCTACCTCGGGCGTGGACCCGACCGCCCGCCGCGCCTTTTGGGATTTGATCTACGGACTGGCCGAAAGCGGCGTGACCATCCTGGTCACCACCCATTACATGGACGAAGCCGAATACTGCGAGCGGGTTGGCATCATGCGCGACGGCAAATTGCTGGCCATGGACACCCCCTCGAACCTGAAAGCCAACATCATCTCGGGGGATGTTTGGGAAGTGCATGCCGAGCCGTTGCAACGCGGCCTCGACGTGTTGCCTGGCGTACCGGGCGTGCTGCGCGTGGGGCTTTCGGGCGACCATTTACGTGTAATCGTCCAGCGCCGCCTGGAACAAGATGTTTTAGCGCAGGCGCTTCAATCGCAGGGCGTACATGTCAGTCAAATTATGGTGGGAGAGCCAACGTTGGAGGACGTGTTCCTCCACCTTGCGAAAGGATAACTGCCACGCACTTTTGAAGTGTGTGGCAGTGATAAAAGGCATTTTTTTCCGCGCTACGGCGCTGGCAGGAAATCCCAGGGATTGACCTTGAACGTGGGCGTCATCAGTTCGAAATGCAGGTGCGCGCCGGAGGAACGCCCGGTATTGCCGATGGCGCCAATCGCCTCGCCCTGGCCTACACTTTGGCCGCAGAAACGGTAGATGGCGCTCAGGTGGGCGTACAGGGATTGCCAGCCGTTCCCATGGTCTACGATCAGCATGTTGCCATAGCCATAGTTGTTCCAGCCAGAGTAGACAATGACGCCCGCATCCACAGCGTAGACGCCCTCGCCCTCGGAACCGGCAATATCGATGCCCCAATGATTCGATTTGGGCGAGTAATCGTACCCGGAAAGATAATGCTTATTGGTCGGCCAGACGAATGCGCCATATCCCACGGCGCCGCCCACCACCGGATCGCAAGCGCCTGCGCCCAGCACGCGCGCCGTTGCTGGGTCCTCGCGCGTCACGCCCAGCGGCGCACTCCAGGAGATGAAATCCCGTTTACCGCCAGGGACGAACAGCCAGGCGCCGTCCGGGATATTGGGATTGGCGTAATCCCCGATGGTCGCAGGATCCAGTTTGTTGACAGGGGAATTCACGATGTCTTCGGGAGTTACACCAAAGAATTGGGCAAAGCCGACCAGGCCGCCCTTGTTTTCTTTGACCCATTCCCAATAGACGCCGTCGGATGGCAGGATATTCAATTCCTGTCCAGCCCTTAACGCGTGGGGGTCGTCCAGCAGGATGTCGTAGTTGCCCCAAAGCACTGTTTGAGGCTGCAAGCCGTATTTTTCTGCAATCCCGAAGACGGTATCGCCTTCCTGTACAACATACTTGGTGATCTGTTGCCGCGGGCGCGACGGGATGACAGTATAAGGGAGTGCGATGCGTGGAATGCCCTCATACTCGATGTTGATGGCGGCCGGGACAGCCTCCATGTCCACGCTTGGGGTTGCCGCCGGATACTGGGCCGCGGCAGCGCTGGCCTGGGGGGCGGCCGGCTGCTTGAAGAAGATCTGCGCCAGCCAGATCACCGCCGCAATGATAACCAGCGACAACGCGCTCGACCCCGCGCGCAACAAGGATTCGCCCAGTCCCATCTGGAGCAGGGTTTCTGTCCAGCGAGCAAGCCATCCTTTTTCTTTCTCCTGCATGTTGGGGGCTTCCCCGTTCCCTGCCTGCGCCCCTGGCGATACGGGTGAGTCTTCCCGGAATTCGTTTTTCATTCGGTCACGGTCTCCGTTACGCGAACATCATAACACGGGCGGAAAAGCCCCGTCAAGCCGGTCAAAGGAACGCTTATCCTGCGTTAAGCCTGTGATTTTCGTATATTTGGGTTGGCAAAGTGCATGGCGGTCAGGATCGCCAGGCAGACCACCCCACACACCAGTAACGTTTGCGGCACGCCCCACTCCTGCGACATCCAACCGATCAACAAACTTCCGAACGGCGCCACCCCCTGAATCGCCCACAGGTAAGTGCTGAACACGCGCCCGCGCAACCCATTCGGCACCTGCACCTGGATGAGCACGTTCATGATCGCCAGTTGCGTGACCGTCCCCCAGCCGATCAGCGTCAACAAAATGTAGGCGGGCTCGGCTGCGCGCATGAAGGACAACGCGATCAACGCCAGCACGAACGCAGACTGCCCGAACGTCAACCACACTCCCTTTTTCTTGTAGGAGGTGAAAAATGCGATGGAAAAGGCCGCGGCCAACGCGCCGATACCTTGCGCGGTGTACAGGGCGCTGTTGCGCGTAGCCACAATTTGCTCCGTGTCGCCTGCCTGCGCCATCACATCTTTCGCCAGGGCGGGGATCTGTTGCAACAACGGAAAACCAAAGAAGCCGACCACAGCCATCATGATGATGATCTGCCCCACCAGGCTGTTCTGGCGGATGTAGCGCTGCCCCTCGCTGAATTCTTCCAGCAGGTTGCGGACGGGGCCCGCTTCTTTCTGGACCTTGTACCTGGTACGGACAAAAAAGAGCCCCCCGATCACGAACAGGTAACTGATCCCGTTCCACAGGAAGACCAGGCCTGCGCCATCCTTTAGCGTCAGGATGAGGGCAGCCAGCGACGGCCCGATGACGCGCCCCAGGTTGAAGGCCGTGGTTTGCACGGCGATGGCGTTTGGCAACGCCTCGCGGCCGGCCAGTTCGATCAACATGGCCTGGCGGGCGGTGATCTCGATGGCGCTGGCTGTCCCCAGCACAAAGGCCAGCAGCGTGATGTGCCAGACCTGGATGCGCCCGCCCAGTGTCAGGAAAGCCAGCGCGAAGGCTTGCAACATCATCACCGACTGCATGGCGATGACCGTCTTGCGCTTGTCCCAGCGTTCGACGAATACGCCGGCCGGCATGGCCAGGAACAGCATCGGCAGCGTGGTGGCAAAACCGATCAGGCCCAGGTCGAGGGAACTGCCCGTGATCTGGTAGGCCAGGTAGGGCAGGGTGGTGTTCTGCATCCAGGTGCCGATGACCGACAGGAACTGCCCCACCCAGAAGATGGCATAGTCGCGGGAGGTCAACGCCGGGAAGTGACTGGCAAAAAAGGCCTGGAAGCGGTTCATGTTGGAGGACGGCTTACCGGGCCGGCGCAACACACTCGGCGCGGTCGTTTTGGGGGCTGTTGACCAGGGTGGAAACGGGGTACGCGGTCATCTTTTCGGCAGGATAGGGTTTGATGAGCGGAAGCAGGCTTTCGGGAGGCCGAGGCGCAGCATCCAACCATTGCGGGTAGTCGTCAGGCGGCAATATGACCGGCATCCGGTTGTGGATCGGCGCCATCAGTTCGTTGGGCGCGGTGGTGATGATGGCGCAAGACTTGACAAGGCTGCCATCGGGCGCGCGCCATTCATCCCACAAGCCGGCAAAGGCGAACGGTCGGCGGCCTTCCAGGTGGATGAAATAGGGCGTTTTGGTCTTCGAGCCGGGCTGGGCTTTCCATTCGTAGAAGCCGTCGGCCAGGACCAGGCAGCGTTTGTATTTGAAGTTACCGCGAAAGGAGGGTTTTTCGGCCAGCGTTTCGCCGCGCGCGTTGATCAGGCGGTTCCCGAGGGCCGGGTCTTTGGCCCAGGAAGGGATCAGCCCCCACAGGAAGAAATCGGCGCGCTGCTGCCCGTCGTTGGGGATGGCCAACACCGGCTGCGACGGCGCAATGTTGAAGCGCGGGGCGAACTGCTCCGGGAAGGTGTAGCCTTCGAAGGCTTCTTGCAGTTCGGCGGGGTCAATCGTCAGGGTGAATCGTCCGCACATCGTTTCGTTTTCTCTCCATTTGCGACTCTAAAAATTCTATTGCTTCGTTTAAGTCAAGATCGAGCGGCGTGGGCTTGGGGCGCTGGAACAGCCAGCGCGGTTGCGGGTAATCGGCAAAAGAGCCGTTCAAGCCCACGTCCAGGTAGTTTTGCACCGGTGTGGAAGGCTGCCAGTCCCGCCCGGCCAGCGAGGCCATGCTTTTTGTATTGGCGCGCTCGCCCTGCTGGATGAGCAGGTTGCGCGCAAGTTTTCCCAGGCGGTGGGCAACCTGCCACCTGGCGTAGATGCCGCGCCGGGATTTTTCGATGGCAAGCGCCAGGCTTTCTATTGCGCCGGGCGCGGATTTGGGCTTTGGTTCTTCGCGCGGCTTGCTTGTTCCATCGGCGGTCAGGTTGCCCAGCAGAATGAAAAGGACAAAGACGACGACCACGACCCATAGAATGAGTTGGGGAAAGGAGCGATAGTATAGCCCCAATATCCACCAGGCGTACGCCAGCGGCAGGATGACGACCTGGCGGACGACGTCATGCAGGGCAAACGCCAGGAGGGAGGCTGCGCACACCGCCCCCGCCAGCGCCAGGATTTGCCTGCGGTTCATGCCGTCTCTCCTGGTTCCCCGTTGGGCGCGCAATAGCGCAGGATGTCCGCCAGGCAGGAGGTGGCTTCGTTGATCTCATCCTGCCCCGACTTCCGCGCGCCGTAGCGGACGGCTTCGAAGAGCCGGGTCAACCGTTGCACCGGGTCACCTGGCAGGCCGGCCTGTTCCAACCGGCGGGCGAATTCGGCCGGCGTCATGGCCTGCTGGCGGACCAGGCCGCGCTTTTCTTCCACCGTTTCGCTCATGCGGGCGTAGCAGCGCAGGATGACATCCCCGGCCTCCTGCCCGGCGGCCAGCGCAGCCAGCGATGACCGGGCAGCGGCGGCCAGGTCGTTGAGCGGCCGCAGCGAGGCGCGCAGGTCGCGGATGCGCCTCCACCAGCGCAGCAGGCCCCAGGTCAGGAGGAGAAGCGCGAGCGCCAGTCCCAGGCTGATCAGGAAACTTTGCCAGGGCGGGATGTCTGGCGGCGAAAAGACCGGGGCGGGCGGGATGTTTTCCAGCGCCTGGCTGTCATCCAGCAGCGGCCCGGCGGCGCTTTCTTGGAGGTTTACCCAGGGGAGCAGGCGGTTTTCCAGCAAATACGATAAAACCCACATGGTCGCGATGAACGTGAGCAGGGAACGGATGAAACGCTTGCGCAGTTCAGGCGACAGGAGCGAGGCCAACAGGGCAACCAGGATCGCCAGCAGCAGCCAGAAGGAGAATTGTTTCCAGGCCGGGATGGCGGCGTATCCCTGCAAGAGCCCGCCCAATGGGGAGGCGACCGGCGCAACGCCCTGGCGCCATAGCGGTTCTGCGGGCGCAAGGTCGAAATCGTGCAAAGCGATTGCCAGCAGCGCCAGGGCGCCCAGGCCGACGGCGGCCAGGAGCAAACGCGACCTTTTATCGAGATCGAGGATGCGTTTCATCTTGGGGACATTGTACCACTCGGAGGAACGAGGCTTCCCTTCGTGATATACTGCCGCTGTGCGCGCATCCAACTCCCCCGGGCCTGCTCCTGTCCGATCTACTTGCGCGCCACGAGGAAAATTGCCATGAGCGATCTCCCCTTCTCTGACAAAATTGCGCTGGTGACCGGTTCCGGGCGCGGGATCGGGCGGGCGATTGCGCTGCATTTTGCCCAAAACGGCGCGGACGTGGTGATCAATTTCTTCCGCAACCGCAAACCCGCCGAGGGGACGGCGCAAGAGGTGGAACGGCTGGGCCGCCGCGCCCTGCTGGTCAAAGCCGATGTGGGCGACCTGGAAGACTTGCAGCATCTGTTCGACGAAACCGGGAAGGCCTTTGGCGGGTTGGACATCTTCGTCCATAACGCCGCTTCGGGGTACAACCGTCCGGCCATGCAGCAGAAGCCCAAGGGTTGGGAGTGGACGATGAACATCAACGCGCGCAGCCTGCTCTTTGGGGCGCAGCAGGCCGCCCTGTGGATGGAGAAGCGCGGCGGCGGGTACATCGTCAGCCTCAGCAGCCCGGGCGCCGTCCGCGTGCTGCCGGAGTACGTGGTGGTGGGCGCCAGCAAGGCGGCGCTGGAAGCCCTGACCCGTTACCTGGCGGTGGAACTGGCGCCCAGGAATATCGTCGTCAACGCGGTTTCGCCGGGCGTGGTCGAGACGGAGGCGCTGCAACACTTCGACGCGGTCCGCTCGGATGAGGGCCTCATCGCGCGGGCGGTGGCCGCCACGCCGGCCGGCCGCATCCTGACGCCGCAGGACGTGGCCGGGGTGGTGGGCTTCCTTTGCACGCCGGCCGCAGCCATGATCTGCGGACAGACCATCCTGGTGGATGGAGGCTATACGATACGCCTTACGCCCCCCAGTCGCTGAAACGTTCCGCGACCTGCTTGATGTGTTCGCGCAAGACCACTGCCAGGATGCCCAGCATGAGCAGCAGCAGGCCGGTGCAGCCGATCAACACCACCGCCCAGATGCCCTGCATCAGGCCGTACATCACTGAGATGACCGCCAGCACCGCGAAGATGATGGGGGTGGTGACCAGGCTGCGCGAGCGGATGACGATGCCGTAAGCCAGCACCGCCAGCGCCTGGAAGAACAGGATGGCAAAGAAGACCAGTTTTTCGTTGGACAGGAACTGGATGTAGGTGACGCCCAGCAAGACCAGTTGCGAGACCATGCCGGTCACGAAGGCGCCGGTCTTGCTGCCTGCGCGCGTCAACAGGTAGTGCATCAGCAACCCCAACCCGGCGGCGCCAATGGAATAGAACTGCGGCTCGTCCACCTGCAATTCGACCAGGATCAGGAAATACGCCAGCAGGTAGAGCGCATTGGCCGGGAAACCCAGCCAGACATTGCGCCGCGCGAAGGCCTCTGCCGCCACCAGGGTGGCCGTCAGCGCCGGGGGAATGGCAACCACCAGCCCGTTTTGGTACAAGTCCGCGTGGAAGGGCGCAAAGCAGGAGGCTGCCAGCCCGATCCCGATCCCGCTGGTCCATAGCACGAACGGCCAGCCCTGGCCGCCTCCCCGCTTTCGCAGGAAGAAGCCCGCGCCGTAATACAAGACGCCCAGCGCCGCAACCGGCAGCAGCCAGCGCTCGCTGCCCAGGGTGCGAAACGCAAAGACCATCGTCAGCATCAAGAAGGTGGTCGCGCCGTATCCCAGCCGCGCTTCGCGGTGCAGGACGGCCAGCCCCAGGAAGGCCAGCGCGTAGGCTGCAAAGCAAAGCAGCGCCGTGCGCGGTTCGTCCGTTCCCAGCGTGAGCAGGTACAGCGTGTTGGCCAGGATCGCCAGCGCCGCCAGCCCGCGCGCCGCCCAGCGCAGCGGGCGTTTCCCGAGGAAGGCGCGCCCCAGGAACCAATCGAGCGCCAGCCACGCCAGCCCGATCCCCAGCAGGTGCCAGGCCGGCTCGTCCACCTCGAAGTTGTACAGCAGCAGCGCCAACCCGGCCGGGAAGAGGGACTGCGGCCCGGCCTCCAGCCAGCCCTTTTGGTGTTGGAACATCTCGACGGTGAACAGCGCGCCGACCAGCAGGACATACCAGCCGCCGGCGTCCTTCAAGTTGACCAGGGCAGCCAGGGATACCAGCCCGCCCAGGGATAGTCCGCTCACACGCATCATCCCGGACCAGGGGCTTGTATCATCCCCGCGAAGTACCCGAAGGGTGAAGGGGGGGCGCCGTTTAAGCAGCATCCACCCGCCCAGGCAGTACAGCGCGGCCAGCCCGGTCAGCGCGGGCAGCCAGGAATCTACATCGAAGTGCTGGAGCGCAAAGGTCACGCCCAGGGCAGCGGAGGCGGTAGCAAAATACGCCAGCCAGGCTTTTCCCAGTCGCAGCGCGTAGGCGATGAAGAAGACGGCGTACACGCCGTAGGCGATGGCTGCGGCCCCGGGCTGGTCGAATGCCACCGGCAGGACGACCGCCAGGTTGCAGAACGCCAGGAACCCGCCGAAGGCGCGCAGCGGCCAGCGCCAGGCGTCCGCACTTGGGAAGTTCCGCCCGAGCGCCAGGTCGGGCAGCAGGTAGAGCAGGCTGGGGATCAACAACCGGTAGCCTGCGAACACGTCCGTCCCTGCCATGAAAGGCAGGGCGTAGAAACTGAAATAGGCGCCTGATCCCAGCAGCAGGGAAATGGACCAGACGTAGGCGCGCGGCTGGAGAACCTGCAGCAGCGCGTACAGCAGCGCGCCCGCCAGCAGGCAGGCGAAGCCGTAGGCCACTTCCTCCGCAAATCCAAACCCGGCAGATGTCAGGATGACCGGCAGGGAGACGAGCAATAAAGGCAGGGCAAAGCGGCGCGCTTTTTCACCCCCACTGGAGGGTTGTGCGCCAATCATCCGCAGGCCGTCGCCGAGCAGCGCCAGCGCCAGTCCCCATCCCCAGGCAAGGACGACGCGCGGCAGGCCTTCGAGGGATAGCCCTTGCGCCAGCGTCAACGGGAAGGGAAACAGGACGGCGGCTGCCAGCCAGGGGAACAGGAAATAAGGGATGACCAGGTCGCTGGCCAGGTAGAAACCGGCTGCCGCCAGCCAGTAGAAGGCGGTGAGCAGGTTCCAGGCGGCGGGAGGGTTCCCCGTGCGGTCGAAGATGGCGACCAGCGCCAGCAGCGACAGGAGGAACTGTCCGACTTGCGCCAGCAGGAAGAGCGGCAGGCTGAACCTTTGCGATTGCCAGCGTTTGAGCAGGTAGGCCCCGCCCAGGCCGGCCAGCGTGACCAGGTTGAGCAGAAGCACGGCAACCTCGATCTCGCTGCCCAGCGCATCTGCCAGGCGGCCAAACGAAATTGCCAGCGCCACAAAAGCAGCCAGGCTGAACAGCCGCGAGCGGTAAAACCAGGTACCGAACCCCCAGGTGAGCGCCATGCCGCCCATCGTCGCGAACCAGTACAGGGCGTTGGCTTTGCCGCCCAGGTTGAGCATATCGGCCAGCACGTTGGCGTCAGTGGGCAGCAGGAAGGAGAAGACGACGAAGAGGGCGAAGCCGGGCTGGGGCAGCCGCTTGCGGATCGCCAGGGCTGCGCCGCCGAACAGCGCGGTGGCCGCCAGCAGGATGGGCAGGCGCGCGGATTCGACCACAGCCGCCAGGATGGCGGCGGCAGCGATGACAAAGAACGCGCCCAGGTACAGGGCAATCTTGATGCTGGTTTCGCTCAACAGGGTTTGGGACAGGCTGGGGCGCTCCTCCGAGGGGGGAACGGGAGAGGCCTGGGCCGAGCCAGGCGCCGGGGAAACGGGGGCCGCTTCCGGCTGGGGATGAGGCGCGCTGGGCTGCAGGTCGAAGTCGTAGCGCGCGCGCAGGACGTCGGCTTGTTCCCCTTTCAGCAATCCTTGTTCATTCCAGGCTGCGATCTCCCGCAGGATAGCCTGGCGTTCACGCCGGTCGAGTTTGGTCGTCCTGCCCTGGATGTAGCGATGCGTAGGCGACGCAAGCGCCTGGCGCGCCGCCGCGCGGACGGGTTTGCTGGGGTCGCGCAGGGCCAGCGTTTCCAGCCTGCGCAGGAGGGCCGGGCTGCTGTAATTCTGGGAGGCCAGTTCCTGGATGGCGGCCAGCCGGGTGGAGGCCTGCCCGTCCTCGAGCAGCGCCTGGATGCGCTTGAGGGTTTCTTCGGGAGTGGGGGTGGGCTGTTCGGCTTCGGTCATGGGTCGCCTCCAGGGGGCATTCGTCGGTACACGGATGTCGCGGATTGCGCGGGGTTTCACGGATTTCTTCGCGGAACCCCATGTGGTTGCGTTCGCACGGCAGTGCAATTGTAATCGCAGGCAGTGTAATTTCACTCATACGGCAGTGCAATTGCAATCATACGCAGTGTGATTTCATTCACACGGCAGTGTGATTGTGTTCGCACGGCTGTGCAATTGCGCTCGGACGGCAGTGCGATTGCTCTTGGGCGAAAGCGCAAGGGGAAAATTGTCGAGACTGATTTTGCAATGATAACCCCTTTACTGCCAAGATGTTACTGGCGAGACAGTCGCTTCGAAAGCGACTGTCTCGTTATACTTTCGTGACTGCGCCGCAGCGGGCGGGGATTTCCAGGCGCAGGATGTTTTCCCGGCGCTGGGCGTTCGTTTGCGGGCCAAAGAGATGTTCCGGCGGCCTGGCCTGGGGGGCAATAGCGTCGATGGGGGACTCGACCGTTTTGGGCGCGTTGCTGGCGTTGAGGGCAATGACCAGCGCTTCATCGTCCAGTTGGCGGCCAAATGCTAAGACGCCATCAGCGGAATACAGGCGCTGGTAGGCGCCGCGCCGCAGGGCGGGCTGCTGTTTGCGGAGCGCGATTGCGTCCTTCGCGTAGGCAAGCAGGTCGTGGTCCCAGCGCGAGGCGTCCCAGGGGAAGGCCTTGCGGCAGTCGGGGTCGTGGCCGCCGTCTACGCCGACCTCGTCGCCGTAGTAGATGCAGGGCGCGCCGGGGTAGGTTGTGAGGAAGAGCCAGGCCAGGCGCAGCGCGGATCTGCTGCCTGAAACGCAGGAGAGGAAGCGCGGCATGTCGTGGCTGTCGAGCAGGTTGAGTTGCGCGTAGGCGACCTCGCGCGGGTAAAGATGGAAGAGACGGTCAATTTCGTTGGCAAAGCCATTTGCGTCCATGCCGGGATGGACGCGCCCCTGCAGCCCGCCGGATTGGTTGACGGTTGCCATGTCGAGGCGCGGCCCGCCGAAGAAACTGAGGGCTGCGGCGGTGAGCAGGTAGTTCATGGTGGCGTCGAACTGGTCGCCTTGCAACCAGCGCCCGGCTTCGTGCCAGATCTCGCCCACGATGTAGGCTTCGGGGTTGGCGGCGCGCACCCGGCGGCGGAATTCCTGCCAGAAGGAATCGTCGTCGATCTCGCCCGGCACGTCCAGCCGCCAGCCGTCGATTCCGAAACGGATCCAGTGCTCGGCCACGCCGAAGATGAATTCGCGCACGGCGGGCGTGGCGGCGTTGAGTTTGGGCAGGGCGGGCAGGTCCCACCAGGCCTGGTAGCCCAGGGCGCGCAGGCTGCCCTCGCCGTTCTTCAGGGCATGGAGTTCGCCGGTGGCCGGGTATACCCCCCAGCGCCGGCGTCCGTTCAACCGTTCAGGGTCGAAATAAAACCAATTTTTGTAAGGCGAGGCTTCGCCGTTTTCCAGCACATGATGGAATTGCCAGAAGCCGCGGCTGGCGTGGTTGAAGACGCCGTCCAGGATGACGCGCATCCCGCGCCGGTGGGACTGGTCGAGCAGGAAGCGCAGGGCTTCGTTCCCGCCCAGGAGCGGGTCCACGTTGTAATAATCGTAGGTGTGGTAGCGATGGTTGGAGGCCGAGGCGAAGACCGGGTTCAGGTATAACGCAGTGACGCCCAGGTCTTGCAGGTAATCGAGGCGTTCAGAAATACCGTACAGGTCGCCGCCCTTGAAACCGTGCACGGTCGGCGCAGAATCCCAGGGTTCGAAGCCCAGGTCAGGCAGGCGCGCGCTGCGGGCGAAACGGTCGGGGAAGATCTGGTAGAAGACGGCGTCTTGTACCCAGTCGGGGATGGTCATGGTTGCAGCCTGTTCAAGTTGGGTTCAATGAAGCAGGGCGGTCATGGACCGCCCTGCTTGTGTTTCCATTGCGCGACCAGTCACCGTTTAGCGGATGGCCTGCTCTGTTTCCGCGTCGAAGATGTGGAAGTTGTCCATGTCGAAAGCCAGTAGCGCCTTCTCTCCAACGCGCAGTTTCGAGCGCGGATCGATGCGGGCTACAAAGATGTTCTTGCCGCTGAGCATGTGCAGGAAGATTTCGTTGCCCATCAGTTCGGTGACGTCCACTTGCGCTTCCACGTTTTCGGTGTGGATGTTGGGGGGCGTGAATTGCGGGTCGTGGATGTTTTCGGGGCGAATGCCAAAAATAATGTTCTTGCCTTCGTGCGCCAGGTAAGGCTGGGCGTTCTCGGCTGGGATCGGCACAGAAAAGCCTTCGCTTTCGACGAACAACCGGCCGTTGTCCTTGCGCAGTTTGGCGGGGAAGAAGTTCATGGCAGGCGAGCCGATGAAGCCCGCCACGAACAGGTTATCGGGATGATCGTACAGGTTCTGCGGCGTGTCCACCTGCTGCAATAAGCCTTTGTTGATGACCGCAATGCGGGTGGCCATGGTCATGGCTTCCACCTGGTCGTGCGTGACGTAGATGAAGGTGGTTTGCAGGCGCTGGTGCAGTTTGTTGATCTCGGCGCGCATGGCGACCCTGAGTTTGGCGTCCAGGTTGGAGAGCGGTTCGTCGAAGAGGAACACTTTGGGTTCCCGGACGATGGCGCGTCCTACCGCTACGCGCTGGCGCTGCCCGCCGGAGAGTTGGCGCGGCTTGCGATCCAGCAGGTCCTGGATGCCCAGGATTTCGGCGGCTTCGTTGACGCGGCGCTTGATCTCTTCTTTGGGCGTCTTGCGCAACTTCAGGCCAAAGGCCATGTTGTCGTACACCGACAGGTGCGGGTAGAGGGCGTAGGATTGAAAGACCATGGCGATGTCACGATCTTTCGGGGCTACGTCATTGACAACCCGCTCGCCAATGCGGATCTGTCCCTCGCTGATCTCTTCCAGCCCGGCCAGCAGGCGCAGGGCGGTGGTCTTGCCGCAGCCCGAAGGTCCGACCAGCACGAGGAATTCCTTATCTTCGATATGGATGTTCATATCGTTGACGGCGACCATGTCGCCAAATCGTTTGAATACGCGGTCGTACGTTACACTTGCCATGGTACTTTCCTCCAGTCTCAAGAATATAGTGCCTTGATTATACCTCAAACTGGGGAGCAGGAAAACAAGACGCGAATCATTTTTGGGAGCGGCAAATAACGGGGGATGGCTGCGCAAACAGGGGCTAATCGGCTGGCGCGCGCAGTTCGGCGGGTTGTTCGGCCTGCGAGAGGGTGAGTTCGCGCTGGTCGAAGCCGAAGCGTTCGAAGATGTCGGCGTACAGTTCGATGATCTGCTGGCGGGTGAAGCCCATCTCCTCGTAGGAGTAGGCGTGGTCGCTCTTGAAGGTCAAGGTCTCTGTGACAGCCTCGTCCACGATCTGGTCGAGGGTGGGCTGGTCGGGGTAGCCGAACTGCTCGTAGAAGCCGCGGATGACGCCCTCGGGGTTTTGGATCAGGTCGTCGTAGAGCAGAATCAGGTGGCGGGGGGAGGGATGCGCGTCCAGGTAACGCAGGGGGTGGCGGTACCAGTGCTGGGTCAGGTCGAGGATTTCGTCCAGGTAAAGGTATCCGTCCCCCGGCTGGGTGGACTGGCGGCGGGCGTAGTTGATCCACGAGACGGTGGATGGCAGCATGTCGAGCGGGTTGCGGACCAGGTAGATGATGCGCGCGTTGGGGAAGAATTCGCTCAACGTTTCGATCTTGGGACTGAAGGCCGGGTTCTTGGCTACGAAGTATTTCGCCCCGCTGGCGTACAGGTGGCGCTGGAGCATGGACTTGTAGAAGCCCATGATGCGGCGTTTGTGTTCGGGGGGGAGGGCTGCGTCGAAGTGGATGTAGTCCGGCAGTTCGTCCATGAAGGGGAACAGGTAACTGATGAAGTAGCCGTCCCAGTCCTGGAAGTGGATGTTCTCGTCCTCTTCGGGTTTGAAGAAGGAGATGGGGTGGATGCGGATCTTGCCGAGCGTGGCGCGGTCGAAGGCGAACAGCAGGCGGTGGAGATGGCCGCCCAGGCGGTTGTCCAGGCGCGAGACAAATTGGGTGATCTTCTTCTGCGTGACGGAAGGGGCCAGGTAGATGTCCCAGATGGTCAGGCTGGTGAAGTTGCGGTCGCGCGACAGGAGGCGGTGCAGGAAGGTGGATCCGCTGCGGAAGTTGCCCAGGATGAAGAGCGGTTTCTCCACCGGTTGGTTTTTGTAGGCGGGGAAGAGGATATCGTCCAGCCAGAAGAAGAACCAGTGCGCCAGTCCGCCCAGCGGCCAGACGAGGTAGAACAGGATGAGGAAGATGAGACGTTTGCGCGTCAGGCGGGCGGGCGTGCCGCGCCAGCCGAAGAACGAGCGGTAGAACATGCGCCAGAACAGGCGGAAGTTATAGGACATGCAGCGGTGGTATCCTTTTTGATTCACCACAGAT
>JBMOMO010000089.1:0-2933 GCA_049324135.1 Chloroflexota bacterium
CTGTGGCGGCCGCCATCGCTTCCTCGTGGCGCGACCTGCCCGTCCGCGCCGAGGCGGTGTTGATCGGCGAAGTGGGGCTGGCGGGCGAACTGCGCATGCCCGGCCAGATGCCCGCCCGCCTGCGCGAAGCGGCCAAACTGGGCTTCAAGACCGCCATCGTCCCCAAGGCCATCCGCAAGGGAGATGACTGGCCGAAGGATATCGAAATCATCGAAGCGCGCTCGCTCCAGGCGGCGTTGGAGGCGGCCTTTATGACCCGTGAACCGCCCAAAGGCCGCAAGGTGGCTTGATACGGACGTCCCGCGAAGTACCCGCAGGGTGAAGGTTACAAACTTCGGGACGTTGCGAAAGCGGCGCAACCCTGTCTCTCCTCTCCCGTATATGTTCGCAGAAGGAGAATTCCCCATAAAGTATCTGTTCTATGGGAATCGCCCGATTGTTGCGCCAGCAGTTGCACTGCTGGCGGGCGGCAGTGCAACTGCCGCAAAAACTGGTGAAGGAGAGTTCCCCATGAAAACCCTGTTATCTTTTCTTTTGATCCTTACCCTGGCAACCCTTGCCTGCGGCTTTAGCGTGGACATCCCCTCCAGGCCGACGCCGGGGGCGGAAGTGACCGACGAAATAACGGTAGCAGTCCCAAAGCCTGCACAGAGCGGAGCCGAAGTGTCCGGGCAGAACGGGGCGGAAGTCCCCGCCGAAACGCGCCTGGAACTGTCGTTCGGGGCCGGGGATTTGCGCCTGTCGCCCGGCGCGGAAGACGCGCTCGTCCAGGGGACAGCCACGTACAACATCGCCGATTTCAAACCGACGGTCACCACCCAGGGCGGGCAGGTTGAGATCCGCCAGGGCGAATACCGCTTCCAGTCCACCAACCTGGCGGACATTGTGAACGAATGGGACCTGCAACTGGGGGATGCGCCGATGGAGTTGACGGTCAACGCCGGCGCTTACAACGGGATCTATGAACTGGGCGGCCTGGCGCTGACCGGCCTGACCATCAAGGACGGCGCCGCCGATGTGAGCGTCTCTTTCGCCGAACCGAACCTGATCGAGATGTCTGTGCTGCGCTATGAGACGGGCGCCTCGAACGTGGAGTTGAGCGGCCTGTCCAACGCCAATTTCTCGACCCTGGTCTTCAACGGCGGGGCGGGCGATTTCACCCTGGACTTCAGCGGCGACCTGCAACGCGACGCTATCGCGACCGTGGACAGCGGTTTCAGCGACTTGAAACTGGTCATTCCCAAGGAGATGAACGCCAAAGTGACCGTCGAAGGCGCGGCAGTGAACGTCAACCACAGTTCAGGCTGGGCGCAGAGTGGGCAGACCTACAGCCAGGCAGGCGAAGGGCCGCTGTTGACGGTCATCATCAGCATGGGGGCCGGGAACGTGACCATCACCGATTGAAAAACCGTCCCGAAGGTTGCAAACCTTTGGGACGTCCGTATCAGGCGACGACCTTCTCCCGCAGCAGCGCCTCGATCTCTTGCGGGGGAAGCCCCAACTCCCCTGCCAGGATTTCGCGGCTATGTTCGCCGAGGCGGGGCGGGGGACTGGCGATGCGCGCCGGCGTACGGGATAATTTGGCGACCGGCCCCACCAACCGGACGGGTTGCCCTCCCTCCCGCTTCACTTCCTGGACCATCTGGCGGGCTTCCGTTTGTGGATGACCCAGCGCCGACGGGATGTCGTTGATCGGCCCGACCGGGATGCCCACGTCGCCCAGGCTGGCGATCCACGCGGCGGTGGGACGGGCGCGGAAGACAGCCTGCCATAACGGGATCAGTTCGCGGCGGTGGGTGACGCGCCCGGGGTTGGTCTGGAAGCGTCCGTCGTCCCATAAGTCCGGGCGCCCGGCTACCTCGCACAGCATCTTGTACTGCCGGTCGTTGCCTACGCCGAGCGCCAGGTAGCCGTCCGCCGTCTGGAAGACCTCGTAGGGGACGATGTTGGCGTGCGCGTTGCCGTAGCGTTTGGGCGGCTGGCCGGAGACGAGGTAATTTTGCCCGACGTTGGCGAGCCAACCGAGTTGTGAATCGAAGAGCGCCACGTCGATGAATTGTCCCTGCCCGGTCTTCTCGCGGTGATGCAGCGCGGCCAGGATGGCGTGACTGGCGTACATGCCAGCGGTCACATCGGCGATGGCAACGCCCACCTTGCAGGGCGGGCCCTCTTCCGGCCCGGTGATGGACATCAAGCCGCCCTCGGCCTGGATGATGAAGTCGTATCCGGCCAGCGCAGCGTTTGGGCCATCCTGGCCGTAGCCGGTGATGCTGCAATAGATGAGGCCGGGGTTGGTCTGGCTGAGGGACTCGTAGTCCAGGCCGAACTTCGCCATTCCTCCCACTTTGAAGTTTTCCACTAGTACGTCGGCTTTTTCGACCAGGCGCAAGGCGATCTCGCGGCCCCTGGGATTCTTCAGGTCGAGCGTCAGGCTGCGCTTGTTGCGGTTCGCGCTCAAGTAATAGGCGCTCTCCCCATCCAGCCAGGGCGGCCCCCATTGGCGCGTGTCGTCGCCGGCCAAACTCTCGATCTTGATGACCTGCGCGCCGAAGTCCGCCAGCAGCATGGTGCAGTAGGGCCCGGCCAGCACGCGGGAGAAGTCGAGGACGCGCAGGCCTGCGAGGGCGGCGTTCTGCATAATGAACTCCTTAAATGTAGACCCTAAAGGTTTTCAAAACCTTCAGGGTCTCTCTGTAACTACGAGCGCCAGACCTCTTCATCGTACGCGGGCAGTTCGCAGCGTAAGGGACTGTCATGCCGGTAGCCCAGCGCGTAACCGGCTTGCATCAGTTGGTGGATCTCGCTCGTGCCTTCGTAGATGACCGGGCCGCGCGCGTTGCGCAGGTAGCGTTCCACGTCATATTCGTCGCTGTAGCCATACGCGCCGTGGATCTGCACGGCCTCGTTGGCGGCGTCGAAGGAGGCGTCGGTGG
>JBMOMO010000090.1:0-2927 GCA_049324135.1 Chloroflexota bacterium
GTCAATCAGCACGAGGATGTGCGGCAGTTCCAGCGCGGCGCCCTCACGGATCTTCATACGCGGCGGCAGGCGGTCAACGATCGTCCCTTCGGTGGCGCGGATCAGGCTGGACGAGCCTTTGGTGTAATCGTAACGTTCCAGGTCGAGGCACAGCATGATGCCCTTGCGCGTTCGTCCCTCCACGGTGCGTTCCACATAGATCAGGCCGTCGCGCGGTTCGAGCAGTCCCTGCGCGAGGTAGTCCTGCATCGCAGTCTGGATTTTCTTGATTCGTTCGGCCTCGCCGGGTTTTTCGAGATGGACCTCAGGAAAGATCAGGTTCAAGGTCGAGGGCGCATCACCGACAAGTTTTTCCACTTTCTCCCAATATTCGGGCTGGGAGGTGAACTGGTCACAGGCAATGACGGCCCAGCGCGTCAGGTCCGTGCCGGGTTTGGGCAGGTACATTTGCGGGATTTGAATGCCAATATCGCTGATGATCTTCATAAAAAACACAGCCTCCTGCTACAGCCCGAGTGATTTCACCGCGAAGGCGCGAAGGCCGCGAAGTTTTCTTTCTTCGCGAAGCCAATCTCCCTTCGCGCTCTTCGTTTCTTCGCGGTTCCGAAAGATTCTCGCAAAACGCGCAAACGTTGCGCGATAGTGCTGTGACTATTTCATATTCCTTGCGAACTCAATCAGTTTATCCGCCACTTCCGCGCCGACGCGGGCCTGGGCTTCCTTGGTGGCGGCGCCGATGTGCGGCGAGCCGATGACGTTGTCGAGTTTGAGCAGCTTCCAGTCCGTGGGCGGTTCGGAGGCGAAGACATCCAGCGCCGCGCCCGCCACCTTGCCGCTGGTCAGCGCTTCGTAGAGCGCATCTTCGTCGACGATGCCGCCGCGCGCGCAGTTGACGATTCGCACGCCGGTCTTCATCTTGCCGAACTGCTCCGCGCCGATCATGCCCGCCGATTCCTTGGTCTTGGGCAGGTGCAGGCTGATGTAGTCGGCCTGGGCCAGCAGTTCATCGAGCGTGACCATCTGGATGCCGTCGACATCCTTGACGTAGGGATCGTAGGCCACCACGGTCATGCCGAGGGCGTTGGCGCGCTTGGCGGTTTCCTTGCCGATGTTGCCGACGCCGATCAGGCCGAGGGTCTTGCCGCCGATCTCGTCGCCTTCGAAGGACTTCTTGTCCCATTTTTCGGCCTTCATGGAGGCGGTCGCCTTGTACATGGAGCGGGCCAGGGCGAACATGTAGCCGATGGCCAGTTCCGCCACCGAAGCGGAGGAAGCCAGCGGGGTGTTCATCACGGCGATGCCCTTGGACTTGGCAAATTCGACGTCGATGGTGTCCAGGCCGACGCCGCCGCGCACGATGACCTTCAGGTTGGGGCAGACTTCGATCAGCGGCTGGCGCACCTTGGTGCGGGAGCGCACGATCATGCCGTCGTAGGCGGGCAGCACGTTGGGCAGTTCTTCGGGGGTGATGTCGTCGCGCACGTCCACGGTCAGGCCCGCGGCGCGCATCTGTTCGATATATTCCTTTTCGGTCTTGTCACAGACGAGGATTTTCATGAGGTTCTCCTTGTGGGGTTGCAGTCCAGCAAGTGTGGACAGGGGTGAAATTAAAAAGAAGCCCGCCCGACGAATCGGCTGGCCTCCTTGGGACGCGTACAGAGTGTCACGCAGGCATTCTAACAATCGAAAAAACCTTTGTCAACGACATACATCAGGCCGAAAAGGTGTACATTGTTCTTGATAATTTGTCTGACAAAGGACTATAATGCCTTGAAAGTCGGAGTATTGCGCCAAAAACTGGCTATTTTTACCCAACCACCACAGGAGTAAAACCCCAATGACCCATCGTGTGTTCAATTTCAACCCCGGCCCCGCCGCCCTTCCGCTCGAAGTACTCGAACAGGCTCAGGCCGAAATGCTGGACTTCAAAGGCACGGGCATGTCCGTGATGGAGATCAGCCACCGCTCCAAGGAATTCGAAGCCGTCATCAACACCGCCGAAGCCGACCTGCGCGACCTGCTCGGCATCCCCGCCAACTACAAGGTTCTGTTCCTGCAAGGCGGCGCCTCCCTGCAATTCGCCATGCTGCCGATGAACCTGCGCCCCGCGGGCGCCTCCGCCGACTACATCGTGACCGGCACCTGGAGCAAGACCGCCATCAAGGAAGCCAAGAAGCTCGGCGCCGCCCGCGCCGCCGCCAACACCGAGGCCGAAGGCTTCAAGGGACTGCCCACCAGCCTGGACCTCGACCCGAAGGCCGCCTACCTGCACTTCACCTCCAACGAGACCATCCACGGCGTGGAATTCTTCACCGAACCGACCCCGCCCGACGGCGTTCCGCTGGTTTGCGACTGCTCCTCGGATTTCGTCAGCCACCCCATCGATGTCTCCAAGTATGCCATGCTGTACGCGGGCGCGCAGAAGAACGCCGGCCCCTCGGGCGTGGTGGTAGCCATCATGCGCGACGACATGCTCGAGCGCACCCCCGAGAACCTGCCTGTCATGCTCGACTACAAGACCCTGGCTGCCAGCGGCTCGCTGCACAACACCCCGCCCTGCTGGTCGATCTACATGGTCGGACTGGTCTTCCAATGGGTCAAGAAGATGGGCGGCCTGGCTGGGATCGAAAAGATCAACCGCCAGAAGGCCGGCCTGGTCTACGGCGCCATCGACAACAGCGGCGGCTTCTATCGCGGCCACGCCCTGCCCGATGCCCGCTCGCTCATGAACATCCCCTTCCGCCTGCCCAGCGAGGAACTCGAAGACGCCTTCGCTAAGGAAGCCAAGGGCGCGGGCTTGATTGGCCTCAAGGGCCATCGCTCCGTCGGCGGCATGCGCGCCTCGATCTACAACGCCATGAGCGTGGAAGGCGCCCAGGCGCTGGTCGACTTCATGGCTGAGTTCCAGAAGAAGCACGGATAGTTTG
>JBMOMO010000091.1:0-5768 GCA_049324135.1 Chloroflexota bacterium
AGAGTTTGCGCTGGCATTATCCGCCGCTTTCCCTTTTCGAGGTCGCCCGCTTTTCCGTTCAGGAAGTTCTATTCGGTTTTCAAAGTGCAATGGTATATTTTTGCCGTTTGATACCAAGACGTATCCAGGCGCAACCCTTCGAAAATTTCCACCAGGCTGCCATTTTCCTGTATCAAGATGCGCAGAATTGTGTTGCCATCAACCGGGGCTATTGTGAGCCTTGCGGGGGGACGGGTATCTATATAGTATTGCTCTGTAAAAACTACGCCAACCACGAAGATTCTTGTAAAACCTTACCACGAAGTCACGCAGACACCGAGATAAAAAACTCCGCGGCTGTGTGTGTCAATGGTGAAAGATTTTGGCTGCGGCTGGAGGCCGCGCTACGCTCATTGTGATCAATTTGTCCATTTTTGGCCCTTCAAAAGGGGACATTTTAACTTTGCACAAAGGGGATTCTACTGCTTTGCACTAACACGCGCCGAAATTTTCTTTACAAAACAGACCGCCCTCGTTATAATATGCGTCTGTTCGGGCGGGTAGCTCAGTTGGTTAGAGCACTGCGTTGACATCGCAGAGGTCGCAGGTTCGAGCCCTGTCTCGCCCATTTGGTCAGTGACCAACAATCAGTCAAACGCATTGACCGGGACGAGTAATCGGTCCAGACACCGACAGAGAGAGCAAGGCCATTGGTTGAGAGCCTGCTCCGGTGTACGCCGATGAAAACCACCCGCGAGCCTTGAGCGGAACAGTGACCAGTGGTCAGTCAGTAAGCGAAACGGTGGGCCCCGTTACAGGCCGAAGAGTGGTAAGTCGAAATTAATTTCGACTTACAATTCGGGTGGAACCGCGTGAGTTACCCTCTCGCCCCGTGTGTGGCGAGAGGTTTTTCTTTTCCTTTCCCTGCCGCTGTTCGGTGGAAGCAGGGAGAGGTCGAGATAACGGTAGCAGACCGATGGTCGAGAAAGGATGCGAGAATGGCGCAACAAGAACAGGTACGTTACGAGGAGTCCAGACTTTACCGGATCCGTCACTCAGCGGCGCACGTCATGGCGCAGGCTGTCCTGGAGATGATGCCGGAGGCCAAATATACGATCGGGCCGCCGATCGAGAATGGCTTTTATTACGATTTCGAATTGCCCAGGCCGTTGACCAATGACGACCTGCCGCAACTCGAAAAGCGGATGCGGCAGATCATCGCCGGCGGGCATGACTTTGTGAAGGAAGTATTGCCTGCGGATAAGGCGCGCGCGCTCTTCAAGGATCAGCCCTACAAACTGGAGTTGATCGATGGTCTGGAAAAAGGCGGCTTCGACGAGTACGGGGAACCGTTGAAGGAGAAGCCCGAAATTTCGATCTACAAGTCGGATACCTTCGTGGACCTGTGCCGCGGGCCGCACGTGGAGAATACGCGCGAGATCAAACCCGACGCGTTCAAATTGATGAACGTGGCAGGCGCGTACTGGCGCGGCGACGAGAAGAACAAGATGCTCCAGCGCATCTACGGCACGGCCTGGGAAAAAGCGGATGATCTCAAGCAGTATCTCTGGAAACTGGAAGAGGCCAAGAAGCGCGACCATCGCAAACTGGGCAAGGAATTGGACCTGTTCAGCATCTCGGACGATGTCGGACCGGGTTTGATCTTGTGGCATCCAAGAGGCGCCATGATCCGCGTGCTGGTGGAGGATTTCAGCCGCAACGCCCACTTGCAAAATGGGTATGAGTGGGTGTTCTCGCCGCACATCGGACGCGCGCATCTATGGGAGACGTCAGGTCATCTCGGCTTCTACAAAGAGAACATGTACTCCCCAATGGACATCGAAGGCGAAGACTATTACGCCAAGCCGATGAACTGTCCGTTCCACATCCAGATTTTCAAGAGTCACACGCGCTCCTACCGTGACATGCCGAAACGATACGCAGAGTACGGGACGGTCTATCGCTACGAACGGAGCGGCGTGCTTCACGGCCTGACGCGCGTGCGCGGCTTCACGCAGGACGATGCGCACATCTTTTGCCGTCCCGATCAGGTGGAGGAAGAGATCAGTCGGGCGCTCGAGTTTTCGCTGTACGTCTTGCGCTCGATGGGACTGGAAGACTTCAAGGCCTATCTGTCGACGATCCCTGCAAAATACGTTGGCGACCCAGCCGACTGGGCCAAAGCCACGGAGGCCCTGCGCCACGCCATTGAGGCGCACAACCTGCCCTATGAGTTGGACGAAGGCGGCGGCGCTTTCTACGGTCCCAAGATTGACCTGAAAGTGAGGGATGCCCTGGGTCGGGAATGGCAACTCTCCACGATCCAATTCGACTTCAACCTGTCTGAACGCTTCGGGCTTGAATTCATCGGCGAGGACGGACAGCCGCATCGTCCCTACATGGTGCATCGCGCCCTGCTCGGAAGCATGGAACGTTTCTTCGGCGTGTTGATCGAACACTTCGGCGGCGCCTTCCCGGTCTGGATGGCGCCTGTCCAGGCAGTCGTGATCCCCATTGCCGACCGCCATCTTGGGTATGCCCGCCAGGTTGCCGAAAAACTCCACGCCGAAGGGCTGCGTGTGGAAATGGACGACCGCCCCGAACGCATGAACGCCAAGATACGCGACGCGCAAAACCAGAAGGTGCCGTACATGCTGGTGATTGGCGATAGCGAGATGGAATCGGGACGGGTCTCGCTGCGCGCCCGGGATGGCTCGCAGGAAAAGGACCTGCCGCTGGATGGCTTCATCGCGCGCGTCAGGGAACGCATCGCCAAGCGGGCCAGCGCGCTGTAAAAAAACGTCCCGCGAAGTACCCGCAGGGTGAAGGTCGCCCGCCAGGCCTTCGGGACGCTACGTTTTACGGGAACGGAGTGATACAATAGCCTGCATGGACGAACCTGCCCTCATCCGCGACGCCCAGCGCGGCGACCTGGACTCCTTCAATACCCTCGTGCTGGCCTACCAGGACACGCTCTTCAACACCGCCCTGCGCATCCTGGGCGACGACGGACTGGCCGCCGACGCCACGCAGGAAGCCTTCATCTCCGCCTTCCGCGCCATCAAGTCGTATCGCGGCGGCTCGTTCAAGGCCTGGCTGCTGCGCACCGTCACCAACGCCTGCTACGACGAACTGCGCCGCCAGAAGCGCCGTCCCACCACGCCGCTGGAACCCGATACCGAGGATGGCGACGAAATGGAGACCCCGCGCTGGCTGGCCGACCCGGCCCTCAGCCCCGAACAGCAGGCCGAGGCCGAGGAACTCGAACACGCCATCCAGCATTGCCTCGAGAGTTTACCGCTCGAATTCCGCGCGGTGGTGGTGCTGGCCGACATCCAGGGGCTGGACTACAACGAAGTGGCGCAGGCCGTCCGCGCCCCGCTCGGCACCATCAAGAGCCGCCTGGCGCGCGCGCGCCTGCGCCTGCGCGAATGCCTGCAAGGCTTTTGGGAACTTTTACCGGCTGCCTTCCGTCTGCAAGAAGGGAGCCGCGCATGACCACACCTTCTTTCCGCGACGTCGAACAACTTTCCGCCTACCTGGATGGACAACTGGATCAGGGCGACGCTGCGCGGCTGGAAACCCGCCTCGAAACCGACCCGCAACTGGCCTCCGTTTTCGAGGCCTTGCGCCAGTCCCGCGCCATCCTGCGCCAACTCCCGCAGCGGCGCGCGCCCCGCAACTTCACCCTGACTCCCAGGATGATCGGGCAGAATCCGCCCCTGCCGCGCGCGTATCCCTTCTTCCGGCTTTCCACCGCGCTGGCGGCTGTGCTGCTGTTGTTCACTTTTGCGATCAACGCGATCGGCCCCATCCCGTTGGGCGCGATGGCGCCCGCGCCTTCGTATGGCATGGGCGGCGGCGCAGTCGAAGAACCGGCCCTGGCGATGGAAGAACCGGCTGCCACAGAAGCGCCCGCGGAGCCAGAGTCCCCTCCCGCGCCGGAATTTGCCGCGCCAGCGGCCACGCAAACCGCGCCCGCCGCCGCCGATAGCGCCCGCGCCGCCGAAGCCACGCTCGAGGCGCAGGCAAAGCAGGGGGCCAGCGAGCCCCCTTCGGGGATGATACAGGCCGAGGCTGGACCCGAAGCGATGACGGTCGAGCCGTTGCGCGAGGAACCGCCGCCGGACCCCATCCCGCTCAGTTGGCAGATCGCGCTGGGCATCCTGGCGCTGGTCAACGCCTCCATCGTCATCCTGATGCGCCGATACGCCGCCTCCCAATGGCGAAACTAGAGGTCAATTTCTGCCCGCGTTGCGGCGCGGCGCTGGAACGGGAAGAATGCTTCGGCAAAGTCCGCCCGGTCTGCCCGCAGTGCGGCTGGATCCACTTCGCCGACCCGAAGGTAGCGGCGGCCGTGCTGGTGGAACGGGATGGGCGCGTGCTGCTGGCGCGGCGCGTGAACGAACCCTTCCGCGGCCTGTGGACGCTGCCGGCCGGTTTCGTGGACGCGGGCGAGGACCCGGCGCGCGCCGCCGAGCGCGAATGCCTGGAAGAGACCGGCCTGACGGTGCAAGTGACGGGCGTGCTGGAGGTGGTGGGCGGGCGCGAACACCCGCGCGGGGCCGATTTCATCATCGTGTACCAGGCCGAAGTGACCGGCGGGGAACTGGCCTGTGGCGACGACGCCGACGCGGTAGACTGGTTCCCGCGCGATCAATTGCCGCCCCTGGCCTTTGCCGCTACCCGGCGGGTCTTGTCCGCAAAATAGCCGCTTTGGACTATTCGTTCCTTCTTGCGAAAGTTTGTTCTTTCATGCTATACTTTTATCGTCGTTCCCTTTCATCCTTACTTTTCTCGCGGAGGAGAATCCAATGTTCGTAAAAACGCTCAAACCCTTTGTATTTTTGTTCGTCCTTATGACAGTGGTCAGCCTGGCGTGCATTACCGGGGGAGACACGCCCGCGCCGACCGAGGCGCCGGCCCAGCCAGCAGAGCCTGCGCAACCTGCCCAACCGGCCCAGCCAGCCGAGCCCACGCCGACGGAAGAACCGCCCGCGCCGGCGGCCCAGGAATTCTTCACCGAAGAGTTCGAGGGAGATACCAGCAACTGGACCTATTTTACGATCACGGGCTCCAACGAAGCCAATGAATCCGGGTTGAGCCTGGAGACAGAAGGCGGGTACATGGTTTTCGACGTCAGTTCCAAGTATCTCTATACGTACGTGACGTACGATCCTTACGAGTACCGGGATGTAGCCGTGGAGACCTTTGTCGAGAATCGCGGCACGAATAACAATAACATCAGCCTGTTCTGTCGTTACAGCGATGAAGGCTGGTACGAGTTCAATATTGCCAATAACGGCCTGTACAATATCCTTGCGGCTACCTATAACGCTGCCGGCGATGTCGTTTACAACAAAATGGCGGACGGCGGTTCCAACAAGATCAAGTCGGGGAAAGATGTGAACACCTACAAGATCATTTGCAAGGAACGCACGCTTACGATGTACATCAACGGTTTCGAGACCCGCGTGCACACCGACAACCAGTATGTGCTGCGCGATGGGAAGGTGGGCATCTCGGTTTCGTCCTTCAATGACCTGCCTGTCAAGGTCGAGGTGGACTGGGTCACCATCAGCCAGCCGTAGGCAGAACGAGTTCGTCCTTTTGGCCGCCCATGTGGGCGGCCTTTTCGTTCCCGATTTGTGCTACACTTTTTGCAGGTAGTAACATGATGCGTTTGTAGTGGCGACACTTCGGCAAGGTCTCGATGAACTCGACCCGGCGGCTCAACGCAGGCTACAGTCGCTTTTGTGGCGAACGACTGCCCCTGCGGGATGATAAAG
>JBMOMO010000091.1:5868-21753 GCA_049324135.1 Chloroflexota bacterium
GCAGGTAGTAACATGATGCGTTTGTAGTGGCGACACTTCGGCAAGGTCTCGATGAACTCGACCCGGCGGCTCAACGCAGGCTACAGTCGCTTTTGTGGCGAACGACTGCCCCTGCGGGATGATAAAGTCGTCACTAGGAACCTTTTCATCGTATAATCAACTTGGAGGCTTTTATGCAAGTCCTTTCCAGCGCGCGCCCCTCGCCCATTGCCGGGACCTGGTACGAGGGCGACCCCAAGTCCCTGGCCTGCAGTGTGGATTCTTACATGGACGAAGCCATCCTGCCGGACCTGCCCGGCGAAGTGGTAGCCGTCATTGCGCCGCACGCCGGTCACCGCTATTCGGGCGGGGTGGCGGGCTATGCCTTTGCCGCGCTGCGCGGGCGGAGTTTCGACCTGGCCGCCGTGATCGCGCCAATGCACCATCCCTACCGCGAGCCGTTGCTCACCACCAGTCACGCCGCCTACGCCACGCCGTTGGGGAACGTCCCGGTGGACAGGGAGGCGCTAGATGAACTGGACGAAGCGTTGCAGGCCAGCCTGGGCTTTGGCATGACGGCAATCCCCAACGACCCGGAGCATTCCCTGGAGATCGAACTGCCGTTCCTGCAACGCGCGCTGGCCGGCGATTTCAAGTTGCTGCCTGTCATGGTGCGCGCGCAGCAACCGTCCGTCTCGCAGGCGTTGGGAGTTGCGCTGGCGGGCGCGCTGCGCGGCAAGAACGCCATCCTGGTCGCCAGCACGGACCTGTCCCATTTCTACGCGCAGGAGACTGCCCTGCGTCTCGACCGCGCCATGCTGGAACAGGTGGAGTCTTTTTCGCCCGAAGGTATCTTCCAGGCCGAGCGCAGCGGCAAGGGCTATGCCTGCGGTCACGCCGCCATGGCGGCCGTGTTGTGGGCGGCGCGCGAACTGGGCGCGGACACGGTCAGGGTGCTTCGTCACGCCACCTCCGGCGACGTGAGCGGGGATTATAACGGTGTGGTGGGATACGCGGCGGCTGTGGTACTTACTTCTCATTCCCCATGAAGTATTCGGTGGTGGCCTGGCCGGGCTGGCTGACGCCTTCGCGTTTGAGCACCTTCCAGAAGGTAAGCAGGATGATCTTGATGTCCAGCCAGAAGGACCAATGCTCCACATACCAGACGTCCAACTCGAATTTCTCCGCCCAGGTGAGGGCGTTGCGCCCGTTGACCTGCGCCCAGCCGGTGAGACCGGGCCAGGCGTCGTGGCGGCGCATCTGTTCGGGGGAGTAGCGCGGCAGGTATTCCATCAGAAGCGGGCGCGGGCCGACCAGGCTCATCTCGCCGCGCAGGATGTTGAACAGTTCGGGCAACTCGTCCAGGCTGAGGGCGCGCAGGAAACGCCCCAGGGGAGTCAAACGCTCGGAATCCGGGAGCAGGTTCCCGGCTGGGTCCGAGGCGGCGGTCATCGTCCTGAACTTGTAGAGGAAGAAGGGACGTCCCTTGTAGCCCGGTCGCTGCTGGCGAAAGAGGACCGGCGTCCCCAGGAAGAGGCGCACAGCCAGCGCCGTCGAAAGCAGGATGGGCGACAGGAGCGACAACGCGATGGCTGCGATGACCAGGTCGAGGAGGCGTTTGCTGGGGGGAAGGCCGGGCGGGAAGAGCATGGAGCGATTCTATCAAATTATGGTATATTTTGCTTGGAGCAGCCATGAACGAACGAATTTTGATTATCGAAGACGACCAGGCTATCTTGAAGTTATTGCAGCGCGGCCTGGTGTACGAAGGTTATACCGTAGACACGGCCACCGACGGGCGCATGGGCTTGATCCTGGCGCGCGACCATACGCCTGACCTGGTGATCCTGGACTGGATGCTGCCGGGCATGGACGGGCTGGACGTGTGCCACCGCCTGCGTACGGGCGGCGGTTCCATCCCGATCTTGATGCTGACGGCCAAGGATACCGTGCAGGACCGCGTGCAGGGACTGGACGCCGGGGCGGACGACTACATGGTCAAGCCCTTCAACCTGGAAGAGTTGCTGGCGCGCGTGCGGGCCCTGCTGCGCCGCACCCAGCCGGAGCGCATCCCGATCTTGAAGTTTGCCGACCTGACCCTGGATACCGGCTCCCGCCAGGCCTCGCGCGGCAGCCGGCTGGTCTCGTTGACGGCCAAGGAATACGAGTTGCTGGACCTGTTCATGCGCCATCCCAAGCAGGTGATGACCCGCGAGGTGATCTTCGACCGGGTGTGGGGCTATGATTTTGGCGGCGAGAGCAACGTGCTGGAAGTGTACATCCGCTACTTGCGCCAGAAGTTGGAGGCGGAGGGGGAGGCGCGCCTCATCCATACGGTGCGGGGCGTGGGGTACGTCCTGCGCGAAAACTGATGCGAGGCCGGGTTTTCACAGCCCGGCCTTCTTGCTGCCATGCCTTTACGCTTACGCCTTTCCCTGTTGTATTCGTCCATGATGATGGGCATCCTGTTGCTGTTCGGCTCGGCGGTGTACGGGCTGGTGACCCTGTTACTGCTCCATCACGTGGACAATATGCTGGCCGCTTCGGTGCGCGATATCGCCAGGGGGACGAATGTCAATCCCTGGAGCGATTCGGGTTTTGTGATCCTGCCGCCGATGGGGATGAACGCGGATGTGGTCGTGCAGGTCTGGGACCGCAGCGGGCGGCTGGTCTCTTCTTCGCCGGGCATTTCCCAATTGTCCGCGCCCCTGCACCCTGAAAGTTTGTTCACCGGCAAACCCGAGTACCACGAAGCGTATTTGGAGGGGGCGCACCTGCGCGTGTTGAGCGTGCCGCTGTCCCTGGACGGGCATCCGCTCGGCGTGTTGCAGGCTGCTACCAGCCTGGGGGTGGTGGACGCCGCCCGACAGGGATTGTTCTCCATCGTGGTGATCTCCGCGGCTTTCGCAACCATCCTGGCGGCCTGGTTTTCCTGGCTGGCCGTAGGACGCGCCCTGGCGCCGCTGGATACGGTCACGGACGTGGCCGAGCAGATCAACCGCGCTGACGACCTGTCGCGGCGCATCCCTTACGACGGCCCGAAGCACGACGAGATCGGAAGCCTGATCGGGGCCTTCAACCAGACGCTGGAACGCCTGGAGAGTTTGTTCGCCTCGCAGCAGCGCTTCCTGGCAGACGTGAGCCACGAACTGCGCACGCCGCTGACCGTCATCAAGGGGAATGTGGACCTGATGCGCCGCATGAAGAGCCTGGACGAGGAATCGCTGACCAGCATCGACCAGGAGGCGGGGCGTCTCACCCGTCTCGTAGGCGGCTTGTTGATGTTGGCGCAGGCCGAATCCGGCACGCTGCCGCTCAGCATGAAGCCGGTCGAGTTGGACACGCTCCTGCTGGAGGTCTTCCAGGAGATGCGCGTGCTGGCGGGTGAAAGGGTCAGGTTGCAGTTGACGGAGATCGACCAGATCCAGGTGCAAGGCGACCGCGACCGCTTGAAGCAAGTGCTGTTGAACCTGACGGCCAACGCCGTCCAGTATACCCCGCAGGGAGGCGAGGTCTTCCTCAGCCTGGGCAAGGTGGGCGAACAGGCGCGCCTCATCATCCGGGACACCGGGCCTGGCATCCCCTCCGAGGACCTGCCGCACATCTTCGAGCGCTTCTACCGCGCCGAGAAGTCGCGCTCACGCTCGCGGGGCGCCGGTTTCGGCCTGGGACTGTCCATCGCGCAATGGATCGTAGACAAACATGGGGGAAAGATCGAGGTGGACTCGAAAGAGGCGCAGGGGACCACCTTTTGCATCTGGCTGCCGTTCGGCGCTGCGCCGGGGCAGGTTGGATGGGAGAGCGCAGGGACGGGAACTCCCACGTTCCTGGCGTAACCAACAGTCAATCCAGGTTGACCGGATGAACAGCGTTATACCATTAGCGGCCGGTTAACTCGAATCAAAATCCCCGCCAGGGTATCGTAACCCTGGATGGCTTCATCAATCCGGCGAGCCTGTCCAGCAAAATCCAGGTCGATGCTGCATACGATGATCCCCTGATGCGCGGCGTTGGCTTTATGCAAACGAATGAAATGCTTGCGGTTGATCGTCAATACGGCCCGGTTGTGCCCAGCCGCAAAAGCGAGTACAACGTCGTCGGGGACTTCGCGGTTGGCCTGATCCGCTTCCTGGATCGTTAGCACATCATGCCCCAACCGTCTGAGTTCTTCGACGACGGGCAAAGGAAAATTTTCATTCGAGTACAGACGCGCCATGTTTATGCGTTTTCGTTTTCGCTGATCTGGTTTTCGATCTCGTCTTTGTGGGCGCGATAATAAGCCCAGGCGTTGGCCAGGTCTTCGGCCCGCAGGGTGGGATATTGCAGCAGAAGGTCCGCTTCGCTGGCCCCCAGTTTCCTGAACTGCACCAGCGCCCAAACCGGGATGCGCGTCCGCACAATGCGCGCCTCGCCCCCACAAACGCCCGGCGTACTCTCGATGCCGGGATAAGCATCCGCAAGATCACGGGCGATCCATTGCAGCAATTGGGCTTTTTCTCCCCGTGACATTCGGGAAAGTAATTGTTCGGCAGTTTTTATCGCTTGCATGAATTTATTTTAACATACAATATAACTGCGCGCGATGACGCAAAAACTATCAACCGATCAGGAAAAATTGGCCTGGCAGCAATTGTTGCGCCAGCAGTCCCTGGGCAAACGCCAGGGCGGGTAACTGTTGCCAGAATTGAGGGTAGCAGTGCAGGGTGGAGTATAATGTAATGCAATTCCCGAATTCGAAGGAGAGCCAGATGTCCGACACTCCGATGATTTTACCCAAAGAAACCGCCCAGGCGCTGGTTGATTTGACCGGTGAAGTGCGTGTTGAAGCAGCCCTGACCAGGATCATCCGTGAGTATGCTCGCCAAAAGTTGGCTGAACTGGAGGCCGAAATGCGCCGGTTCGAGAACAAATACGGCATGACATTCGAAGCCTACTGCCGTCTTTGGGAAAACGAAGACCGTTTAGAACACTATACATTCGAAGCCGAAGATGATTACTTGATGTGGGAAGGGGTTGCGACACGGCGCAAACGCCTGATCGAAAATTTTGCATGGCTGCCGTAACGACAACCCAACTTTGAAGTGCGCATTTTTGACGTTGATATTCTCCACGTCAGGGTTCACGTCACCTATTCAGAGATCTTCATCAACGTCTTCTACAACCTGGCAACCGATAAGACGGCCTTTGCATTGCTACAGGCCGGCTCGCGGATTTATGGCGTAGATAATGCCAAAACAGGGTGGCATCGGCATCCATTTGAAGACCCAACCTTACACGAGCCTTGCTCTCAAGAAAGTTTTTCTATGTTCCTACAACGAGTGGAAAATTTCTTGAACCTTGTTTGAGTTTTTTGTCGAGTTACTACAGAATTCAACTTCCCGTTGACCCAGGTATAAACATTTTCAAGCCCCTGGGAATTGCCATGATTGTTGCGCCAGCAGTCTCCACAGGGGACAATATTGCACTGCTGGCGGGCATATGAGGCAATGCGCATCACTGCCCGATGGGGATGTTGGGATATAATTCCCAGCCATGAGACGCGCTGCGCTTCTCCCTACCCTCCTGCTTGCCCTGTTCCTTGTGGGCGTCGCCTGCGCTTCGGGCGCTTCCGCGCAAGTTACCGCCCAGGAGACGGTTTACATCGAGAACAAAGGCTCGGACACCATCGTCAACCTGGCGCTGGCCTGGGCCGAGCGTTACCAGTCGGCGCATGAGGATGTCCGCATCTCGGTGACAGGCGGCGGCTCTGGCACAGGCATTGCGGCCCTGCTAAACGGGACGGCCGACATCGCCAACGCCTCCCGCCAGATCAAACCGGAAGAGGTGGAAGCAGCCCGGTCGGGAGGGGTCGAACCGGTCGAGCGCGTCATCGCCCGCGACGCGATTGCCGTCATCGTCCACCCCCAAAACCCGGTCTCCGAACTGACCCTCCGGCAGGTCTCCGATATTTACAGCGGCGCGATCGACAACTGGGCCGCGGTCGGCGGCGAAGACCGGCCCATCGTGCGCCTGTCGCGCGAGGCCAGTTCCGGCACGCACGCCTATTTCCTCGAGACCGCGCTGCGCCTGGGCGAGCAGGGCAATACGACGTTGTTCTCCACGGATACCCTGTTGTTGCTTTCCTCGCAGGGCATCATCGCCGAAGTGCGCGATAATCCCAACGCCATCGGTTACGACGGCCTGGGGTATGTCCCCGATGACGTGAAAGTGATCGCGATTGCCAGGGCAGAGGGGCAGGCGTATGTCCTGCCGCTGGCCAGCACCGTGAACGACAAGAGTTATCCCATTGCCCGCGACCTCTATATGTATACCGCCGGCGACCCGGCCGGGGAGGTCAAGGATTACCTGGACTGGGCGCTCTCGCCTGAAGCCCAGCAGATCGTCGCCGACCTGGGATTCGTGCCTGTTTTGCCGCTCCTGCCATCCCCGGAGGGGGCGCCATGACAAAGGGCAACGTGAAGGGAAAGCCCGATCTGAACTGGCGCGAATTCGTGATCACGCGCGCCATCCAGGCCTGCGGATATTCGGTCATCTTGTTCGTTGCCCTGATTTTCTTCTTCCTGTTGTGCGAAGGCCTGCCTGCCCTGGGGAAAGCGGGACTCTCGAATCTGTTCAGCCTGCGTTGGTACCCTGTCGAGGGTTTTTTTGGCATCTTGCCATTGCTCACCGGCTCGCTGGCGGTTACGGTCGGCGCGGCGCTGGTGGCCGTTCCTTTTGGGATCGGGACTGCGGTCTATGTTGCCGAGGTCGCGCCGCGCTGGGTGCGCGAGATCCTCAAGCCGTTGGTGGAATTGCTCGGCGGCCTGCCCTCGGTGGCGCTTGGCTTCGTCGGTATCTTGCTGCTTTCTCCCTTCCTGCGCCGTTTCCTGGCCCTGCCGACCGGCCTGGCCGCCTTCACGGGTTCCCTGCTGCTGGGCGGCATTGCCGCGCCGACCATCATCTCGGTGGCCGAGGATGCGTTGGCCGCCGTGCCGCGCGCCTACCGCGAGGGCGCCTGGGCCTTGGGCGCCACCCGTTGGCAGACCATCTGGCGGGTGACGCTGCCGGCTGCCCGTTCGGGGGTGCTGACGGCGGTCATGCTGGGCATCGGGCGCGTCGTCGGCGAGACCATGATCGTCATGATGGTGACGGGCAACGCCCCGGTGCTGGCGCTCACGCCCGGCAGCCTGTTCTCTCCCGTCCGCACGATGACGGCCACCATCGCCACAGAAATGGGCCAGGTCGCCAGCGGCAGCGTCCATTATCACGCGCTGTTCTTGATCGGCATCGCGCTGTTCCTGGTCTCGCTGATCGTCAATATCGCCGCCTCGTCGATTGTGTTCCGCGCAAGGAAACGGGCGGAGAGGTTGTTGTCATGAATCGCGATCTGACCCAACGCCTGGGTTTCTCGCTCCTGACCCTGGTAGCCGTCCTGACGGTCATCCCAATCGTTGCTGTGGTGATCTATATCGCTGTCCAGGGCGCACCGGCCATCTCGTGGGAGTTCCTGACTTCCATGCCGCGCGATGGGATGCGCGCCGGCGGCATCCTGCCGGCCATTGTGGGGACCTTCTATCTCACGCTGGGGACGGCCGTCTTCTCGGTCCCGTTGGGGGTAGCGGCGGCCATTTACCTGTCCGAGTATGCGGCGGACAACGCCTGGACGCGGCTGATCCGCATTGCCATCATCAACCTGGCCGGCATCCCATCTGTAGTATATGGTCTCTTTGGGTTGGGACTGTTCGTGCTGTTCCTGGACTTTGGCACCAGTCTCCTGTCCGCCTCGTTGACGCTTTCCGTTATGACCTTGCCGGTCATGATCAGCGCCACAGAAGAAGCGCTGCGGGCCGTGCCGCAGGCCTTCCGCACGGTCAGCGCCTCGCTGGGCGCCACCCGCTGGCAGACCATCCGCCGCATTGTGCTGCCCCAGGCCCTGCCCGGCATCCTGACGGGCGTGATCCTTGGCCTGGAACGCGCCGCTGGCGAGACCGCGCCGATCCTGTTCACCGGGGCGGCCTTCTTCCTGCCGCGCCTGCCCGGGTCGCCGTTCGACGCGAGCATGGCGCTGCCGTACCACCTGTTCGTGATCTCCACCCAGGTGCCCGAAATGCCCGTCCAGGTCCAGTATGGCACAGCGCTGGTGTTGTTGGCCTTTGTGTTGGGCATGAATGCGGTTGCCGGGATGATCCGCGCCAGGGCCAGGGCAAGGCGACAATGGTAGACAAGATCGTTGTCGAATCCCTTTCCCTGCAATATGCCGACGGCGCCGAGTCGCTGCGGGATGTCAACTTGCGTATCCGCGAACACGCCATCACGGCCCTGTTCGGGCCGGCTGGCGGGGGCAAGTCCACGCTGTTGCGTTGCCTGAACCGCCTGAACGACCTGGCGGACGTCAAGGCGGTCTCCGGGCGCATCCTGTTGGACGGCGAAAACATCCTCGATCCCAGCACAGACACGGTTGCCCTGCGGCGCAGGGTTGGGATGGTGTTCGCCCGCCCGGTGGCGCTGCCCATGTCCATTCGCCAGAACCTGACCTACGGGTTGGAATTGGCGGGGGAAACGCGGCGATTCCGGCTGGACGAAGCGGTCGAACGCAGCCTGGAATTGGCCTCGTTATGGGAGGAAGTCAAAGACCGGTTGGACGATCCCGCCAGCGCGCTCTCTGGCGGGCAGCAGCAACGCCTGTGCCTGGCGCGCGCCTTAGCCTTGAAGCCGGAAGTCATCCTGCTGGATGAGCCGACTTCAGGCCTGGACCCCATCTCGACTGGCAAAATCGAAACCGCTTTGCGGGAATTGAAAAAGGACCATACCATCGTACTAGCGCCGCATTCCATCCAACAGGCCGGGCGGCTCGCCGATGATGCGGCTTTCTTCCTGCAAGGGGAACTGGTGGAATACGCCTCCAGGCAGGAGATCTTCACTGCGCCGAAAGACAGGCGCACCGAGGAATATGTCACTGGGCGGTTCGGATAGGGGCGTAAAGCGTATTGGATGACCCGACTTACAAAAGTGTTTACTGGTTGTTAACTGTTTCTTAGGTGGCTGTTAAGGCATGGATGGTATGATGACGAAAAACCAGGAGTCTGACGATGAACATTTTCCTGTTGATTGTTTTAATATCTATGCTGGTCGTCTTCGGTGTGGACCTGCGCCAGAAGCGCCGCTCCTATCTCGATAAACAGCATGACTGAGGGCGCGTTTGCGCTCACCTCCTGTTTGCGCCTGGCGGGGCGTCGTATTCGATTATTTCCCCTGTCTTGATATAAATCGTATACTCGCAGATATTTTTGACGCGATCCGCCATACGCTCCAGGTTGTGTCCTACCCACAGGATGTAGTTGGCGCGTTCTATATTATTAGTCGGGTCTTCCACCACATAGTCCATCACTTCGAAATAGATTTGCTGGTACAACGCATTGATCAAAATATCTTCCCTGGCGATCTTCCCCGCCAGGATGGTGTCTTCGTTGACAAAGGCGGTCAGGGCGCGGTGTAACATATCCACGATCTGGCCGGCCATGTAATGCGCATCCACCAACATTTTCGATACGTACAGGCCGCCTGAACGCAAGTTGATCACTGCAATGCCTTTGGCGTAATCTCCCATCCGTTCCAATTCGGTGCTGGTTTTCAGGATAGAAGTCAGGACGCGTAGGTCGTGCGCTGCTGGCTGCTGCATGGCAATGGTGGCGATGACAGAGCCCTCGATGTCGAACCTCTTTTCATTGATCCTTTGATCATATTCCAGGATCGGTTTCGACTTCTCTGGGTCGCTGTCCCTGAGCGCCTCCATTGACCGGAGCGTTGTCTGTTCCACCATACTGCCCAAAATCAAGACTTCATCCCTGGCGCGCTGGATTTCCTGGTCGAGAATTTTCCGTGACATAGGTACCTTTTCGAAAAATATCGCTTCGCTTCCATAAGATACACTGCCAGAATTAACAGCATAAGAAAGGGGAGTTAACAGTTCGTAAAGGGCGTAGGTTGATTGGCGAAAAGTGAATTTTGTTTAATGATCCTTAACCTGCTGTTGGGGTAGGCTTAACATGCAGTAGATACAATGAGCAAAAAAATGGAAAAAGGCCATGCCAGAGAAAATTTTGTTCATTTGCGGATCGCTCAACCAGACCAAGATGATGCATAAAATTGCGCAAAATATGGGGGAATACGACAGTTATTTCACACCCTATTACGCAGATGGGCTCGAAGATGCGGTAGTCCGGATGGGGTTGTTGGATTTTACTGTGCTGGGCGGGCGTCATCGCTTTGAGACGGACGACTACCTGGCAGGGAACGGCTTGCCGGTGGACTGGCGCGGCGAGAGCCATGACTATGACCTGGTCATCACTTGCAGCGACTTGATCGTCCAGCGCAACATTCGCGGCAAACGCCTGGTGCTCGTCCAGGAAGGCATCACCGAGCCTGAGGGGGTCCTGTATCATTGGGTGAAGCGCTTCAGGTTGCCGCGTTACATCGCCAATACTTCCACGGCTGGGCTGTCGGATGCGTATGACCTGTTTTGCGTGGCTTCGCACGGCTACCGCGACCTGTTTGTCCGCAAAGGCGTCCGCCCGGAAAAAATCGCGGTCACCGGTATCCCCAATTTCGACAACCTGCAAGAAAACCTGGAGAACGACTTTCCTTTCAAGGATTTCGTCCTGGTAGCCACGACGCCGTACCGCGAAAGTTATCGCCTCGAGAATCGCGCCATGTTTTTACAGCAGTGCGTCAAGATCGCAGCCGGGCGCCCGATGATCTTCAAGTTGCATCCTACCGAAGACGCGCGCCGCGCCAGGTGGGAAATTATGAAGGTTGCTCCCCATGCTCTCGTGTTGGAGTATGGGAATGTCGATCACATGATCGCCAAAGCCTCGGTTGTGATCACCCAACAATCTACCTGCACCTTTGTAGCGGCAGCGTTGCAAAAAGAAGTGCATACGTATCTCAACATTGACGAAATCCGCAACCTGATGCCCATCCAGAACGAAGGCAGTTCTGCCCGTCGGATCGCCAGCCTGAGCAAACGCGTGCTGCATACCCCCATGCACGTGCTGGCGCAGGTGCGCAAAGGAAATCGCCGCCGCCCAAAATGGGAACAAGCGGATGCGTATTGATTTGGAGGCTTGCGTGGAAGACGCTTTGGGAACACCTAAAATCATGGCAACCCACTCCCACCGTAAGGCTTTTTCTTACCTGGCGTTTACGGTTTTTATGTTGCTCTCGTCAATGGTGACGGTCGGTTTGTTTTCGTCTGGCCTGCCGGATGGACCTGGATCACAGTTGGTTCGCAGCGACGCCAGGTTGAATCTTTTTGCAGGAGTTCTCTTTGTGTTGGGCTTGTTGATCGCTTCCCTGGTGTCCCTGGCGATTGCTTGCCGGAACTACTTGCTCGCGCACAGGCTGGACAAAAACGGCCGCCTGGCGGATGGCATCATCACGGATAAGTGGGAAGATACCTTCGACGGCAGGGTCCTATATTACGTTAGTTATCGCGTCCAGGAAGACATGGAAGCCTGGGAAAGCATTTCGAGAAGGCTTTACGCGAAGTTAGACAAAGGATGTAATGTGCCGATCCGATACTTGCAACAGGATACGTCTGTTTTGCGGTTGGATTGCGAACGAATCTCAATCTGAGACCCGGTTGCCATGTACAGGCTGAAGTTCGATGGCCTTTTCCGCGAAGAAGCCACAGGCCAGGTGAAAAATACACGTTCCGGGTTTATCAGTTATGGCTGGCTGATCTACAAAGATAACCGGTTGGTCGCGCATGGCTTTGGGGTGGTTGCGTTGGATAAACATGCCGCATCGAACATTGCAGAATATATCGCCCTGATCGAAGGCCTGGAAGCGCTGGCGGATTTCGGCGTTGGGGGAGAAGCGGTGGAGGTGCAAGGGGATGCGAAATGCGTCATCGACCAGATGTGCGGCGCGGCCGGAATCAGTTCCATCCCTACGCGAAAACTGAACAAACGCGCCTCTCTTTTGGCAGACCGGTTCGCTGACTTGAACTGGCAGTGGATCCCCCGTCGCCATAACCGGGATGCGGATCACTTGACCAAACATGCCATGCGCAGGGTTTCCAGCGCCCGCCAGACATTTTCAGAAGCCATCAAAATGCCTCCCGTCGCATCTATCCTGGACGGGAAGATTGCTTCCGTGATCGACTTGCGGATCTATCGGTCTTGACCCTGGCGGCCCAAAGGAGGGGGAGAGGGCTTTGTTAATGTTTTGTAAACAACGAAACGCCCTTACCTGGCTACCGTATAATATTAACAGAAGGCCTGTTGACAATGTCTAATATTACTCGCGTTAACCGAATTTTGGTCAGCCTCTATCTTTTCGCTACGGTGATCGTTTTTGCCGCAGCGATGTTTTTTCCTGCCTTTCGTGTGATCGCATACGCGCCGCTGCGGGAACTGGTCCTGCCTCCGCCGGCGCCGGTGGTCGTTTCGGTGCTGTATTCCACGGAGAAGGAAGCCTGGCTCGACCAGGCTATCATCGAATTCGAGCGCACGCGGCCAACGGTGAACGGGCATCCGGTGCAGATCGCGCTGGAGAAGATGGGCTCGCGCGAAATCTACCTGGCGGTGCTGGATGGGTCCCGCAAGCCGGATGTGGTCAGCCCGGCCAGCATGTTGCAGATCTCGATCTTGCAGGACCAGTCGGCGGGCGTGTTCGGCAGGCCGGTGGTCAACATGGCGGATACGGAGGCCTGCCGTCCGGTGGTCACCACGCCGTTGGTGCTGGTGGCCTGGAAGGAGCGCGCGGATGTGTTGTGGGGCGCGCGCCCGCCCCGGGATGTGTGGAAGCAGCTCCAAAGGTCGGTGGTAGACGCGCAGGGCTGGGCCACGCTGGGACGCGCCGAGTGGGGCTACGTCAAATTCGGGCATACCGATCCGCTCAAGTCCAATAGCGGCTTTATGACCGTCCTGCTGATGACCTACGACTATTACGGCAAGACCAGCGGCCTGCGCGCCGAGGATATCCTGTCGAATGCGGAATACCAGGATTGGTTCATCGGTTTCGAGAAGAATATTTCAGAGTTCGAGTACAGCACCGGGCCATTGATGCAGAAAATGGTCTCGTACGGCCCAAGCACCTACGACCTGGTGACGGTTTACGAGGCAACGGCCATCGAACAGGCCGAAAATGCGGTTGGGCGCTACGGCGAGTTGCGCGTCTACTACCCGCCGGCAACAGTGTGGAGCGATCACCCGTTTTGCGTCCTGGAGGCGGATTGGGTCACAGGCGACAAACGCGCGGCTGCCAAACTGTTCATCGACTACCTGGCGAGCAAGCCCGCCCAGGAACTGGCGCTGCTCGAATACGGCTTCCGCCCGGTAGACGCCTCCATCCCGCTTGGGCAGGCGGGCAGTCCCTTCACGGTCTACGCCGCCAACGGCTTCCAGGCCGATTTGTCGTCCCTGCCGACGGTGGAAACGCCGCCGGGGAACGTCTTGAACACGCTGCTCGATTTCTGGGCGCGCAATGCGGCCCGGTAAGCGGCGATGTATACGAGGTAGATTTATGAAATCCAAACTTTTCACGCTGGCATCTTTATTGTTTATCTTTTCCCTGGGTATGACTTCATGCGGTGTGTTAGAGGTCTTCAACCTGCGAACGGTGAACATCAGCATCATCTATGGCTCGGAGAAAGAAGAATGGCTCGAGCCCTTGGTGGTGCGGTTTAATGAAGAGAAACACAAAACCGAAGAAGGAAGCGTCATCGTGGTCGAGGCCACGCCGATGGGTTCCATCGAGTCAGTGGACGGCATCATCGCGGGCGCGCTCCAGCCCACGGTCTGGAGCCCGGCCTCCTCGGTCTACATTCCGGTCGCCAACGCGCAGTGGCGGCAGAACCACGCCGATGACCTGGCGGTGGGCGCGCCCAATGACCTGGTGTTGAGCCCGGTGGTGATCGCCATGTGGGAGCCGATGGCGCGCGCCCTGGGCTGGCCCCAGGAACAACTTGGGTGGGCGGATATCGCTGGTTTAGCGGTATCAGAAAACGGGTGGTCCGAGTACGGCTATCCTGAGTGGGGAAAATTCAAGTTCGGGCACACACATCCCGAATACAGCAACAGCGGTGTGGTATCCATCATTGCAGAAGCCTACGCCGGCGCGGGCAAGCAGCGCGGCCTGACGGTAGATGACCTGGACGATCCCGATGTGCGCGCCTTCATGGCCGACGTGGAAAAGAGCATCATCCATTACGGAACCAGCACGGGCTTCTTTGGAACGCGCATGTTCGAGCGCGGTCCGTCCTACTTGAGCGCCGCCGTGTTGTACGAAAACCTGGTGGTGGCGCAGGAGACCAAGCGCCTGGGCGGTCAAAGCCCGCAACTGCCGGTGGTGGCGATCTATCCGAAGGAAGGCACGTTCTGGTCGAACCATCCGTATGTCATTGTCAACGCGCCCTGGGTGACGGACGAACAGCGCGCCGCTGCGGAACTGTTCGAGGCCTTCCTGCTCGACCGGCCCCAGCAACTCAAAGCCATCGAACTCGGATTTCGTCCTGCTGACGTGTCCATCCCGCTGACAGCCCCCCTGGACGGCCAGCATGGCGTGGACCCCTCCCAGCCCAAGACCGTGCTCGAAGTGCCATCTGCGGAGGTCGTGGCCGGCGCGTTGGACATGTGGCGGCAGACCAAGAAGCCGGTCGACCTGGTGGTAGTGATGGATGTCTCCGGCAGTATGCGCGGCGAAAAGATCGTGACGGCGCGCGCCAGCCTGCTGCAATTCCTGGAACTGCTCGACGACCGCGACCGGGTGGAAGTGATCCTGTTCAGTTCCGAGATCGTCCCGCTCGCAGAACTCTCGCCTATGTCGGTCAAACGGGACGAACTGATGACGCGGGTATCGGGCATCGTCGAGGGGGGCGACACCCGGCTCTACGATGCGGTCTCCTTTGCTTACGATGAACTGCTCGCGCAGGGAGATACCGATCACATCCGCAGCATCGTCGTGCTGTCAGACGGGCAAGATACACACTCGGTCGTTTCGCAGCAACAGTTGATTGACGAGATCAATCGCTACTCGGACGAAGGCGGCAGTTCGATCAAATTGTTCACCATCGGTTTTGGCGAAAACGCCGACAAAGACGTGTTGCGCAGCATCGCCGAACCGACCGGCGGCAAGCAATACGACGCCACGCCCGAAAACATCCACAAAATCTACCAGGAAATCTCTACCTTCTTCTAAGCCATGCGAACCGCTAAACGCTCCCCATTCTTGACCGCCTTGTTCCACCCGGCCAGCCTGTCCATGCTGGCGCTCACGGCGGCCGCCGGATTGTGCGCCGCCTGGTGGATGGCCCCCCTGGGGCTGGTCTTCTGGCTGGCGGTCTTCCTCGTGGCGTACCGCGACCCGGCCTTGCGCCTGAGCAACACCGTAGCCGGACGCGCCACCCTGGCCTACCGCTTCCAGTCCAAATTCGAACGGGTGCAAAGGACACAGACCTCGCTCTTCCTCAGCCTGGGGTCTGCTCCCGTTAAAGCGCAGCGCCTGCTTCGGCCTGTGCAGGATTCCGTCAACGCCCTGGTCGAGCAGACCTACCAGGTGTGCTTACGCTTTGCCAATGTGGACAACTACATCACGGTCACGCGCGCCAACAAGAACATCCCTGGGGAAATCGAAACGCTGGAACAGAAGTTGACCGCATCCACCGATGAACATGTCCGCCAGGAATACCAAGAGGCGTTGCAAACCCTGCGGGGACAGGAAGATAACCTGCAAAGACTGACCAACTTGCTGGAGCGTTTCGAAACCCAACTGACCACGCTCACCAGCGCCCTCGAAGGCGTTCACGCCGATATTGTGCGCATCCAAACCGTCGACGCGCAGGCCATCCGCGCGGAGATACCAGGCCTTCTCAAGCGAATTGACGAGCAAGCCCAAGCGTTGCTGGGGTTCGAGCAACAGGCCAAG
>JBMOMO010000092.1:0-21736 GCA_049324135.1 Chloroflexota bacterium
CCATTCAGCCGGGGAGAACATCATCATCACCGGCGATTTCAACACCGCCCACCAGCCGATCGACCTGCGCAACCCCGATGAAAACGTGACCACCTCCGGCTTCCTGCCGGAAGAGCGCGCCTGGGTGCAGAAGTTCCTCGATCGCGGCTTTGTGGACGTGTACCGCCGCCTGTACCCGGAGCGCGAGCAATATACCTGGTGGACGTATCGCTTCAACGCCCGCCAGCGCGGCATTGGCTGGCGCATCGATTACTTCCTGGTCTCCGAGGCGCTCGTCCCGCGCGTGCAGGATGCCGTCATCCACGAAGATGCGCCAGGCTCGGACCATTGCCCGGTGGAACTGATCCTGGCTTGAAAGTACCGTCCCGAAGGTTTGGGGGCAGCCTTCACCCTGCGGGTACTTCGCGGGACGGTTGGCGCGGCATTTTGATGGCTTTTGACAGGAATATGTTAGAAAATCGTTATAAGAAATCCCTTGCACTACTCGTCAAGGGGTTGGATTGGTATAATCGTATCGGTATTGGAGGATTCTGTGAATTCACGTAATTCGTCGTTTCTCGTATATTTCCTGTTGATCGTCGCCATTGCCGCGATGCTGTACATGGGCTTCCGGCAGGATACGACCACAGCGGAAGTTTTGACCATCAACCAACTGGCCTACGACATCCAAGTGGGCAACATCAACCGCGTGATCGTGGAAAGCGATGACAAGATCAGGGCGATCTACAAGGATGGGGATGAGGAGGTCACTTCCCAGAAAGAATCGGGCGCCACATTCGTGGAGCAGTTGGTCGGCCTGGGCGTTACCCCGGAGCAACTCTCGCCCGAAAACGTCAAGATCGAAGTACTGCCGCCCTCCACCTGGGTGAACCTGTTGAGCAGCGTGGTCTACATCCTGCCGGTCATCCTGATGGGCGGCGTGCTGTGGTTCATCTTCCGCCAGGCGCAGGGCAGCAACAACCAGGCCATGGCCTTCGGCAAGAGCCGGGCGCGCATGTTCAGCGGCGACCATCCCACCGTCACGTTCTCGGACGTGGCCGGCGTGGAGGAGGCTAAAGAAGAATTGGCCGAAGTGGTCGAGTTCCTGAAAGAGCCGCAGAAGTTCATCCAACTCGGCGCGCGCATCCCCAAGGGCGTGCTGCTGGTGGGACCTCCCGGCACGGGCAAGACCCTGCTGGCAAAGGCCGTCTCCGGCGAAGCCGGCGTGCCGTTCTTCTCGATCTCCGGCTCGGAGTTCGTCGAGATGTTCGTCGGCGTGGGCGCCAGCCGCGTGCGCGACCTGTTCGAACAGGCCAAGCGCCACTCGCCCTGCATCGTCTTCGTAGATGAAATCGACGCCGTTGGCCGCCAGCGCGGGGCGGGCCTGGGCGGTTCGCACGATGAGCGCGAGCAGACCCTCAACCAGATGCTGGTAGAGATGGACGGCTTCGACACCGACACCAACGTCATCATCGTGGCCGCTACCAACCGTCCCGACATCCTCGACCCGGCCTTGCTGCGCCCCGGGCGCTTCGACCGCCGCGTGACGCTCGACCGGCCGGATGTGCGCGGGCGCGAGGCCATCCTGAAAGTGCACGTCAAGGGCAAGCCGCTTGACCCGCAAGTAGACCTGGCTTCCCTGGCGCGCGGCACGCCCGGTTTCGTGGGCGCGGACCTGGAAAACCTGGTCAACGAGGGCGCCATCCTGGCCGCCCGCCGCAACAAGAAAGCCATCTGCCAGCCGGACCTGGAAGAGGCCATCGAGCGCGTGGTGATGGGCCCGGAGCGCAAGTCGCGCCTGATCTCGGACGAAGAGAAGCGCATCATCGCCTACCATGAGGCTGGTCACGCCGTGGTCGGCAACGCCATCCCCGAAGCCGATCCCGTCCAAAAAGTGACCATCGTCGGGCGTGGGCAGGCCGGCGGCATCACCTGGTTCCGCCCGGACGAAGACCGCCTGCTCATGTCGCGCAAGAAGATGATGGCTACCCTGGCCTACGCCCTGGGCGGGCGCGCCGCCGAAGAAGAAGTCTTCGACGACATCACCTCCGGCGCTTCCGGCGACCTGGAACAGGTGACGCGCATGGCGCGCAGCATGGTCACGCGCATGGGCATGAGCGGCGAAATGGGCAACATGGTCTACGGCCAGAAGGAAGAGTTGATCTTCCTGGGACGCGAGATCTCCGAACAGCGCGATTACTCGGAAGCCGTAGCGCAGAAGATCGACGTGGAAGTGCGCAAACTCGTGGACGAGGCCTACAAGCAGGCCAAGGCCATCCTGAAGAAATACCGCAAGGAACTGGATGACGTGGCGCAGAAACTGCTCGAAGCCGAGAGCATCACGCGCGACGAGTTCGAAGCCATCTTCCCGCCGCCCCTCGAAAAGAAAAGCGGCACGCCGCAACCGGCGTAGGAATACTCGGTCGGGTTTTAGACCCGACCGATGTTTTTAATCTGGGGGGACGGTAATCATACAATTCGAGACGTAAGCCGCCTGCCCAGCAGGGGAAACCGGCCTGATGTTCCGATTAGCCGCTCGATTTGGGAATTAAGCCGCTCGATGCGCCAATTAAGCCGCTCGATTCGGGAATTAAGCCGCTCAATTCGCCAATTAAGCCGCTCGATGCGCCAATTAAGCCGCTCGATTCGCCAATTAAGCCGCTTGATGCGTCGATTGAGCCAGCGCGATCCGCTGCCTCCCCCCTGGAAATTTTTGGGAATCCTGAAACCGCTGTCGAAATCGTCCCGAAGGTTTCTGCAAGCAGCCTGATTCTCCGCGCACAACCTTCGAAATGTTCTTCCTTATATTGAAGTGGCCTTGCGGGGCGGGGGTTTTCTTGTATACTTGACTTGTCGGCGGGCGGAGGCTGTTGTGACCCCCTCCCGGCCTCCCCCATTTTCAAAAACCGAAAATGGGGGAGGGGAAAGGACGAGATGGAATCGAACAAATACTTTTCAGGGTATCAACTGATCGTCCCTCCCCCGAAATCTCGCGCACTTCGAGATTTTGGGGGAGGCTAGGAGGGGGTCGAATGCCCGTCCCCAAAGCCATTGCTGGTGAGTCATCCCGCCGGCGGGGTGGGGCGCGGCGTCTGCCTGTCCCCGTCAGGGGGCGGGCGGAGGCGGAGCAGGTCTGGCAAGCGGCGAAAGAGAAGTTCGAGCAGGCATTGCTCTGACCCCCTCCCGGCCTCCCCCATTTTCAAAAACCGAAAATGGGGGAGGGGGAAGGACGAGATGGAATCGAACGAGAGTTTTCCAAAGCGCAAGTTATTTGTCCCTCCCCCAAATTTCGCTGAACTGCGCGAGATTGGGGAGGGACGAGGGGAACCCCCTCCCGGCCTCCCCCATTTTCAACAACCGAAAATGGGAGAGGGGAAAGGAAGCATTGGGATGAAAGGATTGTTTCCTGGAATACAAGTCATTGTCCCTCCCCCAAAATCTCGCGCACTTCGAGATTTTGGGGGAGGCTAGGAGGGGGTATGCACCGCCGCGCCACACCCAAAGCCTTTCTCCACGCCAAGGAACTGCGCCGCGAACTCACGCCCGCCGAGCGCAAACTCTGGGCCGCGCTGCGGGGTGACGGCTTGGGCGTCAACTTCCGCAGGCAGCACGCCGTCGGCAACTACGTCACCGACTTCTGCTGCATCCAGGAGAAACTGGTCATCGAACTGGACGGCGGCCAGCACCTGGAACAGGAAGACTACGACAACGAACGCACTGCCTTCCTGCAATCCAGGGGCTATCGCGTGCTGCGCTTCTGGAACAAGGACGTGCTGGACGACCTGAACGGCGTCATCCGCGTCATCCGGGAGGCGCTGGCGTAGCCGCCGCCTGCGCCGCTTTCCCCGGAAACGATCCAGCAATTCTCATTTTGAAAACAAGATGTGTTTTTGCTGGCTCGGAAAGTACCCAGAATGGGTATTGAAAAATCAAATGATTGTGGTGCGGTATAATTTTGTATTGACGCTGGGCTTGACAGCAGCTGATGACTTTGAATTGCGAGACGCCATTGTCTCTGCTATCCAAAATAGCGAGGCCATTCCTGGTGAGCGAGATGATTATGGACAGCGATATAGCTTGGATTTCTCAATGAGGCGGCGCGGGCGGGAGGCGATTAAACACACCACCTGGATTATCCGCATCGGTGAAGACGCGCCGCGCTTGACCAGTTGTTATGTTTTATAGGAGATCGAAAATGAAACAAAAAGTGAAATTGTTGGATGTAGTGGCTCTCATGCAGGAACTCCCCGACCGCGACCTGTCTTTAGGACAGGTGGGTACTGTTGTGGAGTTGTTAGCCCCAGATGTCTATGAAGTTGAATTCACAGACAACGAAGGTCGCGCCTTCGCTGAATTGGCTCTCCACGCCGAACAGTTGTTAGTATTGCACTACGAACCTGCAATGGTATAATCCCGCCCATGACCCCAACCTGCCCCCCCTCCGCCGCTCGAGCCGCCGCCGCTATGCGCGCGTTATCGGAACCTGCCTCGGCTTGAGATGGAATTGTGAAACCCAAGTCCCGACCCCCGCAGGTTCGGGACTTTTTCTTTCTTCTTGCCTCTTTCATCACTTGGTATAATTCGGCTTTGCAATTATTCTACCCCTCGGAGCACGCATGACCAAAAAACTCACCGGCAACCACATCCGCCAGGACTTCATCGACTTCTTCGTCGAACGCGGGCATACCGCTGTGCCGTCCATGTCCCTCGTCCCGGGCGGCGACAGCACGCTTCTCTTCACCAACTCGGGCATGGTGCAATTCAAGGACGTCTTCATCGGCACCGACAAGAAGCCCTACACCCGCGCCGTCGACTCGCAGAAGTGTATGCGCGTGGCGGGCAAGCACAACGACCTCGACGACGTGGGGCGCGACGACACGCATCACACCTTCTTCGAGATGCTCGGCAACTGGTCGTTCGGCGATTACTACAAAAAGGAAGCCATTGCCTGGTCGTGGGAACTGCTCACCGAAGTGTGGGGCCTGCCGAAGGATAAACTCTACGCCACCTGCTTCGAAGACGATAAGGGCAACGTCCCGCGCGATGACGAGGCGGCGGAAATTTGGAAACAGCAACCTGGTATGAATCCCGACCACGTCCTGTTCTTCGGGCGCAAAGAAAACTTCTGGCAGATGGCCGAGTTCGGGCCGTGCGGGCCGTGTTCCGAAATCCACCTCGACCTGGGCGAGGAGCGCGACAACCTGCGCGGCCAGCCGCACCAATGCGGCGTCAACGGCGAATGCACGCGCTTCCTCGAACTGTGGAACAACGTCTTCATCCAATACAACCTCTTCGAGGATGGCCGCCTCGAGCCCCTGCCCGCCAGGCACGTGGACACCGGCATGGGCTTCGAGCGCATTGTCTCCGTGTTGCAGGGTGTGGATTCCAACTACAAGACCGACCTGTTCGCGGGTTCGCTGGACGTGTTGCGTTCGCTCACCGGTCACTCCGAAAAAGAGATGCTGGCCGATTTCACGCCCTACCGCGTCATCTGCGACCACGCCCGCTCGGCCGCCTTCCTCATCGCCGACGGCGTCGTCCCCGGCAACGGCGGGCGCAACTACGTCACCCGCATGATCATCCGCCGCGCGGCGCGCTTCGGCGCCAAGATCGGGCTGCGCGAACCCTTCCTTGCCAGGGTGGCGGAAGCGGTCATTGCCGAATACGGCGACTTCTACCCCGAACTGAAGAAGAACCAGGCCACCATCCTGGACAACCTGACGCGGGAAGAGATCCGCTTCGCGCGCACGGTGGAGGCTGGCACTGCCCATTTGGACTCCCTTCTGCTCGAACTTTACAACAAGCAAAAGTTCATTCAGAGACAAATTGAGGCAGGCGATTCGATTGAAAGGCTTGAAAAGACTGTGGGCTCCGCCAATGCCTTGGATGGACGTCAGGCGTTCGACTTATATGCTACCTATGGCTTGCCATTTGAAATCTCGCGCGACATTGCCCGTGAAAAAGGTTTTGATGTGGATGAAGCAGGCTTCAACGCGGCGAAGGAAGAACACGCCAAAGCCTCGGGCGGCGGCAAGGCTATGGGCGCGCTGGGCGGCGAAGATTCCGAATACTTTGCGGATATCTTGAAAGAGTTGCAGGCCAAAGGGAAACTCGGCCAGCGCGGCGTGGACTACGATCCCTATACCAGCGCCCGCGCGGAAGGCGAAATCCTGGCGCTGATCGTCGATGGCGAATCGGTTGCCTCTGCCTCGCTCGACGATGAAGTCGAAGTCATCCTGCCCAGGACGGGTTTTTACATCGAATCTGGTGGTCAGGTCGGCGACGAAGGCTACATAAAATCTCTCCCCCCATTTTTTGTGAAGCATCCCGAAGGGACGGAGAAAATGGGGGGAGCCGGAGGGGGGTGGGAGATTGAAATCACCTCTGTCCGCCGCGCTGCAGCCGGCGTGATCACCCACGTCGGGCAGGTCATCTCCGGCCAGCCCAGGGTGGGCGACGCCTGCGTCGCCGAGGTGGACATGCTGCGCCGCCACGACATCATGCGCAACCACACCGCCACGCACCTGCTCCACAAGGCCTTGCGCGAAGTCCTGGGCGAGCACGCGCGCCAGGCCGGGTCGCTGGTCGCGCCGACCCACCTGCGCTTCGACTTCACCCATCCCGACGCCATGACGCTCGAACAGATCGAGCGCGTGGAGAGGATCGTCAATGATGCGGTTGCCGCCGATTACCAAGTGACCCCCGTCAGCAAGCCGCGCGAAGAAGCGATTGCCGAAGGCGCGATGGCCTTGTTCGGCGAGAAATACGGCGAGACCGTCCGCACCCTGACGATTGGCGACCCGGATGACAAATATTCCTACGAACTGTGCGGCGGCACGCACCTGGAGCGCACCTCCGATGTCGGCGTGTTCCTCATCACCAGTGAAGGCTCGGCGGCGGCCGGCATCCGCCGCATCGAAGCGGTGACCGGGCGCGGCGCGTATGACTTCATTTCCAAACGCTTCAAGATCCTCCGCCAGACGATCAACACCTTGAAGGCCAATGTCATCGAAGATTTGCCCCTGAAAGTGGAAAGTTTGCAGGACGAAATTTCCGACCTGAAGAAGGAACTTGCCAACCTGCGCGCGCAGGCTGCCCTTTCCTCCTTCGTCTTCCATCTCAACAGTATGCAGAGCGTCAAGGATGTCAATGTCCTGTCCGCCGAAATTCCCAACGCAGACGTGGATACCCTGCGCACCCTGGCCGACAAATTCCGCGAGAAATACCCCAAGACGGGCGCGGCCGTCCTGGTGACGGGCAACGCCTCCGCAACGGGAGCAACCGTCATTGCCGTGTTGACCGAGGACCTCGTCCAGCGCGGGCTGAAAGCCGGGGATCTCATCGCAGGCATCGGCGGGAGAGGCGGCGGGCGTCCCAATCTCGCCCAGGGAAGTTTGCCGGATGCAAGCCAGGTCAAGGATGCGTTAGCCCGGGTTGCAAAGGTGGTGGAGGAAAAACTCGCGTAGCGCGGAATTCATCCCCATACTGGGGACTTTCCCCATACTGGGGACTTTCCCCATACTGGGGACTTTCCCCATACTGGGGACTTTTCCGCCTGTCTGCCGACAGGCAGGCAGCCAAAAGCGAAATAAATTTCGCGCTACAGATCTTTGCGGTTTATAGATTCTCAAGAGCCATACTATAGCGTAACAAGAAACGTCCCGAAGGTTCGAAAGCCTTCGGGACGTTCGTTTTGCTACTTTCTACTTACTATTTATATTTCCAGTCCTGCGCGCCCCAGGCCATGCTGCCCCAGGTGCTGACCGTGTAGCCTTCGAGGTTCTCGGCAAAGCCGTAACCGTCCTGGAAGACATACAAGTAAATCTGCGGCACATCTTTGTGGATCTGTTCCGCAATCGAGCAGTAGGCCTGCTTGCGGGTTTCCAGGTCGAAGTCGCTGCCCGCGATTTCCAGCGCCGCGTCTACTTCCGCGTTCACCCAGCGGAAGTAGTTGCTGCCGATGGGGTTCTCGGCTGTGGGGATGTTGGTGGAAGTGTAGGCTTCCTTGTTATAGCCGTGCGGCTCGATGGTGAAACCGCGGTCGAACAGCAGCATATCGTAATCGCCGACCATGCGCGGCGACTGGTCTTCGTAGGTGCCGAAGATGATCGAAAAATCGTAGTTCTGGATGCGCGCTTCCACGCCGGCCGCTTTCAGGTTTTCCACCACGAATTCCTCGGTGCGCTGGATCGGCTCGAAGTTGGTGTAGCCTTGTAGTTCCAGCGACAGGCGCGTACCGTCTGGGGCGTACATCGCGCCCTGCGCTACGCGGATGCCGTCCGGGCCTTCCACCCAGCCGGCCTCCTCCAGCAGGGACTTGGCTTTTTCGACATCGTACGGGTACGGGTTGGGCAGGTCGCATTCGTACCAGCCATAGGCAAACGGGTTGGTCGAAGGCGAGACTGTTTTCTCCAGTACATCATTGACCAGGGTTTCGTAATCAATTGCGTGGGCAATCGCCTGGCGAACGCGCAGGTCGCCCAGGATGGGATGCGGCGGGGTCGGGCCCGGGTCGCCGTCGAAGGGCGCGCTCAGGTTGAAGTCGATGGCCGTGTTCCAGATGCCCGGCACCAACACCTGCCTGGCTTTGCCTTCCAGCAGTTTGTTGTAATCGTCCTCGTTCTCGCTCGGCCACAGGTGCACCTGGGCTTCGCCTTGCAGCATCATGGCGGTCTGTGCGGCGGGTTCCGGCACGATCTGGTAGACCAGGCGGTCCAGGTACGGCTTTCCTTCCTCGAAGTAGTACGGGTTGCGCTCCAGCGTGATGCTCTGCCCGGAAGCCCAATTCGTGACTACGAACGGCCCGGCGCCGACCGGCTTGCGGTTCCATTCCCAGTTGGCCATGTCGGCGGGTTCGCCGGTCGCGTGGCGCGGCAGCAGGCCATACGCGAACTGATCGATGTAGCCTGGGTAAGGCGTGGAGTATGTCAGCACGGCGGTCAATTCATCCGGGGTCTCCACCGCAACGATCTGGTCGAAAGCGGCTGCGCCAACCAGCGCGCCCGATTCGGGGGTCGAAAGCACTTCCCAGGTGAACTTGATGTCGTCGGATGTGATCGGCTCGCCGTCCGACCATTTCAGGTCCGGTTTCAGTTTCCAGGTCACGGTCAGGTGGTCATCCGAAAGCCCGCCATTTTCGCCGGTCGGCAGTTCCGCCGCCAGCATGGGGACGAACTCGCCCTTCTCGTTGATGGTCACCAGGCCGGTCATGCTGGTCGCCTCGGCCACCTGGCGGATGATGGCCGCCTCGCCGCCGAAATAGTTCAGCATGGTCGGTTCTTCCGGGATGATGAGGGTGACGGTCCCGCCTCCCCCGCCGCTGGCGGCTGGTTCGGCGGGCGCAGCCTCTTCCGTGCTGGGAGCGGGCTCCGCTGGCGCGGCTGTCTCGCCCCCTCCCGAGCCGCAGGCGCTCACCAGCAGGCCGAGGACAAGGAATAGGATCAACAGTTTGCTTTTCATTCTCTCTTCTCCTTTTGGTTTGGTGGCACTGGCTTGTCCGCTATTTGCCAGTGTGGATCACGTAGGGATCGAACGCGTCGCGCAGGCCGTCGCCGATGTAATTGATCGTCATGACCGTGATGAAGATCATCAAGCCCGGGTAGAACGCCATCCAGGGCGCTTTGAAGACGTGCACCTGCGCCGTGGACAGCAGGCTGCCCCAGGTGGGCGTGGGCGGCTGGACGCCGAAGCCCAGGTAACTCAGGCCCGATTCCGTGATGATGGCGTAGGCCATTTGCAGCGTCCCACTGACCAGGATCGGCCCGATGCAGTTGGGCAGGATGTGGCGCAGGATGATGCGGGCGTCGCTGCCGCCCAATGCGCGTGTCGCCGTCACGAATTCCCGCTCGCGCAGCACCAGGAACAAACTGCGCACCAGCCTCGCCGGCCACATCCAGGAAAGGACAGCGATAATGATAATGACGATCATCACGCTGTTCTTCAACCAGGGGATGGGTTGCTCGCGCAGGAACGCGCCCAGCACGATCAGCACGAACAGGGTGGGGAAGGTGAGGAAGGCGTCCGTCACGCGCATCAGGACCGAATCCAGCCAGCCGCCAAAATATCCGGACAAAGAACCGATGATGACTCCCAGCAAAATGGACAGGAACGTCGAAAGCAGTCCCACCGCCAGCGACACGCGCCCTCCGTACAGGATGCGGGTGAAGATGTCGCGCCCCAGTTCGTCGGTGCCGAACCAGTGTTCCACGCTGGGGCGCTGGAAACTGTTGGCGGGTTCTTGTTGGGTAGACGTGTAGGGGCTGAGGAATGCCAGGACAGAGGCAAAGATCAAGACGATAAGCGCCAGGACCGCAAAGCCCGCCAGCCGGTGTTTGAAGAAGCGCCGCAGGATCAAGCGCGCCATACTCTGTTCACGGATGCCCTGCTCCCTGGGGATGGCGAGTTCACTCATATTTCACCTGCGGGTCGAGCAGGCCGTACGCCAGGTCGGCCAGGATGTTGGAAACGATGATAAGCACCGCCGTGATCATCACGACGCCCAGCAGCACCGGGTAGTCCCGGCCGCGCGCCGCGTCCCAGAACAGGCGTCCCATGCCCGGCCAGGAGAAGATGGTCTCCACGAACAGCGCCCCGGCGAACAGGCTGGGCAGGTCGAGCGCGATCAACGTCACCAGCGGCAGGATGGCGTTCCGCAGGGCGTGTTTGTAATACACCAGTCTGTCTGCCACGCCTTTGGCGCGCGCGGTGCGGATGTAGTCTTCGTGTAGCACGTCCAGCATATTGGAGCGCAGGAAGCGCGAATACCAGGCGGCCCATCCCAGGCTCAGGGCGGTGACCGGCAGTACCATGTGCCAGAGCGTATCCAGCAACTCACCTTCCTTCCCAAGTGTGTTCAAGCCCCCGCCGGGGAAGAGCGGGTTGCCGTTGAAGGGATTTTTGAGTGTCACGTAGAAGATCAAGATCAAGCCCAGTCCCAGCCAGTAAACCGGCAGGGACTGGCCCATGAACGTGATCGTCGTTGCAACGTAATCGAAGATCGAATACGGTTTGCGCGCCGAAAGGATGCCGACCGGCAACGCGATCAGCAGCGTGACCAGGAACGACGCGCCGACCAGCATGAGGGTGTTGGGGATGCGCTCGGCGATCATTTCCGAGACCGGGCGGTGGAACTTGATCGATTCGCCCAGGTCGCCCTTGAGCATCCCGCCCATCCAGCGGCCATACTGTACGATGAGCGGGTCGTTCAGGCCAAGTTTTTCTTCCAGCGCTTCGATCTGTTCGATGGTGATGTTGGGGTTGCGGCGCGCGGCCGTTAGCGGTCCGCCCGGCGCGGCGCGCACCAGGAAGAATATCAGGATGCTGATAATGAGCAGGATGGGAATGGTTTGCAGGATGCGGCGTAGGGCGTAGACTCTCATCGCTCAGGCCTCGTGAACGATCTTCCCGTTGACCATCGTGATGACCGGTTTGACGCCGGGAAACTCCTCCGGCGGGGTCTGGAAGATGTCCTCCGAAAGCAGCGCCATGTCTGCCAGGTAGCCTTCCTTGAGTTGTCCCTTCTGGTTTTCCTGGAATTCGGCGTAGGCGGCGTCGCGCGTGTAGCCGATGAGCGCCTCTTCGAGCGTCAGGCGGTGATCGGGGTCCTCCGGGCTCCATGGCTGGCGGTTGAGCGCCGCGTACAATCCCAGCATGGGGTTATACGGCGCGACCGTCCAATCGCTGCCCAGCGCCAGGATTGCCCCGGCGTTCTTCAATTCGCGCCATGCAAAGGAGAACGGCCAGCGTTTTTCGCCGGTGCGCGAAAGCCAGACATCCGCGTCGTGAACCGTCAGCGGCGCGTGGAGCGGCTGCATGGAGGCGATCACGCCCAGTTGTTTGAAGCGCGGCATATCGTCCGGGTGGATGACCTCGATGTGTTCGACCCGGTGGCGGCTGTCGCGTTTGCCGTTGATCTTCTGCGCCGCTTCATAGCCGTCCAGCGTCCTTCTTACCGCCCCGTCGCCGCAGCAATGGACGAAGATTTGCAGCCCCATTCGGTCGCAGGCGGCCGCCATGCGGGTGAACTGTTCCAGGCTCCAGATGCCGTCCACCTGGGCGCTGGCGTCGTCGGCGTAGGGGGCGATGTTCAGGGCGGTGTAGGATTCCCACACGCCGTCCATGAAAAATTTGACGCAGCCGCCGCGCGCGTACTCTCCCTGGACTTTTGCCATTTTGGCCGCTTCGGCCAGGTCCTCCTCGGTGTGTTCCGGCTTGGCCCAGAAGGGGACGTAGACGCGCAGGAGCATCTCGCCGGCGTCTTCGGCTGCGGCGTAGGTCATCATCTCTTGCATGTCGCCGTTCATATTGTGGATGCTGGTCACGCCCGAGGCGGTTATTTGCTTCATCGCCAGGCTGAGCAACTCGCGTTTGCGCGCCTCGCCTGGTTCTGGCACCAGACGATGCACCGCGTCCATGGCGCTTTCCCGCAGTTCGCCGGTTGCAGCCCCGCTTTCGTCGCGGATGATCACGCCGTTGGAACCCAGGTTTTTATCCTCGTAAAGCACGCCGGCCATTTCCAGCGCTTTGGTATTTGCCCAGGCGGTATGGCCGTCGTATGCGCCCACGTAGACCGGGCGGTCGGCGATGATCTCGTCCAGTTCCTGGCGGGTGGACACGATGCTGTACTGGATGCCGCGCCCGACCACCCATTCCGACGTCCGGTTTTCGGCGGCAAAAGCGAGCAGGATTTGCTTCAGGTCGGACCGATTTTTGACCTCCCGCAGTTGGGCGTTGCCCAGCCAGATGCTCCCCCACAGCAGGTGAAAATGCGAGTCGATGAAACCGGGAAGAAGGGTCTTCTCCTGCCCGTCGATGACCCGCGTCCCCGCGCCGCGCCATGCCTGGACCTCGGAATTGCTCCCGGCAAACACGATTCGGTTCCCCCTGACGGCGACCGCTTCCGCGCGCGGCGCGGCAGGGTTGCTCGTGAAAACATGCGCGTTCGAGATGATCGTATCGGCGCTTGGTGGCATGGCTACTCCTCGTTGGCAATCGGTTTCGGTTCAGGGATGGCTTGTACAAAAAAGACAGAATAAATGCAAATTCTGTCGTTTTCGGAAAAGAATTTTAACGAACATGCACAAAAACAACGAGTTATTTATAAACGATATAAACTGGTTCGTCAAGAAATGTGATGATTTTTTTAGCGCAACCCTTGGGAAGCGTCCCAACGAAGTATAATCACCCTGCCATGAAGACCCAACTCATCCCGCTCGAATCGCACGATGACTTGATCTCTGTCCGCGACCGGATGTCGTGGGCCAAGACGCCGCGCATCCTGCTGGTGTGGCCTAAGTCCGAGCGCATCCTATTGCGCGCGCTGGACCTGAAAGTCTTGCAGCGACATGCGGCTGCCTTGGGCGCGCAACTGGGGCTGGTAACCCGTCACCGCGACATCCGGCGCGAGGCGCAGGCGTTGGGCATCCCGGTGTTTGGCTCGACGGGGGAGGCGCAGCGCAGTCCCTGGCCGGAGCGCGACTTGCGGGGGAAACGGGAGTGGCGCAGGCCGCGGCGGGATTTGCGCCGGTTACGGAGGCAGGCCCAGGCGGGGGAAGAGGCGTGGCGCAGCCATCCGGCCACGCGGATCCTGTCGTTTACGTTGGGGGTTTTGGCGGTGTTGCTGTTGGCGTCCCTGTTCATCCCCAGGGCGGAAATTTCCCTGGCGCGCGAAACGCAGTTGCAGGCAGTGACCCTGCCGGTGCGCGCCGACCCGGCGGTGGATACGGTTTTCCTGACGGGCAGCCTGCCTGCGCGCGAGTTGCGTGTAGTCGTAGATGGCGTGCGCGAAGCCCTGGCGACGGGCGAAATGCCGGTCCCCAAAACAAAGGCCGAGGGTGTGGTGACGTTCCGCAACCTGACCGAGGAGGCAGTGGCGGTGCCAGCCGGGACGGTGTTGACTTCGACCGGCCTGCCGGGCGCGCGCTTTGTGACGTTGGAAACCGGCGAACTGGCGGGCGGCTTGAAGGCGACCGTGGACGTACCGGTGCAGGCCGAACAGCCGGGCGCGGCGGGGAATGTGGAGGCCGGGACGATCCTGGCCATCGAGGGCGGCTTGGGTTTGCAGGCGGCGGTATCGAACGCCGAACCGACCACCGGCGGCAGCGACCTGGTCTCGCCCGCCGCGACGGACGAAGACCGCCAGCGTTTGCAACGGGCCTTGGTGGATGCGTTGCAGGCGAAGGCGCAAGAACTGATGCGGGCGCAATTGGGGGCCGGGGACGTGTTTTTCCCGGATACGCTATCGCTGGAGCAGGTTTTGGAAGACGCCTATGACCCGCCGGCCGGCCAGCCGGGCCGGAAAGTGACCCTGTCGATGCAGATCGAGTTCATCGCCCTGTATGCGTCCAGCGCAGACCTGGAGGAACTGGCGGGCGCGGTGTTGAACGCTTCGCTGCCGGCCGGTTTTGTATCCTCCGGCGCGCCGCTGGCGTTGGAGGCGCTTTCAGCGCCCGTGACCGACGCCGACGGCGTCACCCGCTGGGAGGTGCAGGCCACGCGCACCCTGGCGCGGGAACTGAACCTGGCGCGCGTCATCCCGCTGGCGCAGGGACGTTCCCCGCAGGCGGCCGGCGCGCGGTTGGCCGAAGCCCTGCCGCTGGCGGAAGAGCCAATCATCCTCTTGCGCCCGACCTGGTGGCCGTGGCTGCCGCTCATTCCGTTCAATATCTCGGTGGAGACGCGGTGAGAATCCTGGCCGTGGACCACGGCGAGAAGCGCATCGGGCTGGCCGTCAGCGATCCGACTGCGACGATTGCCAACCCGTTGGCGGTGATCCAGCACGCCTCGCGCGCGGTGGATGCGGCGCAGGTAGCCGCGCTGGCCGCCGAGCATGGCGCGGGATTGATCGTGGTCGGTCAGTCCTTCGATGAAGACGGTCAACCCAACCAGGCCGGACGCCGCGCGGCGCGCTTTGCTGAAGCCTTGCGCCAGCAGACCGCTTTGCCTGTCGCGTTGTGGGACGAATCCTTCAGCACGCAAAAAGCGCGCGCTGCCCGCCTCCAGATGGGCGTTTCGAGAAAAAAACGCGCCGGTCACTTGGACGAACTAGCCGCCGCTGTCATTCTACAATCCTACCTGGATGCGCACATTGCAAATCCAAAATCGTAAATTGTAAATCGAATGCCTCGCCGCTCTCTTTGGTTGTCCATCCTTTTGTTCCTTTTTTGCTGCGCCCTGTTGATTGGCGTATTCTTCGGCGTCCCTGCGATTGCCGGTCGCCGCTATGGCCCTGTCTCCCCGGCGCTCGGCGCGCTCGACCGGCTTGAATTTTCGGCGCGCTTGTTGTGGTATAGCGGCCTGTTGACCCAACCGCTCGACCCGCACGGCCTCGAACAGTCCTTTGCCATTGAACCCGGCGAAAGCGTGCCGTCGGTTGCCATCCGGCTCGAAGAGGTCGGCCTGATCCGCAGCGCGGCTGCCTTCCGCGATTATCTCATTTACACCGGCCTCGATACCAGCATCCAGGCTGGCGACTATCTTCTCAGCCCGGCGCAGTCTGTTGTGGACATTGCCCGCGCTCTGCAGGACGCCACGCCCTCCGAAGTGGCTTTTGTCATCCTGCCCGGCTGGCGGATGGAGGAAATCGCCGCCTCGCTGCCCACTTCTGGCCTGGACATTCTCCCCGACGGATTCCTGGCGGCCGCCGCCTCCGCGCCTCTCGGCCTGGACTTCCTGCCTGCTTCCGTTTCGGCGGAGGGATTCCTCTACCCCGACGCTTACATCGTCCCCCGCGATGTGACGGTAGACGCCCTGGTCTCCGGCTTCCTGCGCAACTTTGGCCTGCACCTGACGCCTGACCTGCGCGAGGGCTTTGCCCGCCAGGACCTGGACGTCTACCAGGCTGTCACGCTGGCCTCCATTGTCCAACGCGAGGCGGTGCATCCTGAAGAAGCGGCGCACATCGCCTCGGTCTTCCTCAACCGCCTGGCAATCGGCATGAAACTGGACAGCGACCCGACCGTCCAGTATGCCCTGGGCTACAACCCCGCCCAGGCGACCTGGTGGACCAATCCCCTCAGCGCGCAGGATTTACAGTTCGACTCTTCCTACAACACATATCTTTACCCCGCTTTGCCGCCTGGCCCGATCTGCAATCCCTCCCTGGACGCGCTGCGGGCGGTGGCCTTCCCGGCCGATACGCCCTACTACTACTTCCGCGCTCGCTGCGACGGCTCCGGCCTGCATGACTTTTCTGTCACCTTCGAGGAGCATCTGCAGAACGGCTGCCCGTAGGACGAATCTGCGATTTGTCCTACTTCTTCGCAGCAACATAGATGTCGGCTTCGAGCATCACGTTGTCTTTGTAGAAATGGTGCGTGAAATAGACGTTGCCTTCGGGGTCGAGCGAGGCCTCGCCCGCGAAGGGCGCGAACATTTTCTGCGGCGCGGCCCATTCCCCATTGACCCGTTTCGACCTCCACAATTCCGGCGCGCCGACCGTGCGCGTGAACCACAGTTCCGAGCCGTCCTGCGTGACGTAGGGCCAGCCGTCATTGTAGGTTGAATTGAGGCTCGCCAGGTTGGCGGGTTCCTGCCAGACGCCGTCCACGTTTTGCGAAATCCACAGGTCGTATTCGCCCAATCCGCCCGCGCGCGGCGAGTGGAAGTAGAGTTCCTTCCCGTCGGCGGTGATGTGCAGTTCGCCCACTTCATGTACAGGATTAAAGTTGGCGTCCTTCCAGCCCTGCCAGGTTCCGTTTACAAATTCGGCGGTGAACCAATGCATTCCTGTATAGCCTTCGCGCGCCGAGCAGAACCACATGGTATTTCCCAGCACGAACTCGCAGCCGTCGAGCGCAACTTTTCCGGGGTCTTGCAGCCAGATGCGCTGCGGGTCGCTCCAACCGGCCTCCGTTTCCTGGAAGGCGTAGATACCAGTCACGCCGTCGAAGAGTTGCTTTTCGACCGGGATACTTGGTGAAGGGGTAAACCAAACGTACAGCGTTTTCCCGTCCGGCGTCATGAAAGCGGAATCCTCGGCTCCAGTGGTATTGACCGGGAACGGCAGCGGGACGGGATCGGCGTACTCGTCCGTTTCGGATTTGACGGGGTACACATCGGTCTCCGGCGTGATCTTGATCGCATTGGCGGGAATAGCCGCCAGGCGGTCGGGCGCGGGCGTCGGCGAGGGGGGAGGCGGAGGAGTTGCCTGCCCACACGCCAGGGCGGCCAGAACGAGGGCGGTCAACGCGAGGAGCAGGCGTTTCATTGTTCAGCAGGCAGCGGCGTTTTGCGCCGCGGGATCACGGTCTGGATGGCCGCGCCCAGCCCGGCCCATACCGCCAGCGGCGTGAACAGGAACCAGCCGATGTAAGGCGCCAGCCCGGCCAACAGCAGCAACCCGCCGCCGCGCAGGGTGGTCAGGAAAGGCGTGGTTTCGCTGCCCATGCGTGTTCCCAACAACTGCGCCAGGGCGACCAAACCCATAAGCGCCAAGACCGCCAGCCCTAGCGCGACCAGCCCGCCGACCAGGATGAAGATGCCAGCCACCACCCCGCCGACCTTTTCGGCCAGCCACACGCACAGCAGGACGACCATCCCGAAGAAGATGAAATTGACCAGCCCAAGCAGCAAGGCGCGCCCGCCGTTGGTTTCCAGCGTTTCGCGGGTCTTCTCGACCGGCGCGGGCAGCAGCAGGATCAGCGCGGCAAAGAAAGCCAATAGACTGACCACGCCGAATAAGACGAGCAAGAGCAGGTTGAAGATATTGTCCATTTTTGTTCTCCTTTTTCGCAAAGATTGGGTAGCGCAAGTTTGAAACTTGCGTTACGCTGGCTTGCGGAATGAATTCCGCGCTAAGGGATATTGCGGAATGAGTCCCAGGTTTGCAAGGCGGGTTTGGGCGCGCCGTCCAGTTCGCGCAGGCCGACGGCGGCAAACCACAGGATAGTATCGGCGGTGGTTTCCATACCGTTCTTGGCCAGGAAGTCGCGGTAGGCCTGACCGTTAATGTCGTTCAAAATGAGATAGATCCAAAATACCAGGCGGCTGCCCAGTTGCGTATGGAGCGCATTGAGGTAATCCACCTGATCCTGCGGTGTACCGTGGAATTGGCCGATCTCGCGCGAGTTGACCCCGCCCTCGGCTACGGCCAGCGGTTTCTCGGTGCGTGTGAGCAACGGAGTGTAATAATCAGGCGGGATGTCGGCGGCGCTGTCGAAGGCCACGAAAGGGTAGGACGAAATCGCCCACACATCCAGGTCTGGCTCGAAGACCTCGATTTGTTCCCATTTGGTCTGGTAGCGCCCGCCGCTGGTCGGGTCGAAGGGGATGGCGTTGTTCAGGTCGTCCCACTGGAAGGTGACGAAGACCTGGGTGCCCGGCGATTCAGCCTTGATGGCTGCGTAGACCTCGCGGTACAGGCTGACGAAATTTTGGAAGTCGTCGGGGTGGGAGTCAGCGTAGGTGTTGATCTCGGAGGCCAGCCCCAGGTAGCGTGGTTGGAATTCACGCGCCAGGCGCAAGGCGTAATTTTTGAATGCAGCGCGCAGGCCTGGCGTCCCGAAATTTCCGCCTGCCAGTCGGGGAGGCAATGGGGATAATTGTCGGCGGTCGAGGCCGTTGAGCGGGTCGACGACGAAGATGGCTTCCAGGTTGTTTTGCCTGGCAAGCATCATCATATTGCGCAGGTCGACGATGTCCTGCGACTCGCTGTCCCCACGTTCGATGAAATCCTCCCAGGGGACAGCGCGCTGCACCAAGATCACGTCGCCGTGCTCACCGATGCCCTGCATGGTGGCGATGACCGATTCCGTTGTCAACTCCGGTGGGCTGGGGAAGAAGCCATAGGCGGTGCGACCGGAATCGAACACCGTGTTTTCGGGCGTTGGGAAGGGCGTGGCTGGAACCTGTGCCCCGCACGCCAGCACGGTCAAAGTTAGAACTAGGGTGGCAAAAAGGAAACGTTTCATTTCTGGACCTCCGGCCGGCTGCGCAGCAAAACGGCATTCCCCATCACCCACAGCAGGGCGGCCAACGCCAGGAGCAAGGTGAGATGGGAGGAAGAAAGAGGGAAGAAGAAAGCCGGCGACTGGAAGTCGAAGGCTGGGAGTTGGTAGATTGGCAAGGTGTAGGTTGGGAGTTGGGAAATCGGTATCTGGGGAATGGGGAATTGGTCGGGAAGAATGTCGAGGGGAAGGGCAGGCAGGTTGAACTGCCAGGAAGCGAGCAGATCGAGGGTGGCTGCCGCGCGGATTCCCAGCCAGAGCGCGAATCCCGTCACCAGTCCCCATTGCGCGGCCAGGGAGCGCGTCCAGGCGGGCGTAGGGCGGAATTCCCTTCTGCCCCGCTCAGGAGGCAACTTTGCCAGGATGCCCGGCGTCAGGTCGCGGCCGAGGGGGAGGTCGGGCAATCTTTCCAGGCTGGCAAAGAGGTGTTGCAACTCTTCCAGCCGGGCGCGGCAGGTTCGGCAGCCGGACAGATGCGCTTCGGCGTTCTGCCGCGCCGGTTCCTCCAGCAGGCCATCCGTATAGGAATGAATTTGTTCTTCGGTAAGGTGCATCTCACAACTCACTGTCGACTGAACTGAACACTGAACACTGCCCTACTCCTCGACATCCTTCAACCATTCTGCCAGGGACTTGCGGGCGCGGAACAGGTCGGATTTCACGTCGCTCAAAGGGCGATTCAGGGCGCGGGCGATCTCTTCATAACGCAGTCCCTGGAAGTGCCTTAATTCGATCACGGCGCGGTAACGCGGCGGCAGGGACAGGATGGCGCGGCGGATGCGCTCGTCGCGCAGACGGTTGGCGGTCTGCGCCTCGGGGCCGGGATGCGGGTCCTTTGGCGGAGGCAGGCCATCGTCCAGGGAGGCGGCGGGTTTGTCCGCTTGGATGCGGTTGAGGCAGACGTTCACTGTCACCTGCTTGAGCCAGGGGGCGAGCGGCCGGTCGAGGTCGAATTTGTCGAAAAACTGCCAGGCGCGCAGGAAAGCGTCTTGGGCGGCATCCTCGGCGTCCCGCACGTTTCCCAGCAGGCGGTAAGCGACGTTGAACACAGCCCGCTGGTGGGCGCGGACGATCTCGGCGAAGGCTTCCCGGTCGCCTGCCGCAGCGCGCAGGGCAAGTCCGCGTTCGTGTGTGGATGACATTTCTGTATACTATTACAGGTTCGATGGGGGAAATGTTGCAAAAAAAGACGCGGACACGCCGCGTCTTTTTGAAAAATCTAGCCAGCCTGGGCTATCAGGTTGAGGAAAACAAGGAACAAGCATGCGCCGCTGAGGCCGAGGATCAGGCCGGCGATGGCGACGCCTTTGGGTCGGTTGCTCCCGAACAAGCCCGCCAGTCCCAGCGCGAAGCCCAGGAAACCCAGGAAGGCGCTGCTGCCGCCGCATACGAAGAGCGGCGTGCCTGCCAGCCGGATCCAATTCTGGCTGGCGCCTGTGAGCGCGCACAGGCCGATGCCGAATACCAGCGCGGTGGAGGCGATCCCCAGCGCCAGGCTGGCATTCCCGAGCGTGTTCGGCTGTTGCGGGGTGGAGGAAGTGGGCATAGACGCCTCCTTGATCGGTCAAGTTTCTTTTCAGGCTTTCTTCATCCGCGCGTCCGGCGGGGCGCTGGGTTTGACCAGCATGGCAAGTACGGTCATGGCAAGTCCCACTCCCATCAGGATCAGGCCTTGCATTGTGACCGGTTCCAGCAGGCGCCCGAGCATGGCGGCGGTCAACTGGCCGCTGTTATCCAATACAAAGGACGGCAGGGAAGCGGGCAGGCGGCGCGCCAGGGTTTGCGCGACGAGTCGCCCGGCCAGGGGCGCGCCCAGCAGGCCTGTCACGACCGCCAGGGCGCCGGTGATCGAAAACGGGATGCCCCACCACGCCAGCCAGTCGCGCAGGCGGCGGACGACCAGGATGGTCAGGGCGAACAGGAAGGCCAGCGGCAGGAGCGGGCTGAGGCGCATGGCGAGCCGGATGGTTTGCAGGCGCTGGCGGGCGCTCCCCTGGAAACCGCCCGGCTGCCCGCCGAACAGGATGATCTGGTCGGGCAGCGCCGCCGCTGCTACTTGTAACTGTCCCTGGATGAACGGTGTGATGATGGGATACAACTCTTCCGGCGGGTTGCATAGCATCGCCTGGCTGTCTGTGAAGGCCGCCATGGTCATCTGGGCGAGTTGCGCCAGCGTGCAATCGGGCTGTGCGCGCAGTGCGTTCAGCGCGGCTTGCACGCCCCTCTCGCCCGCCATGCTTTGTTTGAGGGGCGCAAGCGAAACCTGCGCCGTGTCCGCCTGGCCTTCCAGGTAAGCGAACAACGAGCCCAGCGCCTGGTCCCCCATGCCTTGCAGCGTTTCGGGCGGTAGAAGGTCGCGCACCAGCCTCTCCCACTGTTCGGCGCTCAATCCCTGCATGGCGGACGGCAGGCTTTCCGGGGGGATCGAAGCGGCCAGCCCCTCGGCCATGATGCCTGGCAGGAGATCGTAGAACTGCTGGTTGGCAAGCGCCTGGCGGTAGGTTTCTGGGTCAAAGGCGGTGCGTTCCAGGTTGAAGGCCAGCAGCGCCCCCAGCGCCGAGAGAATGAAGAAAGTTGCCAGGATGACGGCCAGTCCCTTTTTGAATGCGCTCATTGGATGCTCCTAAACGAAATCGCTCTAAATCTGATTTTATCTACGTTGACAGCGTACCCTTTGGGAATCTGTGCGAAACGCTTCCGCTGGTCAAACGACTTCGATGTAATCCTGCGTGACCGTCTGGCTGCCCGAGGCGCCCAGTAGCGCGATCAACTCGTGCGCCAGGCCCGCCTTGCGCTCGGCGTCCTTGCGGCTC
>JBMOMO010000093.1:0-2897 GCA_049324135.1 Chloroflexota bacterium
GCGACCGCGCTGGTCGCCGCCTCGCCCGCCGCCGGGCCGGCCTCCGCCACCCGGGCGCCCGCCGCCGCTGTTGGGACGGCGCTGGTCGCGCTCGCGGGCTTCCTCGGCGCTCCAGCCTTCCAGCACGGCCGTGCGCGAGAGACGGATCTTGCCCATCGGGTCGATGTCGGTGATCATGACCGTGATCTCGTCGCCCAGCGAGACCACATCTTCCACAGAGTTGACGCGCTCGGTATCGAGTTGCGAAATGTGCACCAGCCCATCCGTGCCGGGCAGGATTTCCACGAAGGCGCCAAAGGACTCGATGCGCACCACCTTGCCGGTGTAGATGCGGCCAATTTCTGCCGACTCGCCCAGCGATTCGACGCGCTCTTGCGCAACCCGCGCGCCTTCCCCTTCCACCCCGGCAATGTAGACCGTGCCGTCCTCTTCGATGTCGATGCGGGTGCCGGTCTCTTCTTGCAGGGCGCGGATGTTCTTGCCGCCCGGGCCGATCAGCGCGCCGATCTTGTCGACCGGGATCTTGACGGTGATGATGCGCGGCGCGTGGTCCTTCAGCGCGGCGCGCGGCTGCGGGATGGCTTCCAGCATTTTGCCCAGGATGGACAAACGCGCCTCCCGCGCCTGTTCGAGCGCTTCCTTCATAACAATTGCGCTCAGTCCGCTGATCTTGATGTCCATTTGCAGGGCGGTGATGCCTTGTTCCGTCCCGGCAACCTTGAAATCCATGTCGCCCAGGTGGTCCTCCGCGCCCTGGATGTCGGTCAGGACCTGGTAGCGGCCACCCTCGTCGGTGATGAGACCCATAGCCACACCGGCTACAGGCGCTTTGATTGGCACGCCCGCGTCCATCAGCGCCAGCGTCGAGCCGCACACAGAGGCCATCGAACTCGAACCGTTGGACGACAGGACTTCGGAGACCAGTCGCAGCGTGTACGGGAAAGTTTCCTCGGCCGGGATGACCGGTTCGAGAGCGCGCTCGGCCAGCGCGCCATGCCCGACCTCGCGCCTGCTCTGGCCTCGAAGGGGTTTGACCTCGCCTGTGGAGTAGGGCGGGAAGTTGTAGTGATGCAGGTAGCGCTTGGAGTCGACCGGGCTGAGCGAGTCGATTTCCTGCGCTTCGCCCAGGGTGCCGAGCGTGGCCATGGTGAGCACCTGGGTCTCGCCGCGCGTGAACAGGCCGGAGCCGTGCGCGCGCGGGCTGAGGTCTACCTCGCACCAGATGGGGCGGATATCCCTGGGGCCGCGGCCATCCGGTCGCTTTCCCTGACTGAGGATGCGCTCGCGCACGATGGTCCCTTCGGCCTGGTCGAAGGCCTCTCGAACGGAAGCAGGCGAGGGGGAGTCTCCTTCGGTATCTGGTGCGCTGGCGTCTACGGCGGCGGGGCAAAATTCGGCCACGACTTCGTCTTTGAGGGTCGTCATGCCGGTGTAGAATTCGTTCTTCGTCAATGGCTTGTCGAGCAGGGCGTTCATCGGGCCGCTGACGCGCTCCAGGACTTTTTTCGCCAGTCCTTCGTCGGGCAGGTTGAACGTCCCTTCGCGTTTGGGTTTGCCGACCTCGGCTTGCATTTTGTGTTGCGTCTCGATGATGGGCTGGATGGCCTGGTGACCCAGTTCCAGCGCCGCAGCCATGACCTCTTCGGGGACTTCGTTCGCGCCGCATTCCACCATCAGGATGGCGTCGCGCGTGCCGGCCAGGCGCAGGTCGAGGTCAGAGGCGTCCATCTGTTCGAAGGTGGGGTTGATGACGAATTCGCCGTTGATGCGCCCGACGCGCACCGCGCCGACCGGGCCGTTCCAGGGGATGTCGGAGATCATGACGGCGGCGGAAGCGGCATTGATGGACAGGATGTCGAGCGGGTTCTTGCTGTCCGAGGAGAGCGAGAACATGATGACCTGCACTTCGTTGCGCATGCCCTTGGGGAAGAGCGGGCGCAGCGGGCGGTCGGTGAGGCGGGCGGTGAGGATGGCTTCGGCGCCGGGGCGGCCTTCGCGTCGGAAGAACGAGCCGGGGATCTTGCCGGTGGCGTACAGGCGTTCTTCATATTCCACGCTGAGCGGGAAGAAGTCGATGCCTTCGCGCACACCGCCCATGGTGGCCGAGGCAAAGACGATGCTGTCGCCGATGCGGGCTGTGACGGCGCCGCCGGCCTGCCCGGCCAGTTTGCCGGTCTCGAAGGTGACGGCGGCGTTGCCAACGTTGGCTGTATAGGTTTTCGATTCTGGTTTCATTTTGTCTCCTGTAACGGGCTGCGCGCGTAACGCCCAGGACTCAGCGAACGCAAAAAGGAAGAAACTCAATTCCCTTTTTGGATGCTGCCAACTGTGCGGTTATTTGTTCGTATCAATTTGCGCGAGCCCCTGTGAATTGTTCCGCCTGGTCAGGGACTGAAGAGCGGCGACAAGCGTGTTTGTCAGCGCTATTCAATTCCTGACTGCGGACGATGACCCTAAAGGTCTCGAAGACCTTTAGGGTCTGTTGTTCTCTCTTACTTCCGGCGCAGGTTCAACTGCTCGGTGAGGCTCAGGTAGCGCGCATAATCCTTTTTGCGCAGGTAGGCCAACATGCGACGGCGCTGCCCGACCAGTTTGAGCAGGCCGCGGCGGCAGGATTCATCGTGTTTGTTGGCGCGCAGGTGATCGGTCAACTGGAGGATGCGCTTGGTCAGGATGGCAATCTGGACCTCGGGCGAGCCGGTGTCACTGGTGTGACGGTGATAATCCTGGATTACCTGAGTTTTGAGTTCTTTTGCGAGCGGCATGACGTATGCAATTCCTTTCGTTATTGTCTAAGCAGGTCTCCGTGTCCGCAGCCGGACCGCTTTGGAAGCGGTCTACCGCGGGACAGGACCAGTCACGGGGGAAAATTATACCAGAAAAAACGGTCTTTTAAG
>JBMOMO010000094.1:0-2886 GCA_049324135.1 Chloroflexota bacterium
TCCGCACCTTGCGCGACGACTGAAACCCGGCGCGCCCTTCCTCGGCCACCTCGACCTGACCGGCTACAAGCAGCCCGCCAAGGTAGCGCGCGAAACGCAAGACAGCCAGAACCGCACCACCCAGCACTACCGCGACGAATGGCTCAACCTGAAAGCCAAACTGTTCGACGGCAACGTGCTGCGCGTCTCTGCCATCCAGCGCGCCAAGATCCGCAAGTCCTATTCGAAGCGCAGCCGCATCAGCGGCAAGATGAAGATAAAGCCCGAAAAGTTCAAGGGCAGCCTGAACGAACTCAAGGTGCGCATCATCGTCAACCCCGAGGTGTACCAGATCGTACAGAACAACCAGGTCGCGCCGGACAAATCTGTCGGCCAGTACACCATCTCGCAGGTGGACTCCGAAGGCGGCATCCTCAACCTGACCGCCGCCGCCTTTGCAGACGAAATCCAACCCGAAAGCATCCTGAACGTCCTGCACTCCGCTTACAGTCTCTTACAACGAAAGGCCGCGTAATCTATGAGCAAAAAGATCATCCCCCTCGCCATCGCCGCCGTCCTGGCCTGCCTGGTCATGGTCGTTGCGGGCGCCTTTGCCTTTAGCGGTTCCATCGCAGCCGAAAAGGTCTCCAGCAGCGTCGCCTGGCAGCAGCCTTACAACACCGCCGAGAGCATGAAGATCATCGACCTGACCGGCGACGGCCAGGACGAACTCTTCATCCAGACCACCGACAACCTGAGCGCCTTCGACGGCGGCGGCAATTATCTCTTCGGTTTCGGCTATACCGCGCCCAAGACCACCCTGGGCGACGTGGACGGCGACAACGTGGAAGACATCCTGGTCTTCTACCCCGGCGGCGTAGACCTGATCCGCGCAGGACAGGTCTCCACGCTGGCGAGCGGACTGGGGCTGGGGACGCCCGCCCGCATTGCCCTGATCCGCTTCGCCTCCGGGACCCAGATCCTGCTCGGCGATACTTCGGGCAACCTGCTGTCCCTGTCATTGTCCGGCCAACCCTTGTGGCAATACCCCCTGGGCAGCGACGAGATCCGCGGCCTGGATGAAGCCGCGATCAACGGTCAGGCCTGGCTGGCCGCCGCCAGCCGCGCCGGTGTGCTGGCCGTGTTCGACGAGGCGGGCAATCCCGTCTGGCAGAATGCCACCGAAACCCTGCGCCGGATGCGCGCCTTCGACCTGAACAGCGACGGTACGAGCGAAATCATCTTCGGCGGCGAATACGGCGCCTTTGCCATCTACAACGCCGCCGACGGCAGCGCGCTGTTCTCCACCTCCCTCGGCCAGGCTGTCTCCGAGGTGCGCGAAGTGGAACTGGACGGCGACCCGTCCGCGCGCGAGATCGTCGCCGGGGGCAAGGAAGGCGGCGTGTGGGCTTTCTCCTACACCGGCCAGAAACTGTGGTCGGCCTCCCTGTCCGACAAAGTGACCGAGATCGCCGGCATCGACCTGGACGGCGACGGCGCAGAAGAGGCCGTCCTGGGCGACGATAGCGGGCAGGTGGCCGTCTTCTCTAAAGATGGGACGCGCAACAACCTGCCCTCGCATTCGAGCGGCATCACCCGCATCGACGTGGGCAAACTGAACGGCCAGCGTTACGTCGCCATCGCAGACTATGACAACGTGGAAGTCCATGACGTGCAATTCGACAGCCTGCCCGGCTTCCAGTACACGCCGCTGGTGGTGGGGCTGATCGTCGCAGCCGTCATCATGGTCATTGCGGGCGTCATCGCTTCCCTGCCCGCCAAACCGGAGACCAAGGTCGCCATCCAGGACACCAGCCGCGAAGCCCTCGAAGCCCAGCGCCGCATGTTGAAGGAAAGCATCGCCGACGTGGAACGCCTGCGGAAGTCCGGCGAAATGGGCGGCGACGCCTACCTGGCGCGCCTCAAACGCCTGCGCGGCGACCTGGCCGAGAACGAAGCCGCCTTCAAGACCGCCGGGTACGCTGTCAAGGTCGAAACCTTCCATTGCCCGCACTGCGGCGGCGCGCTCGAACTGGGCATGGATAAGTGCGAATACTGCGGGCAGGTATTGCTGACGTAATTCGTAGCGCGGAATTCATCCCCATACTGGGGACTTTTCCGCCTGTCTGCCGACAGGCAGGCAACCAAAAGCGAAATAAATTTCGCGCTACAAATCTTCGCGGTTGTGAATGTCCTGGCGAATGTCCAGGATAGATTCTCAAGAGCAATACTGTAATGCGTAATCCGTAAAAGTCGAAGAGGCGCTCTCCCATCGAAAGCGCCTCTTTCTTTCCTCACGCACTACGTTTCACGTTTTACTCATCATCCTCTTCCTCCCGCCACGCCGTCAACTCATCCAGTCTTTCCTTCTCTTCAACTGCCAATTTCACATCCAACGCGCCCAGGTTTTCCTGCAACTGCCCGGTGGAGGTCGCGCCAATGATCGGGCTGGAAATGACCGGGTCGGCCAGCATCCAGGCCAGCGCCACCTGCGAGACGGTCGCGCCATGCGCGGCAGCGATCTCGTCCATGGCGTCCAACAGCGCGAAATTCTTCTCGGTCAGCGCATGCTGCAAGTTCTTTGCGCGGCGGCTGTCGGGCAATGGCTTGTCGCGGCGGTATTTGCCGGTCAGGAAACCGCCCGCCAGCGGGCTGTACGGGATGACGCCGATGCCATACGTTTGGCAGGCGGCCCGCAGTTCGCGCTCGAATTCCTCGCGGTGCAGCAGGTTGTAGTGCGGCTGGAGCGAGTCATAGCGCGCCAGGCCGTGTTTATCCGAAACCCACAAGGATTGCATCAACTCCCAGGCGGCGTAGTTCGAAGCGCCCAGGTAACGCACCTTGCCTTGCCTCACCAGGTCGTCCAGCGCGCGCAGGGTCTCCTCGATGGGCGTGGCCTCGTCCGGC
>JBMOMO010000095.1:0-21245 GCA_049324135.1 Chloroflexota bacterium
GCCGAGGAACTCGTCCGCGAGAAATATGCGCACCCGTCCTGGACGGAGCGGGTGTAGGACAAGCCTTTGGCTTGTCCTACTTCACAAAGATCACATTCTGGTATCCCAGCGACTGGAAGAAGCGGAACAGGTAATTCTCGGCGTTGGTCTGCGCCTGGGTCAAGATGCCGTCTTCCATGGCCGCTTTCAGGATTTCCGTTTCCGCGCTCTGGCGGCAGATGGTCTCCAGGTCGGCGGTCGGCTTGACGAGGATGCCGGTATCGCGGTCATACACGTAAGACTTCTGGTTGTCCAGCGTAGCGATGAAGACCTCCGCCGGGGGCAGTTTCACGGACAACGCGCCCGTTTCCAGGCGCATATCTTCCGGCATGATCTTTCCCATGTCGATCCCGGCGATCACCACGCCATGCCCCACGAACAGCACCTTATCGCCGAACACAAAGCCGAACGTCCCCTGGTTGATCTCGCAGGTGACCACTTTCTCTACGCTGTATTGGATGGTCTCCAACCGCGCCAGCGCCCGCACCTCATTGATGTACGTCACCGGGTCGGGGATGACGGTCGGCGTCGGGTGCAGCAAATCCGACACCTGGGTCTGCAAAGCCTGGTTGGCGTGCTGGAGCGGTTGCAGCGCCTGGTTGGCCTGCTGCGCGGTCTCCTGCATGGTTTTGACAATATAATAGCCGCCAGCGATGAGCACGATGATAATCAGGAGCGAAAAAAAGTTCTGTTTCATGTCATAATTATACTGCCTGTTTTCGCCAAGCGCACAAGAAATGATGAAACACACACTCAGCCTGACCTCGATGATCTTCCTGTTCGCGGCCTGTACCTTGCCTGGGATCAGCGCCTCGGTCACTACGCCTGGGCCTGTATCATCCCCGCAGGGGGCTTCCGTTACCGGGACCGCTCCCGCGCTGGCAGGTTCCACTGCCGAGATGCCGCGCCCCACCCCCACCTCCGCGCCGCTGGGCACGCAGGAAAACCCGCTGGTGTTGGCGCTCCTCCCTGCCGCCGCGCCGGACGGGACGCGCGTGGAAGCCGGCAAGGCCTTTGCCGCGCAACTGGCCGAGGAGACCGGTTACACCTTCGTGGTCGTTGTACCCGAATCCTACGCCAAACTGGTCGAGGCGCTGGGGCGCGGCAACGCGCATATTGCCGTCCTGGAGCCTTACGCCTATGCGCTGGCGTACGAGAAGGGATACGCCACAGCCTCGTTTGCCGGCCTGAAGGAGGGGCAAAAGGCTTACGGCGCGCAGTTCATCGCGCGCGCGGATGCAGGCTTCACGTCCTATTACGACGCGCGCGCGCAGGAGAACACCGCCGATGCGGCCACCGCCCTGTCCCAATTCCGGGACAAAAAACCCTGCTGGTCTGATAGCGTCTCGCCCTCGGGCTACGTCATCCCGGCCGGCGTCCTGGCGCACAATGAGATTTCCACCCGCCCGGCCGCCTTCGTGCAGGGACAGCCCACCGTAGCGCGAGCGATCTATGCGGGCGGCATCTGCGACTTCGGCGCAACCTATATCGACGCGCGCGCGTTCCCGGCCGTGCTGGATGACTTCCCCGACATCCTGGAACAGGTCAGCGTCATCTGGCGCATCCCGGCGGTCATCCCGTACGAGAACCTCGTCCTGGCAAAGAACCTGCCGCCCGAAATAGCCGAAGCGCTGGAAACCGCCACCTTCCGTATTTCGGGTATGCAGGTTGGCCGGCAAGCCCTGGGACAGGCGTATGGGATCGAAGACTGGGAACCAGCGACGGATGCAGGGTATATCGATTTTTTGCTCTACCTGGATGCGTCAGGCGTTGACGTGAACAGCCTGATAGCAGGAACTCCCTGACCTTGCCCATTTACCGGACAGCGCCACAACACGATAAGCGCGCCCTGGCAGGAACAGAACGCTTACCAATCAGGTAAAATATTGTTGCACTCACATCGCATCCCCTTTGGGGAGTAACATCAGGAACAACAGAACATTTCAGTCATTCTTGTACAAGCGCGATAAAATATATGCAAGAGCGTTATGGAAAGCCTTAGTCACATTATCCCTGCCTGCCTGATCATCCTTGCCGGGCATTATGCTGGCGCAGGACTGTTTACCTGGCGCCGCCGCCCTGGCCTGGCATTCGCCCCGTTTGCCTGGCTGATGGCTGCCATTGCCATCCGTTCCCTGGGCGATGGCCTGGAATTGCTTGCGCCCACCTTGAGCGGGAAACTGCTGGCGGCCGAGATAGAAATGCTGGGAATTGTAAGCGCGCCGGTTTTCTTCATATCCTTTTGCGCGGCCTTCACAGGGCAGAACTACCTGCTGACAGCGCAAAAGCAGGCGCTGCTATGGGTTATCCCGGCGCTTACGGTGTTGCTCTCCTTTACCAATCCCTATCATCATTTGATCTGGGAACGCGCCTGGATAGACCACCTCGGGGAATTGGCTTTCCTGGGGACCGAATCTGGCAATTGGCTACGGCTGCAAACAGCATATACGCATGTCTTACTGCTCATTGGCCTGGCATTCCTCATTGTGGACATATTCCGGTCGTCCGCATCGCTGCAACGCACCCGCACCGGGATCGTCCTGGCCGGCGCAGCCCTTCCCTGGATCAGCAGCATGCTCTACACCACCCGATCCTGGCCTGGCATTGACTTGACGCCCTTCCTGTTCCTGCCAGCCACACTGGTGATGATGTGGGGCATCTTGCGCTACCGCTTGCTGGATGTCGTCCCAATGGCGCCCGCTATGATCTTGAACGATTTGCAGGATGGCATCCTGGTCGTGGACGCCCAGAGGCGCGTCCTGTTTCTCAACGCGGCTGCCGAAAAAATTTTGGGCGCTCCGTTAGACGCCTCTTTCGGGCAGCCGATAGAACGCATCCGCCCGGAGTGTGTAGACTCGTTGTCCCGACTCATCGACCAGGGAGAGCCGTATATCGAAAAAACGTTCCTTTGGGACGGGGAAAACACCATTTTCGATATCCGCATAGCGCCCATTGCAACGGCAGGGAGCGGGAACAAAACGCCCGCGCCAGGCTACCTGGTTAACTTCCGCAACATTCACCACAGGAAACAGGTCGAAGTCGACCTGGAACGCCGGGAGGCCATGCTGGGCGCGATCAACATGGCGGCGCAGCAATTCCTGAAGACCGCTGCCTGGGAAGCGAACATCCCCGCTTTCCTGGAAAGACTCGGCCAGGTAGCCGGGGTGAGCAGGGCGTATGTCTTCCAAAATTATCATGGGCAAGACAGCCTGCTATATACCAGCCAAACATACGAATGGACCGCCAGGGACGCCAAGCCCCGGCTCGATGATCCCAAGTTCCGGCACATCCCTATCAAACAGATCGGCCCTGCCGGCTGGAGCGACCAACTCAGCCAGGGCAAATTGATCACTGCCATTGCCAATGAACTGGCGCTATCCGAACAACAAGCGTTGCTCGACCCCAGCATCCGTTCCATCATGCTTGCGCCCATCTTTGTAGAAGGGAATTGGTGGGGCTTCCTTGGGTTGGAAGACCATACCAACGAACGTCCCTGGCGCAAAGCGGAACTTGAATCTTTGCAGGCTGCAACCGATATCTTTAGCGCGGCGGAAATGCGCGCCCGCAACGAATTCACCCTGCGCCGCCGCCAGCGCACCATCAATTTGCTTCACGACGTTGTCCTGACCGCATTGCAGGCCAACGACATGCTCACTATGAGCGATGCCCTGGTCAGGCGTTTGAGCGAACTGGTAAACGCCGACGGCTGCTTCCTTTCTTCCTGGAACGAGGCCACCCAGGTGGTCACACCGCTGGCAGGATACGGGCAACACCGGGATATCTACCTGGCAATCGAACCGGAGAAAGACGAGACCACCCTGACCGGCTCTGTGCTCCAGGCAGGACATACACTCATCGTCGAAGATGTGGAGAATACCCCTTATCTCAGCCAGCGTATCATTGACATGTTTCCCTACCGTTCTGCGTTGGCTTTTCCACTGACCGCCGGGGCAAAACGACTGGGCGCTCTCCTGCTGGCATATAACCACCAGCGCCGGTTCCAACCGGAGGAAATTTCGATTGGCGAACAGGCCGCCAGCCTGATCGCGCTGGCCCTCGAAAAGTTCCAGGCGGTCGAGGCTGCCAGCAAACGAGCCGAAGAATCAGAGACCCTGCGACGAGCGAGCGCAGCGGTGGTAGAAACATTGCGCTCTAATGAAGCGGTGGACCGTATCCTCGAACAATTATCGTACGTGCTTCCATATGACAGCGCCTCCGTGCAACTCCTACGCGAAAACGAGTTGGAAATCGTCGGCGGGCGCGGCTGGGACGAACAGGCGATAAAAGAAGTGATGGGGTTACGCTTCCCGGTCCCTGGCGACAATCCCAACACTGTAGTGATACAGACCGGGAAACCCTATATCCTGGATGACGCCAAGAAGTTCTACCAAACATTCAACCAGGAACCGCACAGCCATATCCGTTCCTGGCTTGGCATTCCGCTCATGGCCCGCGGCCAGGTCACAGGCCTGTTGGTCATAGACAGCACAGAGCCGGATCACTTCAAGGCCGACGACGTGAAGATGGCAGTCGCCTTTGCCGACCAGGTTGCGATTGCGCTGGAAAACGCCCGCCTGTTCGAAGAAGCGCAAAATATGGCGCTTACCGATGCTTTGACCGATCTCTACAACCGCCGGGGACTGTTCGAGATCGGCCGCCTGGAATTCTCCCGCGCCCGGCGGAGCAACCGGCCTTTCTCAGCGGTCATGGTTGACATTGACCATTTCAAACGCATCAACGACCTGCACGGCCACGCCATCGGCGACCAGGCGCTGCAAAGCCTGGGCGGGCATTTGCGCAACATCACCAGGGATGTTGATATTGTTGGACGTTACGGCGGGGAGGAATTCGTTTTCCTGCTTTCTGAAACGCCCCTGGAGGCCGCCAGGGAAATGGCAGAACGCTTACGCCACAATGTCGAAAGCGCCTCCATCTCCACCGATGTCGATGGGTTGCGCATGACCATCAGTTTGGGCGTGGCAGCATATTCCACTGAAACCCCCGATCTCGAAACGTTGATCGCGCGCGCCGACCAGGCTTTGTATATGGCCAAGCACAAGGGACGCAACCGGGTGGAAATCGGGAAATAGCCTCACGCGTTGACGGAAAAGATCAACGAACAACACGTCACCGCGCCTTCGGCTTTAGCCAGTTCGTCGGCTTCTACCAACGCCAGTTTGACTCCCCTTCCTTCCAAGCGGGACTGTGTCTTTGGGAACGAAGACGGGTAAATGATCGTTTCCCCCACCAGCACGGCGTTGGCCGCATATGGCTCGGATGGGTCCACTTCGATGAACTCCATGCCGGGGAAATCTTCCTTGCGCACCCAGGCAGGGTTGATCAGCAAAAGCCCCTCGCCAACCTGTGTGAGCGCTGATTTGAGATGCAGGCATCCGGCCACGCGGACGGCGCGGATTTCGTATTTGTGTGTGATTTCCAGGTCGGGCGACGCCAGGATGGATTTCAATTGCTCCACGGCTGGTTCGTTGCTGCGGCTGGAAAGCCCCACGTAAATCGTGCGCCCAATGCGCAACACGTCGCCGCCATCGAGCATGCCGGGGGGGTGGATGTGGAACAACTTCCGGTAGGGCGCCAGGGCCCGGGCAACGGAAGCAACCTCAGGCTGGCGGGAAGAAGCGCCGGGGTTGGTCAGGATGGCGCATTCGTCCAGCGCCAGGGCAATGTCCTCCACGAAGACCGAGTCCGGCAGGTCCAGTTCGGCAGGCAGGGAAAGCACTTGCACCCCCAGGGCGCGCAGGGCCTGTTCGTATTGGCGGTGTTGGGCGCAGGCGCGCTCGTAGTCAATGGGCTGGCGGGCGAGGTGGGTCAACTCGCAGCGTTGGATGGCCGGGCTGACCTGGCGGGTGAGGGCAATGCGCATGGGACTCTTTTGGACAGGATGCTGATCTGGCAACGAGAAGCGGACCGGTCGTCCGCCGGCCAGGCTGGGCAAGTTGGCGTTATTCTTCAGGCGCGGTGATATTGTTTCCGGTATGATAGTGGCGGGAGTAGTAATGAAGCATGCCATAGCGTAATCGCCGCGCATATTGTTTCAGGCGCGCGCCGCTGGCCTTGAAATGGGGCATCATGGACTGCGCCAGGCCCTCGATGGCCTCTGGCGGGGCTTGTTTGGCAGAGAGTTTTTCCAATTTTTTGAGCACATCTTTGAGGAAGTCGGCCTGGTTTTTGACAGCCTCCGCAGGCGCCAGACCGCCGCGCCCACTGACAATGCCATAATCGCGATAGGGTTTCCGCTGCAAAATTTCCAGTGATTCGAGCCAGGCAGGCAGGTCGGCGTTTGCCAGGAAAGGCGGCTGGTTTTTAAGGACCGCATCGCCAACGAAAACGATCTTCTCTTCGGGCAGGATGACCCATACAGCGCCCGCGCTTGGGCCGGCGTGATTCTCGATCAAGACAGGCGTATCGCCCCAATACAGGTTCAGGTTGTGGGTGAAAGAGATTTCCGGCTGCACCCAACGGATGCCGCCCAACCCAGCGATGGCTTCCCAATCGGCGCCGGTATCGTCGCCCTGCGCCTTGAATGCGCTCGGACGGCTGCGGAATATCTGGGCGGTCTTCTCGTGCGCAATGACGGTGCAATCCATTGCGCGCACGCCCAGGGTGCGGTCGGGATGCGCATCCAGGTTGACGAGGATACGATCGGGGCCGCCGCCGAGGTTCATCAACGCAGCGCGCCATGAGCGCCCGTCTTCTGGCGAGGGCGGCGCATCGATCTGGATCAACCCGCGCGACTGGCTGATCACCCCCAGGGTGATGCCGGGGTATTGGTTCTCTACAAAAACATGCTCACTGATGGATTCCATATAAACTCCTCAATCTGCTTTTTCACTTTCCTGTTGCTCTGGCGCGGCAACCGGCAACGTGAAAAAGAAGGTTGAGCCAATATTGGTCTCGCTCTCGACCCAGATTTTACCGCCATGCCCTTCTACGGCCATGCGGCAAAAGGCCAGGCCGATCCCCAGCCCGGCGGCTTTGTCTTTGCCGCGCAGGCGGGTAAATTTATCGAAAATACGCTCCCGGTCCAAAACGGGGATACCGGAGCCGCCATCCTGTATGGCAACCTTGACCCAATTGTCTTCTTTGACCGTATTGACAACGATCTCCCCGCCAACGGGTGAAAATTTCGCCGCATTTTCGAGCAGGTTGATCATCACACGCAGGATCATATCCGCATCCACCCACACCATCGGTTGGCTGGCCGACAAATTGGTTTTGACCTTCTGGCTGCGGCCATCCAGTGAGGGTTGGACGGCTTTGATGGCCTCCATGATCAATTTTGCTACATCCATACTGCGCTGGTTGACGATCTGCTGGCCGGATTCCAGGCGGTTGATATCGAGCAGGGAACTGACCAGCCGTTCTATCCGCGCTGTGGAATTCGCGGCGATGCCCAAAATGGATTGTATGGTCTCATTCCCGTCGGCATCGATCAAGCCGCCCAAAATCTCCAGGCTGGAGATAATATTGGACAAGGGGGAACGCAGGTCATGGTAAACCATAGCGGTCAGGTCGTTGCGCAAGTCATCCAAGGCTTTGCGTTCGCTGATGTCGTGGATCATCCACTGTAGCGCCTCGGCATCTTCGAAATCCACCGCCCGCACTGTCACCTGCACATGGACGAAATGCCCGCTCATTTTGTGCAACAGGGAATTATACGAACAAGTCTGGTACGTTTTCAGGTTTTCGAATTCCAGGCCGACCTTGCTCCAGGTGATTTCATGGATCTGGTCAATGGTCATCTCGCGCAGTTTTTCGTCCGGGAATTCGCTCACCTGCGCAGCCCGGCGATTGGATTCCAGGATGTTGCCTTCCCAATCGGTGATGAAGATGGGGTCGATGCTGGTATCGAACAATTCGCGATAACGCTGGTGGGCCGCGTCCAACCGCCCGAACAGTTGCGCATTCTGGATGGCCGTCCCGGCCAGGCTGCCGATGCCGTTCATCACCAACAGCGCATCAGGGTCGAAAATGCTGGAAACCGGGTTGATCGCCTCCAGCACACCGATGACTTTGCCCTGCGCCAGGATGGGCGCAATGGCCAACGCGCGCGTCTCGATCCCCCCGAACCTGTCCACATCTTTGAAACGGCTGTCTTGCTTGACAACTGGCACCACCAGGCCGCGTCCCTCGGCTACCACCTGCCCGCTCAACCCCTGCCCGGCAGGGACGCGCAGGTCGAGGATGTTCCCGGCGTTCTGCCCGGCCGCCGCGCGGAAAACCAGGTCGCCATTGACGGGATCTCGTAGGGCCAACGCAACCGTCTCCACCTGTAAAGCCTGCATGGTCTGGTTGAGGATGCGTTGCAATACTTCTTCCAGGCGCAAGGACATGTTGATGGCGGCGGCGCATTCGGCCAACGCGCTCATCACGCGCGCCTGGCGCTGGCTCTCGGTATACAAGCGCGCGTTCAACACAGCAATACCGGCCTGGTCGGCAATGGCCTGCATCAATTCGAGATGTTCCGGTCCAAACGTATTCGGAACGGAATGCACCAGGGTCAATACCCCCACCATTCGCTCGCGCGCCAGCAGCGGCACGCAGATCGCGGATTTCGCGCCTGTCTTCTCGTTCGAGTCGTCTGGACGGCGCAGCCAACGCTCGTCCTGGCTGGTATCGGGAATCAGCGCCGCTTTACGATTGCGCACCACCCAACCGGCCAGGCCGCGTTCCACTGTTTCCCGTAATTGCTGCGTCGTATGTTCGTGGAAGTGCTTGCCATACACGATGGTCGCATCTACGGGTTTGCCTGTATCGTCCAGGACGACAATCGTACCGCGTTCCCCACCCACGTTTTGGATAGCCTCGTATAACACGCGCTGCAACACGGTACGCAAATCCAGGGCAGTAGCGACTTCGCGGCTGACATGATACAGTAACTCCAGCAATGCCCGCGTACGCTCTTCCTGCTTGACTATAATCTTCTGGGATGGTCTGGTCATATCGAACATTTTTATTTAAAGATATTTTACCCTTTTTTGAGCATGAATGGTTTACAATTATTCCATGAGTCTCGCAATCCCGCGCATCCACGCCCTGTGCTTCGACGTGGACGGTACCCTGAGCGATACCGACGATCTGTACACCGCGCGCCTCGCCCGCCTGCTGCGCCCGTTCCGCTTCCTGTTCCGCGATTACCACTACAGCGCCCGCCGCCTGGTGATGTGGATCGAATCGCCCGGCAACGCCCTGCTCGGACTGGCCGATACGCTCGGGCTGGACGATGAAATGATCGCGCTGATCAACTGGCTGTACCGTCACCGCAAAAAAACGAGGAAGACCTTCCTGCTCGTACCCGGCGTGGACCAGATGCTGGCGCAATTGCACGGACGCTACCCCATGGCAGTGGTCAGCGCCCGCGACGAAGGCGGCACATTGCGCTTCCTGGAACAATTCGGGTTGACCCGCTACTTCGACGTTATCGTCACCGCCTTGAGCGCCGAACACACGAAACCTTACCCGGACCCGGTCCTGTTGGCCGCCGCAAAGATGGGAGTCCCCCCCGAACACTGCCTGATGATCGGCGACACCACCGTAGACATGCGCGCCGGAAGGTCCGCCGGGGCGCAGACCTTAGGGGTGCTGTGTGGGTTTGGCGCAGAGGGGGAATTGAAACGCCAGGGAGCAGACCTGATCCTGGCCTCCACGCCAGAACTGACCGCCATCCTCCTGGCTGCGCAGCAGTCGGCTTGAATTTTTGTTGACGATTCCCCGGCCTCATGGTATCATCAGCCCGCCAAAAAACCAGCCGCAGGCTGGTCGTCCGTTTTTGAAAGAAGGAGAAGCATATCAGCGCCAACGATTTTCGAGTCAATGAAGGCATCCGCGTTGCGGAAGTGCGCCTGATCGGTCCCACCGGCGAGAACGTCGGGGTAGTTCCCATCAGGCAGGCCCTTCAAATTGCCCGCGACGCAGAACTCGACCTGGTCGAGGTCTCACCCAATGCCAGCCCGCCCGTCTGCCGTGTGATGGATTTCGGCAAGTTCATTTACGAGCGCGCCAAGAAAGAACGCGAGGCGAAGAAAGCCCAGACCAAGATCGAAATCAAGGAGATCCGCCTGCGTCCCAAAACGAACGTTGCGCATCGAGGCTTCAAAGTGGACGACGCCCGGCGTTGGCTGCTACAGGGACATAAAGTGCGCGTGACGATCAGATTCCGTGGCCGCGAAATGGATTACCCCGAGATCGCCCTCGAAGACTTGAAAGAGATCGCCCAGGACCTGGCCGACGTGAGCGCCATCGAGCAGGCCCCCCAAATGGAAGGGCGCACGATGCTGGTCGTGCTGGCGCCCGCCAAACCCGGCAGCAAGAAGAAAGAAAAGGGCGAACAGCCCGACGAGCAGAAACAGGTCGAAGTCTCAGCCTGAGCGCAAAAGCAATCCCCAAGGATGTCGATAGTCCGCGGGAGAACGTCTAACCCGCACTGGGAAACCGCCAGTACAAGCGGTTTATTATGTGTGAAAGGAGAACAGTACTGTGCCTCGCAAGCAGAAATCAGGCAAAATGAAGTTGAAGACCCACAAGGCCACCTCAAAACGGTTCCGCCTGACCGGGTCCGGCAAACTGGTGCGCACCAAAGGCGGCAAAAGCCACCTGAGGCGCCGCACCTCCAAGCGCACCAAGGCGCTGTTGAGCGAAATGATGACCGTGGAAGGCCGCAGCATCATCAAGCGCGTCAAGCGCCTGGCGCCGAATATGGAGTAGGGACGAGGCTTGCCCCCGTCCGATGCATTGTATTTTTCGATTTGCGACTACCAGGTGTACGCAACTGGCGATCCTGAACTTAGACGAAGGACGCCGACGCCTGGCGGATCGCAGGAGGTAACAAATGGCTCGTGTTAAAAGTGGCCCGTACGGCTACCGTCGTCACAAGAAAGTCTTGAAGTTCACCAAGGGGCAGAAAGGCTCCAAGCACCTGCTCTTCCGGCGCGCCAATGAAGCCATGCTGAAGAGCATGTGGTACGCATTCCGCGACCGCCGCGTGCGCAAGCGCGACCTGCGCAAACTGTGGATCGCCCGCATCAACGCCGGCGCCCGCCTGAACGGCACCACCTACAGCAAACTGGTGGCTGCCATGAAAAAGGCGGACATCCGCCTCAACCGCAAAATGCTGGCCGACATGGCCGTGCGCGACCCCGGGGCGTTCGCCGCAGTGGTAGCGCAAGCGACCAAATAACCAAACCGTTTGGGCGGGGTTCAAAACCCCGCCCAAATATTTAACAAAGGGGTAAAATCGCCCCATGAGCAACATCCTCAAAGAACATACACTCCCCAGCGGGCAAACCATCCAGATTGCCCAGGGCGACCTGACGCTCGAAGATGTAGACGCCATCGTCAACGCCGCCAACGAGCGCCTGCAACATGGCGGCGGCGTGGCGTGGGCCATCGTACGGCGCGGAGGCGACGTGATCCAGGACGAGAGCGACGCCTGGATCCGCGCCCATGGCCTCGTCTCCCACGCGCATCCGGCCTGGACCTCGGGCGGTTCCCTGCCTGCGAGATACGTGATCCACGCTGTGGGGCCCGTGTGGGGCGATCCCCACGATGCGGGGACAGGTGGTGACGAGGACGCCAAATTAACGGCGGCAGTCACAGGCTGCCTGCAAGTTGCGGATGGGCTGGGACTCAAGTCCATTGCCATGCCCGCCATCTCGACCGGCATCTTCGGCTTCCCCAAAGAACGCGCCGCGCGGGTCATCCTGTCGGCGATCCAATCTTATTTTGTCAACGAAACTTCGCAGATTCGACTTGTCCGCCTGGTCTTGTATGACGAGGAAACGATGGCGGCATTCTTCACGGTATGGGCAGAAAGTTACTGATCCCTACGCGCTACTCCCTGTTCTCTTCCCATGATCACATCCAGTCAAAACCCAAAACTCAAACTGGCGCGCGCGTTACAGGGGCGCGCCAGGGAGCGCTACGAGCAGGGCGCGTTCCTGGCGGAGGGCGTGCGTCTGGTGGAGGAGGCGGTAAATCGTCAGTGGGGGGTTCGATTTGTCCTGTACGACGAGACATTGAGCGAGAGAGGCAAGTCGCTGGTGGAAAGCCTGGGGACGCGCGGCGTGGCATGTGAAGAGATCTCGCCCAGCCTGATGCAGTCCCTGGGCGACACCGAAACATCCCAGGGACTCCTCGCCGCCTTGGACTACTCGCTACTACCCATTCCCCACTCCCTGAATTTCATCCTCATCCCCGACCAGGTGCGCGACCCCGGCAACCTGGGAACGCTGATCCGCACAGCGGCGGCGGCAGGCGTCCAGGCTGTGCTACTTCCGCCCGAAACCACGGACGCTTTTGCGCCCAAGGTCGTCCGCGCCGGCATGGGGGCGCACTTCCGGCTGCCCATCCAGGCGTTGGGTTGGGATGAGATCGAGCGGGTTTGCAAGCAAGCGGGGCTGCAGGTGTTCCTGGCCGACATGGCCGGCCCAGCCTGCTGGGAGACAGATTTCCGTATACCGACGGCCCTGGTCGTGGGCGGCGAAGCGACAGGCGCCAGCCAGGCGGCGCGCAAGTCAGCCAACACGATGGTGGGCATTCCCATGCCCGGCGAGACCGAGTCGCTGAATGCCGGGGTGGCGGGGGCAATTTTGATGTTCGAGGTAGTGAGGCAGCGCTCAACATCCAATTTCCAGCATTCCAACAGGGAAACATGAAAATCCGCTCCATCACCTATTTTTCCAACCCCGGCTGGCCGCCCGAGGAGGCCAAAATGCGTTCGGCCAGCAGGTTCTTGGCAGAAGCAAAACAAGCCTTCGAGCAAGCCGGTTACGAAGTACAGACCACGCGCCTGGCAACCACACCGTTCTCCCATCTGTTGCGCGATCACATCGAGGAGACGCCAGCCTATGCCAAAGCGATGGAAACGCTGCTCCCACAGGTCGGCGTGGAGTATGTCGCGCTCGGCCCAGCCTTCCCGGATGTCCCCGGCAGTTACGAAATCATCCCCGAGGCGCTTGCCAGGACGCAAAACGTCTTCTTCTCCGGCGTGATGGCTGACATCGAGAACGGCGTCTCGCTGGCCGCCGTGCGCGCCTGCGCGGAGGTGATCGTCAGCGCGGCAGGCCTCTCGCCAGACGGCTTCGCCAACCTGCGCTTTGCTGCGCTGGCCAATGTCCCTCCCGGCGCGCCCTTCTTCCCAGCCGCCTACCACCAGGGCGACCGACCAGCCTTTGCTATCGCCACCCAGGCCGCGGACCTGGCGCTGGAGGCCTTTCGGGACGCCCGGACGGTCAACGAAGGCGTTGCCGCCCTGGTTGCTACCCTGGAAGCGCATGGCAAGCGCCTGGCGTCCGTAGCCCGGCAACTGCAATTCCGCTTTGGGGCGCAATTCGGCGGCATTGACTTTTCGCTGGCGCCCTTCCCGGCCGAGGGGCAGTCGCTGGGCGGCGCAGTGGAGCGCATGGGCGTCCCCAGGATCGGACTGCATGGCTCCCTGGCCGCGGCTGCCATCCTGACCGAGGCGGTCGAGCGCGCGGACTTCCCGCATACCGGTTTCAGCGGCTTCATGCAGCCGGTGCTGGAGGACTCGCTCCTGGCCAGCCGCGCCGCCGAAGGCAGCCTGACGATCAAGGATTTGCTGCTGTATTCCGCCGTATGCGGCACCGGGCTGGATACCGTTCCCCTGCCGGGTGACGTGAGCGCGGATCAACTCACCCCGTTGCTGCTCGACCTCTCCGCGCTGGCGCTCCGCCTCGACAAACCCCTGACCGCGCGCCTGATGCCCATCCCCGGCAAACGGGCAGGCGACCCGACTGGCTTCGATTTTGCCTTCTTTGCCAACAGCAAAGTGATGGAACTGGCCTCTGAAACGTTGGGCAATGTTTTTGCGGGCGACGAGATTTTTCCCCTCCGGGCGCGCGGAAAGCCGTAAAAATATGACTATTTATGGTAAAATGTGGTCACAAAGGAGTGATCTATGGAACAGACCAGGGTTGGCATCCGCGACCTGAAGGCGCACTTGAGTGAATACATGACAAAAGTCAAGGGCGGTCAGTCCGTCGTGATCACCGAACACGGCAAACCGATTGGGCGCATCATCCCCGAGGAACAAAGCCTCGAGGAGCGCGTCGAGGCGCTGCGCCAGGCTGGGGTGATTGCGTGGAGTGGGAAGAAATTGCGCGATATCGAGCCGCCCGCCAAAAACCGAAGCGATAAACTGGCTTCTGATATTGTCATCGAAATGCGCGAATGAACCTGTACCTGGATACCAGCGCGCTGATCAAACGTTATATTAACGAGCCGGGGACGGGAGATGTCCGCGCCTGGGTTCGTGCAGCGGGTATGCTTGCAACCTGCTTAATCACACGCGCCGAAACCGCAGCGGGCTTGACCCGTTTACAGCGGCGAGATGTTATCACGCAGGATGATTACATGGTTGCGCTAGAGCAATTCAGGTTTGACTGGGAAGGCTATCATCGCATCCCCGTCAACGAAGAACTGGTTGCCCGCGCCGATTTCCTGGCCTGCCAGCACAGCCTGCGCGGATATGACGCGGTTCACCTGGCGTCTGCCTTGATCTGGCAGGAGGCGCTCATGCTGCCCGTCGCGTTGGCAACGTATGACCAGGAACTCGCACAAGCGGGGCGAAAAAACGGTTTACAAGTATTGCCATAGACCAGCCCGCCCGGCTCTATGTACCCTTTTGATAAATGAGCCGTCTATTGCTCCTCTGCGCGCCAGTACGCGCCGCCTCCGCCCTCCCTTTTCATCACCCCATAGCCTACCAGTTCCCGCCGCAGGGTAGCCGTATCTTCATGGTAGCGTGACAAGATTTCATTGACCTGCTTTTCGCTGTAACGCGTACCGGTCCCGAAAGACTGGGCAATGTAGCGCAGCACCACTTCCAACTTCTTACGCTGGGCCGGAATGGTTTTCAAACGCCCGCCGGGGAGCAGGTAATCTTCCAGCACTTTGCGGTCGTAGGCCTCCAGGTTCACGCCTTCGATAACGGCAGTCAGGTCTTCGTTGGAAAAGAGCAGGCGCGTTTTCTGGAGCGTCGCCTCCTCCAGTTGGTAGATGTTGTAGTAACTGTCCGCCCGCGCGCTGACCAGCCCCACCTCGGCCAGTTTCGAAAGGTGGTGCGACACGGTGGACGGGCGCAAGCCCAGGATAGCAGCCAGTTGTTCGACCGAGTAGGGCTGCCTGGCCAGCAGCCCCACAATTTTCAGCCGGTTGGCGTCTGCCAGGGCCTTGAAGAAAGCGACCAGTTCTTCGCTCATCCCTGCGGCCTCCAATACCGGGAACCGTCGCGTTCGCGCGCCAACAGGCCAGCGTCCACCAGGTCGCGCCGCAGGCCGGAAACATCCACGTGAAAGCGGCGGATGACCGTGTTGACTTCCTTTTCGGTGTAGTCTACGCCGGGCGTAAAGGCCTGCGCCAGGTAATCAAGGATGACCCTGAGCCTGGCCGGTTGGGACGGCAAAGTTTTGATCGTGCCATCCGGGTTCAGGCAGGATACCAACACCTTGCGGGACTTCTCGTCCAATTCGGGCGCAGGGACGTACACCGGCCTTTCCTGGCGCAATTGGCTGTGGGCCAAACCCTCCACTGCTTGGGCGTTCAATTCGTAGAGATTATCTTTCGGGCGCACCACGCCAACATGCTCGAGGAAGGCAAGGTGGTCCACCACATCGCGCAAGGGCATGTTCAACCGCCCGGCGATTTCGGACTGGTTCGCGCGCCGCTGCGCCAGCACGCCGATGATGCGCAACCGGTCGGCGTCGGACATGGCTTTCACAAAGTCAAGCATTTCAGGAGTATCTTTCATTTTCTAATTCCATAAAATTATTTCGATATTTATCGAATTAATTTTATCCTAAAATAACCGGCTGTCAAGAGGGAAAAGCCAAATTTGCCGTCCCTGTGCGGTAAAATGGCATTGCCTTTGCCTCATATTTCCCTGCATTTCCGGGTTGTAATTTCCTTCCGTAACGGCTAGAATTTAACTGGAACTTCCCATGGCCCAATCCACCCCCACCTCCTCCCCACGCTGGGGCGCAATGACCAAACTGGTCATTGCACTCACCTTTGTCGCCATCCTGGCTGGCGTGCTGATCCGCTTCCAATCCATTATTGCGCCGCTATTGTTGGCCTTCATCCTCGCGTACCTGTTCTACCCGCTGGCAAGCGCGCTCAACCGCAGACTGCATTTTTCCTGGCGCGCGGCGGTCGGCTCCATTTACATCCTGCTGGTGCTGATCCTGCTGGCGGTCATCACGGTAGGCGGACTGGGCCTGGTGCAACAGATCCAAAGCCTGATCAAGTTGGTGGAAAACAGCCTGGTCGAACTGCCGGAACTGGTCGCCAGCATCGTGGAATGGGTCAACCTCCACAGCCCCATCCCAGTAGACCTGGGCGTCCTGGACATCAACTCGCTCAACGAGCAATTGATCTCGGTCGTACAGCCGCTGCTGGGGCGCACCGGCCAACTGCTGGGGACGGTGGCCAGCGGCGCGGCGCAGGTCTTTGGCTGGGCGGCCTTCGTCCTGCTGGTCTCCTTCTTCGTCCTGTCCGAAAGCGGCGGCCTGCGCGAAGGCATCCTCAAAGTGAACGTGCCGGGCTATAACAATGATATTGCACGCCTGGGCCGCGAACTGGGTCGCATCTGGAACGCCTTCTTGCGCGGCCAGATCATCCTCTTCATGATGGCAGTCGTCACCTACACGATCCTGCTGGGCGCGCTTGGCCTGCGCTACGCCCTGGGGCTGGCGCTGCTGGCCGGCCTGGCGCGTTTCCTGCCGTACGTCGGCCCGGCCATCAACTGGGTGGTGTTGGTGTTGGTGGCCTACTTCCAAGGCTTCAAACTCTTCGGCATGGAACCGCTGGCGTACACCCTGCTGGTCGTCATCCTGGCGCTGCTCGTAGACCAGATCTTCGACAACCTGGTCTCGCCGCGCCTGATGGCCGACACGCTCAAAGTCCACCCGGCCGGCGTGCTGGTGATGGCGCTGGTGGCCGCCAACCTGCTGGGCATCCTGGGCGTGGTCATTGCCGCGCCCTTCCTTGCCACCCTGCAACTGGCGGGGCGCTACATCTTGCGGAAGATGTTCGACCAGGACCCCTGGCCGGAACCTGAATCGGACTCGGATACAGCGCCCGCCCTGCCCCTGCTCGCGCGTCTCCGCCGGACCTTCGACCTGCTGCGGCGCAAAAAGCAGAATCCACCCCTCAGCGCGGACCCGCTCCCCCTCTGCGCCGACGAATCCCCAAAAGGAGAAAACCATGACTGACAAGAACAAGGAACCCAAGACCGACACCCTGGCCGAGACCGACAACTACCTGGCCTGGAAAGCCGAAGAACCCGACGGCGAGACTACCTATCACATCGAACTCAACAACATTACCCTGCACTTCTTCGAAGAAGAATGGGAAGAATTCCTCGACCTGGTCGGCAACCTGTAAGATGTAGGGCGAAATTAATTTCGCCCTACCCTGGAAAAAATGAAACGACACGACACGATCACGGACGTTCCGGGGATCGAAGTCGGTCACGCGCAAAATGACGAGGCCCTCACCGGCTGCACGGTGGTACTGTGCCGCAAAGGGGCGGTGGCGGGCGTAGACGTGCGCGGCGGCGCGCCCGGCACGCGCGAGACCGACTTGCTGAATCCCCTCAACCTGGTGGAAAAAACGCACGCCATCCTGCTGGCGGGCGGCTCGGCTTTCGGGCTGGACGCGGCCACTGGCGTGATGCGCTACCTCGAAGAGCAGGGCATCGGCTTCGAAACGGGCTCGGGCAAGGTGCCCATCGTCCCGGCGGCGATCCTGTTCGATTTGAGCCTCGGCAGTTCCCGGGTCCGGCCCGATGCGGAGATGGGCTACCGCGCAGCCGCCTCGGCGTCCGCATCCCCGCCTGCGCAGGGCAACGTCGGCGCCGGGACGGGCGCGTCTGTCGGAAAAATATTCGGGATGAAGAGCGCCATGAAGGCCGGGGTCGGCAGCGCCAGCATAAGCAGCGGCGGGCTGGTGGTCGGCGCGCTGGTTGCGGTCAACGCCTTTGGCGATGTGGTGGACCCGCGCAACGGGCAGATCGTCGCCGGGGCGCGTTCGACGCATCTCGGCCCGCTCACGCTCGGCGCGGACGGGTATTTTGGCGACACGCTCGAAATCATGAAAACGTTCATTGGCCGCACGGTGTTGCACTTTGCCGCGCGCGCCAACACTGTGATCGGCGTAGTAGCGACCAACGCGAAATTGACGAAAGCCCAGGCGACCAAAGTGGCGCAGATGGCGCACGACGGCCTGGCGCGGACGGTGCGCCCGGCGCACACCATGTTGGACGGCGATACCATCTTTGCGCTGTCGACCGGCGAGAAGAAAGCCGACCCATCCACCGTAGGCGCGTTGGCGGCAGAAGCCATGGCGCAGGCCATCTTGCGCGCCGTGCAGATGGCGGCCCCGGCCGGCGGCTTGCCGGGGTTGGCTCAGTAAAACCTCTTAAAACTTGTGAAGATTAGTGGATTCAAGGCTGCTTGCGCCAACCTTTCTGGGCAATCGCAAGGACATTGCGTAGTAATGTTAGTGAGAATTGGTGGAGGAAAACTTCGCCACGTGGACAAATGACGATAAGCAAAAAATTTCTCCTTCCCCTCCTGGCAAGTCTCATACCGATATCCCTGTACGCGCTGACGCTGGCAATGCGCTTCCCGTACAGCCTCAGCCAGCACCTGGCGCGCTATTCGTTCCCGTATTTCCTGGTCGTGCTGGCCTTGTATTACCTCGCTTTTCGCGTGCGCGGCAGGTACGCCTGGCTGGCGGGCGCCGGCCTGACCGCCCTGGTCTTTGGGATGGGAGTCTCCTTCCTGTGGAATTCGGGCTACTCGACGGACATGATCATCGGCGGGCTGCTGCCCTACCGCGACGCCTTCAGTTACTACAACGGCGCGCACTTCCTCTCGGACGGACATTTGCTGGCCAAGCATACCAACGGGGCTGCCTGGCGCCCGCTGTTCACCAGTTTCCTGTCCAGCCTGTTGTGGCTCACCGGCCAGAACCTGATGTGGAGCATCGCGCTCATTGTGGGGCTGCTGGCGGCAGCCGCTTTTCTCTCCGCCTGGCTGCTGCGCAACCGGCTGGGCGCGGCGGCCGCGGCGTTCTACCTTGCCTTCATCTACCTTTACATCCAGTCCATGCTGGGATTCCTGTACACCGAGCCGCTCGGCCTGGCGCTCGGCTGCCTGGGCTTCATCCTGGTCTTCCATGCGACCCAGACACAAAACCTGCGCGCATTCCTGGCCGGGCTGGCCGTGCTGGTGGTGGCCGTCAGCGTGCGCGCCGGGACCTTTTTCGTCTTCCCGGCGTTGGCGCTGTGGGCGGGATGGGGCTTCCGAAAAGGGGAACGCTACTCGTTCCGCGCGGCCGGGCTGGCGCTGGCGGTCGTCGTGGTCGTCTTCCTGCTGGCTAACACGCTATACGCGCGGCTGGTCGTGGAACCGGGCAACCTGTCGTTCGGCAACTTCGCCTTTACGATCTACGGACAGGTGGTGGGCGGGGCCGGTTACAACTACGCCTACCAGAACCTGGGGCTGCGCGAACCGGCGCTCATCTACCGCGCGGCCTGGCAATTCTTCCTGAACCACCCGCTCAGTTTCTTCATCGGCGCGGCCAAGGCCTACCGCGATTTCTTCTTCCCCGACCTGGGCATCTTCGGCTACTACTCTCCCAACGGGCGCAGCCCTTGGGACTACGTCCTGTGGCTGGCGGGCCTGGCGCTGACGGCCTGGGGCCTGGTCAAGTCCGCGCGCAAGATCGCCGCGCCGCTCCCCTCCCTGTTCCTGGCGGCTTTTGTTGGCGTCCTGCTGTCCATCCCCTTCCTGCCGCCCATCGACGGCGGCGTGCGCACCTATGCCAGCACGGTCCCGTTCATCTTCATCTTCCTGGCGCTGGCGGTCGGTCACCCCGACCCGCGCCCGACCGAAGACGACGCCTGGCTGCCCCGCCTGGCAGGGACGCTTTCCATACTCGTAATCGTCCTTGCCTCCGTTGTGCCGGTATTGCTGAACCGTTTGGGAAGGGAACCGGATGTGACGCTCCCCGCCTGCCCGGCCGAGCAGGTCCCTTACGCGGTGGAACTGCGCCCCGCTTCATTCATTGACCTCGCGCCTGCTGGCCGTTTCCCATGCGGACACGCCCCCCAGGTCTGCCTGGCCGACTTCCAGGCCAACTCCTGGATGGTAGACGCTTCGGACGCCCAGGTCTACGACGCATTGATGGCCTTCAGCGACTCGACGAACGAGCCCATCCGCCTCTTCCCCGCGCACGAGATTACCAGCGGTAAATTCTACCTGTTCATGGGAAAAGCAAGGGAATTGCCCCCCGGTCACGCCCTGACCGGCTGCGCAACGGAGATCCTGATCGAGAAACGCCCCAGCATCTACCGCATCGAGACAGTGGATGGAACCTACAGACCCTAAGCGGTTTCGTGAGAGGCAATATATTCGAGCGCGGCTTGCGCGATCAACCCGGAGCGGGTTCCCCCATTTTCAGCGGCGTACCTGTCCATCAACTTCAAGACCCTTTCGGGCAAAGTAATATTGACCCGCGTCGTTTTGCCGGATAATTTTGCCAGGTCTATCGAAACGACCGCCCAAACCCCGCCAGCATAATCGGGATCGTTTTGATGATATTCGATAGAATGAGGCGTAGGGATAGATTCGCCGTCCATGAGCAAGCCTTCCAAATGGCACTCAATGGCTTCGGTCACTTCTTGCAACGCCTCGTCGAGCGTTTTGCCCGCGCTGAAGCAACCCGGCAAAGCGGGGACTGTCACCCCATAATCACTATCGGGATCTTTATGAATAACAACCGGGTAACGCATGGAGCCTCACTTTTTCTCTGGCCAGGCCCAACCGGCTTGACGATAAATACTGCGGAGCGTGCCGATTGGTAAATCTCTTTTTGGATGTGGAACAGTCACCCTGCCAGGTTTGTTTGGTTGGATGCTTGAAATGATGATGACTACCGCGCGTGTGGATCAGCGCCCAACCATCGGCTTTTAATTTGGCAATGATATCACGACTGTTCACGGTTAAAATTATACACACAATACACATAGCGTCAATCCCTCGCATTCTATCAAATAAAATGTTACCGAAGTGGTATCGTTCCGTCAAAAGAAAATGTTACCGAGGGAACGATGGCCGAAACAGACCCCATGACCATAGATGAACGCAGAAAATACCTGCATAGGA
>JBMOMO010000096.1:0-20937 GCA_049324135.1 Chloroflexota bacterium
ACTCATTCAGGCATTGATGAACACAGATGGCCCCATCCCGCGTGAAAATCACACGGTGATACGTACGGAAAACGGGTTGACGGTCAACGGAACCCGCCTCACTCTGTATTTCATCATGGATGCATTGCAGGGAAAAGATTCCCTGAAAAACATACGCGACATCTATGAGCTAACCGACGAAGAAATGCTGGATATTCTCGATTATATCCACCTGAACAAAGAGGATTTCGAGAAGGAATACCGGCAAATTCTTAACATCGCCGAGGAAAATAGAAAGTATTGGGATGAAAGAAGTCGGAAGTTAATGACGGCAACCTATGAACAGCGCGAAGCGACCATTGCAAGAATAAGGGAATTGCAAGCGCAATATCGCGCGGAACATAAAGCATGAAAATCCTGTTGGATCATCACATGAAAAAGCAGGGGATATTGCTTTGGTCTATCATGAAAAACGAAGGCTGGCTCAAGTTAATTGATATTCCAGTAATGACCTTTGCCGATGTGGATCTGCCAGTGAACACGCCTGATCGCGGCATGTGGCGTTTTGCCCAGGAGAATCGGCTCATCTTACTTACGGCGAATCGAAACGATGAAGGGAAAGATTCTTTGGAACAAACCATTCGGGAAGAAAACGTTCCAACGTCATTGCCTGTGCTTACGATTGGGGCGCTCGACCGTATGAAAGAACGCGCCTATCGGGAACGATGCGCGGAAAGAATCGTAGATACTGTTTTGAACATAGAAAACTATCTGGGGGTTGGGCGGATTTACATTCCGTAAGTTGGGGAGAGTCATCCAGCGTGTGATGCTTGGCGATACGAACGTGGATTTATCGTCCCTGCCGAGGGAGTGGGGGGAGGCGGTGAAAAAAGCCGTCCACGAATAAAACCTACCACGAATAAACGAAGATCGGCGCGCGGTTCGAGTATTCGTGGTCTATTCGTGGATGGTTTGTCCGCGCAGAAGATGGCGGCGGATTCGAGCGTCCCTGCGGACCTGCCCTGAGCCTGTCGAAGGAGGGCAGGGTCATCCAGCGCGTGATGCTCGGCGATACGAACGTTGATCTCTCGTCCCTGCCGAGGGAGTGGGCGGAGTTGGTGGAAAGAGCCGTCCGCGAATAAAACCCGCCACGAATAAACGAAGGTCGGCGCGCGGCATTCGAGTATTCGTGACCCCATTCGAGGATGGTTGTCCCTGCGGAAGTTGGGAGACGATCAAACGTTCAACGTTTGGCGATTGAACAACATGACCCCATCGCGTTCCACATTTCGGCAAACAGAAAACCGTTCATTTGACATTTGCTTCCAGCGCGCCTCGGCGATCAGCAAAGGATTGAAGAGAACGTCATAATCCAGGCTGATTTGGGAAGCAATGATGTTGATTTTCTCCTGCAAGCGCCTGTTTTCCTCGTTTGCCAAGATCAATACGTCCACATCCGAGTCGGTGGTGCTATCCCCGCGGGCTTTCGAGCCAAAGAGAATGACCTGGAAGACCTGCGCGTCCAGTTCGTCCAAAATGCGCTGGACAAAAGTACGCAGGGCGGTATTTTCGTTTTTTGTGATCTGGTCTACAACCATTGATTGCGACGTAACCATTGTTCCGCCTCTTCCACAAACCGACGAGCCTTTTCGAGAAGTTGTCTCGCCGTCTCGATATCAACGCGAGTGTTCAAGTCGTAGTCCCCGCTTTACCGCGAATTCAGCAAGTCTCCATAAACCTCACTCAACTCCACAGGGAGTTCACCCGTTTTGATAAACCGCTGGCGGAAGACGCTGATGACGCCGCTGTGCTTGCTTCGCGCCTCCCCAAGCGTGGCGAGAAGTGCATTTGCCGCATAGAAAACCGCGTAGTACGAGCGATTCACGCCAGAAGCGTAAAAGTCGTTATCCAGGTTCACCTTTGCGGCTTCCAGCATTTCCTGTGCATTTTCGATATACAGTTGAACTTCGTGTTTGTTTTCTCTGGCTTCCATGTTCACAGTATAATCCAAAAAAGCGAGAGCAGGCTGGACGCAGAGAGAATCAAAAGGGTCAACGTAGTCAACGGCATCATCGCCTCCGCCCGGATGATAGTGTAAATGGGTGGCTTGCCCTGAGCGAATCAAAGAAATGAAAGCGGAAAGAGGAATGCCGACTGATCACTGAAAACTGAAAACTAATCACCTCCTCGTCACCGGCAGCATCCGCCCGCTGCCGAAGGCCCGCTCGCTGACCTTCAGCACAATCCCGAACTGGCGGCGTTTGTGCTCGGCGGCGCGCATGGCGGCGTTGGACTGGTCCGCGCGCACCAGCCGTTCGATCTCCGGCGCGAGCGTTTCGTAATCGAACGGGTCCACCTGGTTTGGCCTCAACTCCGCGCTCGGCGCTCTTTCCATCACAAACTTCGGGACGATCCCCAATTCTGAATTTTGAATTCTGAATTCAGAATTTATCCAGCGCGCCAGCGCGTACACCTCCGGCTTCGTTACATCTCCCAGCGGGCTGAGCGTCCCGGCCAGGTCGCCGTACAGCGTGCCGTATCCCAGCGCCAGTTCGGTCTTGTTGCTGGTGTTGATGAGAAACCCTCCATCCCGGTTGACGAAGGACATCAGGATCAGCATACGGATGCGCGCCTGGACGTTCTCGTCCGCCGTCCCTCCCAGCAAGCCGCCCAACGCTTCTTCCACCGACCGGTGGACTGCCTCCATTTCGACGACTTCGAATCGCGTCCCCAGCGCCTCCGCCAACTGCCGGGCGCATTCGGTCGAGCGCGGATCGGTGTAGCGCGAGGGGATAGCCACGCCGGTCACGTTGCGCGCGCCCAGCGCCTCGCTTGCGATCACCGCCGCCGCGGACGAATCGATCCCGCCCGAAAGCCCCAGCGCGGCGCGGCGCATCCCGTTCTTGCGGGCAAAGTCGCGCACGCCCAGGACCAGCGCGCGGAAAAGTTCTCCCTCACCCCTTACCCCTCTCCCAGCGGGAGAGGGGCTGGGGCGAGGAAGTTTCATGGTATCCAACACGCGCACCCCCTCCTCGAACCTGCCTGCTTCCTCTCCCCCATCCCCCGCCAGCCAGAAACTCCCGCCGTCGAAGATCAACTCATCGTTCCCGCCCACCAGGTTGACAAAAGCAATAGGAAGCCCCTGCCTTTTCGCGTGGTACAGCCGCTCCTCCCCCACCCCCCTCCGGTAGGGCGAGGCCGCCAGGCAGGCTAGCATGTCTGCGCCCATGTCCTTCAACTCCGCGCCAGGGTGGACGGGGTAGGCCTCGTCCCACAGGTCTTCGCAGATCAGCGCGCCGATCTTCCTCCCGGCGATCTCGAACGGCGGCAGCGAGGCTTCGCCGGGCAGGAACCAGCGCGGCTCGTAGAAGACATCGTAGACGGGTAGCAAACGCTTCACCGCCGCCAGCCTCATTTCCCCATCTTGCACCAGCCAGGCGACGTTGTGCAGGGCCGGATGCTGGTACAACCTTTGCCCCGACGGCTGGAACGAGCCGACCAGCAGCGGCGGCAGTCCGCGCGCCCGCTGCGCCAGGTCCAGCGTCGCCGCCTGCGTCGCTTCCACAAAGGATGAATCGTACAGGATGTCGCGCGGCGGGTAGCCCGGCACGGCCATCTCCGGGAAGACCGCCAGGTCTGCGCCCTGCGCCCGCGCCTCCTCCCCGGCCGACAGGATGCGCGCCACGTTCCCTTCCAGGTCGCCGACGATGGGATTGACCTGCGCAATTGCGAGTTTCATAGCGTGAATGAGACTTCGGAAGTCTCAGGGACCTTTGAAGTCTTTGCCCATTTCCTCCAGCAAATTCAAGGCCTCGATGACCGAATCCCGCCGCAGGCACACCTGGTCCCCGAGCAGGAAGGCGCGGTAGCCGATCTCCAGCAGGAAGGCCGCGTCGCCGATGTCTGCGCTGGCCGGCACGGATTGGAAGGTCAGCGAATCGAACAGGCGGCTGGCCGCGATGGCCTGTGGGTCTGCGGCAATGATCGCTTTCAAAGCCGGGGCGATGCGGTGTGGGCGCAGCACCTCCACGTACAGGTCGCCGCGCGCGGCTACCAGGCGGCCATAGCCCGCGCCGTGCCGCTCGGCGTAGTCCAGCCCGCGCTGGGTCTCGATCTTGAGCAGCAACTCCGCGCCGGGCAGCAACTGGAGCACCTCGGCCGCGTCCGACGGCGATTCGACATACGAGAGCATGACCTGTTTCATGTCCAGCGCTTTCATGGCTTCCAGGTAAGCGTGATCGGCCTCCGTCAGCGTGCCGAGGATTTCGAGCGCCGGGTGGACGATGTTGACCGATTCGCCCGGCCCCACCAGGCGGCGCGGCCCATCCGCCAGGATCAGGCGCTTCCCGTCCACGGCCGCCACGCGCGCGCGCTCATTCCCGTCCGAGAAGTAGGCGTCCACGGGCGTCGGCACGCGGATGGCGTGGCTGAGGGTCACTTCAGTGTAGGGTGGGATGGCCGCGCCCACCACGCGCAACTGGCGGCCTTTCAGGTCCACCCACACCGGCTGGCCGTAAGCGGACAGGCGTTCCAGCGCCTCGCGCGGCCCCTCGCGCAGCGGCATGACCGTGTTCAACCGGAAACCGCGCACCAGCGGATGCGCCGCTACCTCCGCCAGGAAATCCGCATACGGAGGCGCGGTGACGATGACAGAAATGCCCATGCGGGTTACAACTTAAGGGTCGTGCCGCAGAAGCCGCATTTGAACATGCCTCCGGCGCTCACCGGGATGGGCGCGCCGCAGCGCGGGCAGATCATCTCGATGGGCTTGCTGACCTGCGCCACCTTGCCCTCGTCCTGGCGGGCGCGCATGTTGTCCTGGAAGTCGCCAAAGTAGCCCCAGGCGCGCGCCACCAGGCCCATGGCGTAATCCACCGCGCGCTGCTCGTCCTCGATGCGGAAGACCTTCTGCTCGCCGATGGCTTTCCCCCACTGTTGGTCCACCTGGTCGCCGCGTTTGCCGGTCGGGCGGCGCAAGAACCAGGTGTTCCATGTCTGCGCCAACTGCTGCCAGGCGGCCAGCGAATCCACGTCGCCCTGGATGGCGTCGCCCAGGTAGTGCCTGACCTGCGCGGCCGGCACGCGCTGGTGCATGGTGATGTCGCCGAACACAACCAGGAAAGGCGTTTCCTGCGCGTTGGGGATTTCGACGTGCGTGTTGACCCATTGCGCGAACAGGCCGTAACTTTCGGGCGCGTCGCCGCCCGCGCCTTCGCCGTACAGAGAGCCAAGCAGCTGCTCCAGGTCGAAGCCGCTGGCAAAAGTGGTCACCTGCAGGGGCCAGCGGTCTACCGCCGCGTCGCCGATGGCGGCAAAGCAGATCTCCACGTCTGGCCGGTATTGCGACAGGGTGTTGTAGAGCAGCGGCAGGCGGTCGAAGATCTCGGACGGCCAGGAGGCCATCGAGCCGGTCACGTCGATGGCGACGATCAGCGGGTTGGCCGATTCGGTGCGGATATGTTTCTTCGGGTCGATCACTTTCTCGTTGGGGCCGCCCCGGCCTTTGTAGGTGCGCGGGCCGCTGGCCCGGGCGCGCTCGGCGGCGGCCGAGCGCGTGGCGGCGGCTGTTGGGGCGTAGGCATATTTTCCCGAACCGTACCACTTGCTGGTATCTTCATCCCATGAATACATCGTTCCTCCTTTGTGGTTATTGCGTGACGGTTTGCAAGGCCAGGGTTTCCAGGCCGAATTCCTGACGGAAGCGGACGTCCAACCCGCGCGTTGATGAGATGTAGGCCGCGATCTTTTCCGGGACGAGCGCCTGCCAGCCCTCCCCGCGCGCCATCGCCGCCCGGACTCCCGTCCCGTCTACGGCGATGCGCTCGTTCAACGGGAGCAACTCCACGGGGCGGAGGATGCGGTAGTCGTCGCCTAGAAGGTGCGCCACGTAGGGGTTGTCGGTCACGAACAGGTCGAGCGCGCCGAAAATGTCCAGCGCCATCTTGCGCCAGCGCGGGCCGTCGTCCAGGTCGGGGACAGGGATCAGCCGGGAATTGCTGTAACCATCCAGGAGCAGGCGCAGCATGTCGGTTGTCTCGTCGAGCGTGAAGGGGTTGCGGGCGTTGTAGCGGTTGGAACTGCCGATACCGATGAGCGCCTCCTCGCCCCGCTCGCACAGCGCGCGCAGCACAGCGGCGTGACCGCGGTGCGGCGGCCGCCAGCGGGCGATCATGCCGATGCGCGCGAAACGTTCTTCGATGGGCAGCATGGGGGGATTATACAAGAAGTTATGGAAATCGGTATGACAAATCGGAGAATTGTTCTATAATATGCGTAGCGCGGAATTCATCCCCATACTGGGGACTTTCCCCATACTGGGGACTTTCCCCATACTGGGGACTTTCCCCATACTGGGGACTTTTCCGCCTGTCTGCCGACAGGCAGGCAACCAAAAGCGAAGTAAATTTCGCGCTACAAATCTTCGCGGTTGTTATAGATTCTCAAGAGCAATACTATATGGACACGAGGTTGCGATGGGCGACTGGAACAGAGACAGAAGGGTAGAGCCGCGCAAGAAGGTGATGGCTTTTACGCCGGTGTACAACCTGACCGGCAACGCCTTGCTCGGTTACCTGGGAGACCTGACCATGCAGGGCGCCCAGGTGATCGGGGAAAAGCCGCTGGAGGCGGGCGCGCGGGTGATTTTGACCTTCACCCTGCCGGATGACCTGCCGGAAATCAAGATCAAGCACATGGACATCCCAGCCAAGGTGATGCGTTGTGAAGCGGACGAGGAGGGCAAGGGCAGTTACAAGGTTGGCGTGCTGTTCCTGGAGTTGAGCGCGGAGAACGAGGCCGTCATCCGCGCTATGCTGGAACGCTATCATTTCCGGTACAAAAGGTAGCGCGCGTCAGGGCAGCCAGGCAGGCGGACGAGGCCGGGCGGGGTGTTTCCCATAGAACAGGTCATCGGCCCATAGCGCGAAGCGGCGGAAGGCCGCCGAGCGCGCGTTGCCCCAGCGCACCAGGTTGTGATAGAACGTATCCGGGTGGGAATAGGGACAGACGGACATGCAGCGGCCGCAATCGGTGCCAACCGCGCACCAGTAGCGGAAACACAGGTCGGAGTTGATCTGCCAGCGCAGCGCGCCTGCGATCTCGATGCGGTCTGTAAAAGGGATGGCTTTGGGGGGACAATTTTCGGCGCATTTTCCACATTGCGCGCAAAAGTCGATCACGCTGGCGTCCGGCAGAACCTGGTCGGGGATCAGTTCCAGGTCGGTGGTGACGACGGCGATGCGCACGCGCGGGCCCAGGCGCGGCGTCATCAACAACCCCATGCGGCCGATCTCTCCCAGGCCGGCGTCGCGCGCCACCAGCGGGCAGATGACGCGGTAGTTGCCGTCCATGTGGGCGCGGGCGGGATAGCCCCAGGCGCGGATGGTTTGCGCCAACTGCACCGCAATGCGACCGGCTTCCACGTACTGGCGGGCCGATTCCATCACTACCGGCGCTTCCGGCGCAAGTCCCATGATCCCGGCGTCCATCTCGACCGTGAAGGCAATGGCGTACTTGTGTTCCACTTCCAGCGGCGCGCCCCATTCCCCCGCTCCGCGCCCGATGTGGGAGTAGACGTGCTCGGGGCGCAGTCCTGTGACGCCTACGTCCAGCGCGCCGAAGTAGCGGGCCAACGCTTTTACGAAGCGCGTCAGGCCGGGGTTGGCGGGCAGGGAAACCTGGCGCGCGGCGGGCGATCCGTCCACCAGCGTGTGCATGGCGTCGGTGAGGGCAAAACTGGCCTCCGGCGCGGCGAACAGGACCGCATCCGCATATTTGGCGTGCGGGGAAAGCAGGCCGGGCTGGGCGCGGAACAGGTCGTCTTTGGTTTGGTTTTCCGGGCGCATGGCGTAATAGGCTTTGTGGCGGTCGCTGCCGGGTTGCAGGCGGGCGCGCGCGAACATGATGTCGCGCTCATCGAAACGCCCGGAGGAGACATCGCGCAGGCGCTCGGCCTTGCCGAGGGGGGTGAAAAAGGCGGCCAGGGACAGCGATCCCGCCCCGGCAACGGCCAACAGGACCAGGCGTTGGAAAGACGCGGGCAGGAGCGCGCCCAGCGCAAGCGTCCCGCCCACCGTCACAGCCAGGATGGTCGCCAGCGCCGCGGCGCGTCGTTCCCCTTCCCGGAAGGATACCAGCGCAAAACCGCCCAGCGAGAGCAGGCTGGACGCGGAGAGAACCAAAAGGATCAGCGTAGTCAACGGCATCATCGCCTCCGCCTGGATTATAGTGTAAATGGGTGGCTTGCCCACATCAATTGTATCGCGTATACTTTACCAATAATCATGGAGGCGGTATGACAAACGACAAACACGAAAACAAGCAAGCATCCCCGGCAGGCTATTGCCTGACCATTCGCGTTCCCGGCCAGCCGGTCCGCCAGGTGACGCTCGACAAGCCTGCGCTCCACATCGGGCGCGTGCAGGAGAACGACATCGTCCTGCCGCTGGAATACGTCTCCCGCAAGCATGGCCTGCTGGAACAGCGCGGCGGCCTGTGGACCTACACCGACCTGGAGAGCAGCAACGGCACGTTCGTGAATGGCCGCCAGGCAAAACAGGTCACATTGAGCGAGGGCGACGTGATCCGCATTGGCGACGAGATGGGCAACTCGGCCAGCCTGACCTTCGAGGCGCGCCAGGTGGAAGCCGCCGTCAAGCCGTCCTTTTCCGGGCTGACCCAGGTCAGCGTGGAACGGTTGTCGCCCGACCGGGCGCTGATGCTCGGTCGCGGCACGGACACGGGCCTGCACCTGCCCTCGCCGCAGGTCTCGCGGCATCACGCCCTGGTGCAGCCCACCAGCAGCGGCGGCTGGGCCATCACCGACCAGAACAGCGTCAACGGCACGTTCGTCAATGGGCAGCGCATCCAGCGCCCAACGCGGCTCAAGCCGGGCGACACGATCCAGATCGGGCCGTTCCGCCTGGTGTACAACGCGGACAGCCTGGCGGTCTTTGCCGCCAGTCGCGGCATCCGCCTGGACGGGCTGCACATCAGTTGGAGCGTAGGGCGGGGGAAACGCGCCAAACGCATCCTGTACGATGTCAATATTTCCTGCCACCCTAAGGAATTTATCAGCCTGGTGGGTGGGAGCGGCGCTGGCAAGACTACATTGATGAAGATCCTCAGCGGCCTGCTGCCAGCCGAAGGGCGCGTCCTGATCGAGGGCGAGGACCTGTACCAGAACTACGAGGCCTATCGCAGCCTGATGGGCTACGTGCCGCAGGACGACATCCTGCACAAGGAATTGTCGGTGGAACAGGCGCTGCGTTACGCTGCCCGCTTCCGCCTGCCGCCGGATACCACCGCCCAGGAGATCGAACAGCGCATCACGCGCGTGTTGGAGCAGGTGGAATTGACCGGCCAACGCTCACAAGTGATCAACTCCCTGAGCGGCGGGCAGCGCAAGCGCGCCAGCATTGCCGTCGAACTGCTGGCCGACCCGCCCCTGCTGTTCCTGGACGAGCCGACTTCGGGCCTGGACCCCGGCCTGGAAAAGAAGATGATGCACACCCTGCGCAAGTTGGCGGACGAGGGCAAGACCGTCATCCTGGTGACGCACGCTACCGCCAACATTACCCAGTGCGACCACGTTGCGTTCATGTCGCAGGGACGGGTGGTGTATTTTGGCCCGCCGGAGGAGGCCAGTGAATTCTTCGGCGTGGGCAAGAACGATTTTGCCGACATCTATACCGAGATCAACGACCCGGATCCCGGCGAGGCCAAGAAGAAGGCGGCCAGTTGGGAAGAGCGATTCCGCGGGGCCACATTTTTCAGGAAGTACGTCATCGACCGCATCAAGGCGCCGGCCGAGGAACGCCCGCCAGCCGAAAACCGCCCGGGGAGCGGGAACAAGCGGCGGCTGAGTTCGTTCGGCCAGTTCCTGTTGCTCACCCGGCGTTACTTCGACCTGGTGATCCGCGACCGCATCCTGTCCATCATCCTGGTAGGCGTCCTGCCGCTGGTGGCCTTGCTGTTCCTGATCATCGCCGAGCCGCACTGGTTGGTGGGCGATCCATTCGAGGTCATCGACCGACAATTGAGCGAGGCGATTGCCTCCGGCGAACAAAGCGATACCTACGTGGTGGTGATGAACGGGCAGGGATTGTTGTTCCTGATGTCGCTCACGGCTGTCTTCCTGGGGTTTTTCTCAGCCGCCTACGAGGTCGTCAAAGAGCGGACAGTCTATTACCGCGAGCGCATGGTGTTCCTGCGGCTCGTTCCCTACATTGCGTCCAAGGTCGTGCTGTTGAGCGCGTTTGCGTCTGTGCAGATCTTGATCTTCATGTGGATCATCAAGACTAAGGTAACCTTCCCGGTCGAGGGCGTCACGATGCCGGCCTTTGCCGAAATGTACATCACGCTGATGTTGGGCGTGTTCGCCGCCATCATGCTGGGGCTGTTCGTTTCGACCATCGCCCCGACGCCCAACTCGATCACGTACATTTTGCTGGCGCTGGTGGTGATCCAGATATTGTTCGGCGGGGTCATTTTCCCCTTGCCTGGCGCGGCCGGGAAGATCTCTGCCGCCACATTGAGCCGCTGGGCGACCGAAGGCATGGGCATCAGCGCGGACGTGGATCACCTGAATTCGCTGACCCGCAGCCGCTTCAAGCCGGAGGAGCGCGAACAGGAAGTGACCGTAGAAGTGGAAAAGCCCGACCCGGACTGGACGCCCGTGACCATCACGTCGAAGACGATAAACATTCGCGGCTGCTCGGTCCCGATCACCATGCCGGTCGTGGTCGAAAATGAAATGAAGACCGTGATGGAAGAGGTCACCGAAACGGTAACGGTCGATCCAGACGCCTCGGATGTGATGGTGCCGCGCGATCTCACCATCGATTACACCCGCACGCGCGAGCATCTATTCCAGGTTTGGGGCATCACCATTGGCCTGGCGCTCATCTTCGGCGCGATGACGCTGGTCGCCCTGCGCAAACAGGATATTATTTAGCGTACCGGGTCAAAAGAAGGGGAAACGTCCCGAAGGTTTCTCGAAAACCGCTTGAGAACCTTCGGGACGTTGGTTGGGGCTACTGTATATTGAGCCTACCCGGAACCATAGCGGACAATTATGACCGAGATATTGTCTGGCCCCAGGTTTTGATTTGCCAGGGAGACCAATTTATCCGCAGCGGCCTGGGGGTTGAGTTCTTCTACCACAGCCGTGAGGATGGCCTCTGGAACGACGCCCCACAGGCCATCCGAGCATAGCACCAGGTTGTCCCCGGCCTCCAGCGCGGTCTCCGCCAGGTATGGCGCGACCTGCGACCGTCCGGGGCTGAGCGCCAGGGTGAGACGGCTGCGATTCGGATGGCGGCGGGACTGCTCTTCTGTAATCAACCCGGCCCGCACCTGCTGCGCCACCCAACTATGGTCCTGGCTGAGCAGGCTGAGAGTCCCGCCGCGCGCCAGGTAAGCGCGGCTGTCGCCAACGTTTGCCAGGAAGGCGCGCCCGGTCGTCACAAGGGCTATCACGACCGTAGTGCCCATGTCGCTCAGTTGCGTTTCCCTCGCAGCCGCCGCGCAGATTTCAGCGTGCGCGGCCTGGATGCTTTCGGACAGCAGGGCGCGGTAATCCTGCGCCTGCCCCGCCTGGGAGCAAGCCTTTTGGATCGTTTCTACCGCCAGGCGGCTGGCCATGTCCCCGCCGCGGTGCCCGCCCATCCCGTCTGCAACGATGAAAATCGAGGGGGATGCGTCTGTGGAGGAAAGGAATACCCCTACGGCATCCTGGTTCGCGCTGCGCTTGCGGCCCGGGTGACTGGCAAAGCCAACTTCGAGGATCATCTTCTTGTTCGAGGTCAGTTCTTTTTGACCACTAATTTGGTCGCTTCGGTTTCGGGGTCAAAGCCCAGGTGCGTTTTCTCGTCCTCTGGCGAGGGGGCGGCGCTGGACTCGAGGCGCACAATGGCGCGGGCGCCGAGTTGGATTTCATCTCCGTTCTTGAGCAAGGCCGGTTCCTGCTCGACCCTTTGCCCGTTGACAAAAGTCCCATAGGTGGGGCGTTTCATCTGGCCTGTATCGTCCCGCGTTGCTATTTCGTCCAGGTACAAACCGCCGGCCCGCGCAATGATCTGGGCATGGCGGCGCGAGATGGGGGTATCCTTGGGGAACATCACGTCGTTATCCGCGCTGCGGCCCAGGTTGGTGACCTCGTTGACGATCTCGAAGCGCTGGCCGATCATGGCGGAATCGTCGCTCTTCTCGACCACCAGCACGCCGCGCACGCCGGCCGGGCCGGCCGCAACAACCGGGGAAGGCTGCGCCGGCTTTGCGTCCGGCAGGTTGAACGATTGGGTGGACGCGCCGTCCCAGATCTGGGCCTGGGCGCGCGCCTGCTTCCTGCGCCGGGCGGCCGATACCCCGAGGAGAATCCCCAGCGCGGCAACGACCGCCAGCGCCCCCCCGCCCCAAAGGGCGACCTGGCGCACGGCCTCCTGTTCGCCCGCCAGCGCCTGCTCGAAAATGGCCGTCAGTTTGTCCATGAACGTCAAGGCTTCCACTGTAACAGAGGCGCTGGCGCTCGCCAGTTCCGCGCCATCCGGGCCGTACGCGCGCACCGCAATGGACAACGGCCCGGACTCATAGTCAGCCAGGTCGAGCGTATGGGTATAAGGCGCAGACGCGCCGGACCAGGCGACGACATCATTGACCACGAAATCCACCCGGCTGACCTGCCAACTGCCCGGCGAAACGGCCGCCTCGATGGTGGTAGAGCCGCTCACGGTCTGTCCCTCGGCCGGGGCAAGCACCTTTACGCGCACAGGCAGCGTCGGCAGCAAGAACTGGCGCGTATCGTTGTCCTGCATTTCCTCTGCGTCATCGTTTTCTTTGTATTTGATTTCGACCGCCAGGGTATGCGCGCCTGTGACGGTGGTCGAAACATAGCGCAGGACATACTGCTTGTTCAGTTGATCGCTGAGTTTCCCGAAGGCTTCGTCCAGATCTTCGTAGGTTTCGGGGTTGGAGAACAGTCCGCCGGTCATCGCCGCGACGCGCTTCAAGTCCTCCTCGTCCACCCGGGTGCTCAGGCCAATGACGAAAACGGGCGTGATCGTCCCCGCCGAGGTGGCTAAAGTAATGATGTCGTCGCTGGTGTGGGCGCTGCATGGATCGCCGTTCCGCTTCTCGTCTTCCCCGTCCGTCAGCACGACCACAGCCCGCCGTCCGGTTTGAAGCGAGGCGGTCATCTTCACGGCCTCGTAGATCCCGTCATACAGGCAAGACCCGGCGCCTTCCGGGATCTCGATATTGGCGATCCCGGCCAGGACATCCGCCTGGTTGGCGGTGAAACTATTTACCACCTCGGCCGCATCGCCAAAGGTCACCAGGCCAACCAGGGACTGGTCGCTCAAGTCGGCCATCAGTTGGGTGGCCTCCATGCGCGCGGTGGTGATCTTGTCGCCAGTCATGCTGTGACTGGCGTCCATCACCATCGTCACGTGGATCGGTGTATCCTCGGCAACCGGGGCAAGGCTTTCGAGCGCGACCGGTTGCGCGTCTTCGGTAGCCGAAAAGTCCTCGACTTCCAATTCTTCGATGGGCGTTCCATCCTGGTCCACCACCGTCAAGTAGGCGCTGACGTCATACGCGTCCCGGTCTTGCAAGACCGTCCCCTCTACGTAGTTGATCGCCAGATCGATGCTGGTCACGTCACCGCTAGGCATGTGGCTTCCCGCCACAGACGCCAGGACCACGATGGCAAGCGCCATTTTACAAAGTACCGCGCATTTCATAACATCCTCCTCACCCTGTCAAGTAGATAGGTATAGTATACAAAATAGGGGACGTACCGTCAACAAGTACATTAGTACGAAATGCCTGATTGAGGCTTTTTCTTGTATAATTTCCTCCTGCAAGCGACCCTGCCCTGCATCGAGGAATCCATGAGCCTCCAAGCGCAACTCTCCCACATCCTGCCCGCCTCCCGCGTGCATACCCGCCTGATCGACCGCATCGCCTACGCCAACGACGCCTCCTACTTCCGGCTGGCGCCGCAGGCGGTGGCGCAGCCGGATTCGGTCGGCGAGCTCCAGGCGCTGTTCCGCTTCAGCCAGCAGGAACGCCTCCCCATGGCCTTCCGCGCGGCCGGCACCAACCTGACCGGGCAGGCCATCACGGACGGCATCCTGGTGGATATCTCCAAGCATTGGGAGCGCTACAGCATCGAAGATAACGGGACGCTGCTGCGCGCCCAGCCGGGACTGGTGGGCGGCTTCCTGAACAACGCGCTCAAACCCTACGGGCGGCGCATCGGGCCCGACCCCGCCTCGCTGGACGCTTGCATGTTGGGCGGCATCCTGGCAAACAACTCCGGCGGGATGTGCTGCGGCGTGACCGAGAACGCCTACCAGACCCTGCGCAGCATGACGGTCGTACTGCCAAACGGCTTTGTCATCGACAGCGCCGCGCCCCACGCTGCAGCCCAACTCCACGAAGGCGCGCCCGACATCGAACGCGGCCTGCTCGACCTGGCGGAGCGCATCCAGCGCAACGCGCCGCTTGCCGGGCGCATCCGCAGCCGATACCGGATGAAGAACACCAACGGCTACGCGCTCAACGCCTTCCTGGACTTCGACTCGCCCCTCGACATTCTCATCCACCTGATGATCGGCTCCGAAGGCACGCTGGGCTTCATTGCCGAGGCTGTCCTGCGCACCCTGCCCGTCTTGAACCACAAAACCACCGCCCAACTGTACTTCCAGACCATCCAGGACGCCGCCGCCGCCATCGCCCCGTTGGAAGCCTCCGGCGCGCGGGCGGCCGAGATCATGGACCGCGCCTCGCTGCGTTCCGTGGAAGCGATCCCCGGCGCGCCGCCCATCCTGCGGGAACTGCCCGGAACGGCGGCCGCCATCCTGGTCGAGTACCAGGCCGAAGACGCCGAAACGCTGCGTCATTTCCAGCAAAAGGCCGTCCAGGCGCTCAGGGGGCTGCGCTTGCTGCACGACGCCGAGTTCACCCAAGACCCGGCCGCCCAGGCCGCGCTGTGGAAGCCGCGCAAGGGCATCATCCCTACGGTCGGCGCCATGCGCGCGCCCGGTACTACCTCGCTGATCGAAGACGTCCTCTTCCCCGTGCCGCGCCTGGCCGAGGCCGTCACCGACCTGCAAGCCCTGTTCGAAAAATACGACTATCCCGAAGGCGTGGTCTTCGGGCACGCCAAAGACGGCAACCTGCACTTCCTCATCAACCAATCCTTCGACGCGGCGGGAGAGATCGAGCGCTTCGAGCGTTTCTCCCGCGACCTGGTGGCGCTGGTCAGCGGCAAATACGACGGCGCGCTCAAGACCGAGCACGGCACGGGCCGCAACATGGCGCCCTTCGTAGCGACCGAGTGGGGCGCGGAGGCCTACGACCTCATGCGCGAGATCAAATCGCTCTTCGACCCAGACGGCATGCTCAACCCCGGCGTGCTGCTCAACGACGACCCGCGCGCGCACGTGACGCACCTCAAGTCGTTCCCCCTGGTTGCGCCCGAAATCGACCAGTGTATCGAATGCGGATTCTGCGAATCGAAATGCCCCTCGCGGCGGTTGACGCTCACCCCGCGCCAGCGCATCGTCGTCCAGCGCGAGATCGCCCGCCTGGAAGCCGCCGCATCGGACTCCCCCGCGCTTGCCTCCCTGATGGACGATTTTGCCTACGCCGGGGTCGAAACCTGCGCCGCCGACAGCCTGTGCGCCGCCGCCTGCCCGGTGGGCATCGACACCGGCAACTACATCAAACACCTGCGCGCCAGGTCGGTCGAGAGTGAAACTTCCGCATTGTGGCTTGCGGAAAACTTCGCCCTGGCTGAAAAAGCCGTCGGCTGGGGCGTGCGCGCGGGCCACTTCCTCGATAAGATCAGTGGGACAAAATGGCATGGTATCCTGCCCGCCGCCGAAAGGCTCACTGGCGCTGCCCTGCCCAAGTGGAACCGCCACATTCCGTTCCCGGCAAAGCGCCTGCCCGCGACCGCCAGCCCGGCAGAATTCATCTATTTTCCCTCTTGCATCTCGCGGCAATTGGGCGTCCCCAACAGCAACGGTCGCCTGTCGCTCACCCAAACCTTCCTCACCCTCGCCCAACGCGCCCGCGTTGCCATTCAAATCCCCGCCGAGGCAGAAGGCCACTGCTGCGGCATGCCCTTCGCCTCCAAAGGCTACACCGCCGCCTACCGGGCGACGCTTCACAAGACCATCCGCAAATTTTGGGACTGGTCGGAGGGCGGAAAACATCCCATCGTCATAGACACCACCTCCTGCACCCACACCCTGCGCACGTGCAGCGACGGCCTGGACGATGAAGATAAAGAACTCTGGAAGCAGCTGACCATCCTGGACGGCGTCGAATTCCTGCACGACCACCTCCTGCCGAAACTCGAAATCCATCCCCTGGACGAAGAAGTCATCCTGCATCCCAACTGCTCGGCCCGCAAACTGGGACTGGACGCCAAATTGCTTGCCATCGCAAAGAAATGCGCCAGATCCGCAAGTGTTCCGCTCGACCTGGGCTGCTGCGCCTTTGCCGGCGACCGCGGCCTGCTCTTCCCCGAACTGACCCGCTCCGCTACGCAAAAAGAAAGCGCCGAAGTACTTGCGCGCGATTACGACGGCTATTATTCATCCAATATCACCTGCGAGATCGGCATGTCCGAAGCCACAGGGAAGGATTATGTCTCGATTGTTTACCTGGTGGAAAAGGCGAGCAGGTAGCTTGCCTCTCGAAGGCAGTCGAATCCCCTCCCCTGCAAGGAACCGCTCGCAACAAAATGCACGAAAGATTCATTCCCTCGTTTCGCGCGGGGTATAATACCAGAGGTTGAACCGAGTTTACTCGCACGAATCCGCAGAAAGGCGGTATGTAAGATGGAATTTCCAATGACAGCCATAGAAATGACAGGGACAGTTGATGAAAACCATCAACTCCAACTGGATGGCATTATCCCCTTGTCAGGCCCCAAGCGTGTGCGCGTCATTGTCCTTTCGCCGTTGACAGAAGGTGCCGATGAGTTGAGCGAAATCGAATGGCTGAAAGCCTCCCTGACTAATCCCGCCTTTGAATATCTACGCGATCCTGAAGAAGATATATACACCATCAGTGACGGGAAGTGGAAGGAAAGTTGAAATTGCTGTTTGGTATCAAATAAGGGGTTATTGACTACACACGTCCCGAGACGATCACCCCACCCCCAACCGTCTCATCCCCAACATAGAAGACAGCCGCCTGCCCCGGCGTAATGTCGCGCTGCGGCGCATCGAACCGCACCTGGGCCTGCGCGCCGTTTTCGATAGGCGTCACCACCGCCCCAGCCGGGCGCGCCGTATAGCGGATCTTAACCAGCGCGCGGAACGGCTCTCCCGGGGCTTCACCCGCGATCCAATTGACATCGCGTGCCGCCAACGTATTCGCGCCAAATTCGTGCGCCTCGCCGACGATGAGCGTATTGCGGACCGTATCCTTGCCCAGCACGTACAGCGGCGCAGGCGACTGTACCCCCAGTCCCTTGCGCTGGCCGACGGTGTAGTTCGCCAGCCCGGTATGCCGGCCAAGCGCCTTCCCGCCGCGCGTGACGATCTCGCCCGGAACCAACATGCCCGCAGCATTGCGCTGGATGAAGGCCCGGTAATCTTCGCCCGCCAGGAAGCACAGGTCCTGGCTATCCGGGCGTTTATCCACTGGCAACCCAAAGTCTTCGGCCATCTGGCGGATGTCCGCTTTTTGGTATTCCCCCACCGGGAATAACGCCTTTTGTAACTTCTCCTGCGTCAGCACGTGCAGCACGTACGATTGATCCTTGGAAGGGTCGACGGCGCGCAAGAGCGCGATCTTGCCGTTTGTTTCTTTCCGCCTGGCGTAGTGTCCCGTCGCCAGAAAATCCGCGCCCAGGGCCAGCGCATGGCCGAGCAGGAACGTCCAGCGGATGCGGCGATTGCACAGCAAGCACGGATTGGGCGTTTCCCCGGCCGCGTAGCCGTCCAGGAAATACTGCACCACCGTCTGGCGAAAGACATCCTTGGCGTCCACCACGTAGAATGGGATGTCCAGTTTGGCAGCCACGCGGCGCGCCATAGCCATTGAGTCGGGCGTGCAGCAGCGGTTGGATTCTTCCTTGCCCGGCTCCGACCACAGGCGCAGCATCATGCCCGTCACGGCATGGCCTTGCTGCTTGAGCAAGGCCGCCGCAACGGACGAATCCACCCCGCCGGACATGGCAACAACTACTTTCGCCATAGGTTTAAACAGGTACTCTCCGCTTGTAGTGGCTTGTAGTGGCCGCTTGTAGTGGCGACTTCAGTCGCCTTTTTGGGCGAACGACTGAAGTCATTACTACGCCATTACTACGTCGTTACTACGCCGTCACTACGCAGCCTGCGGGCTTGTTCGACGAGTCCCGGCAAAGCCTCAAGGAAAGTTTCGACGTGTTCGGGCGTAGAATCCTTGCCAAGCGTCACCCGCAGGGAGCCCAGCCCCCAATCGCGCGCCAGGCCGATGGCAGCCATCACTTCACTGGGCGCCGGGTTGCCGGTCTTGCAAGCCGAGCCGGAAGAGCAGGCAAAACCGGCGTCATCCAACAGTTGCAGCAACAGGTTCCCGTCCACGCCCTCGAAAGCGAACGAGGCGTGATTGGGCAAGCGGGCCTCGGGATGACCCGTCAATCGCGCGGCTGGGATCACTTCCAAGACTGTCCCGATGATGCGGTCGCGTAACGGTTTCACATGCGCCGTACGGACTTTCCGTTCCTCGGTTGTCAAGCGCAGCGCCTCGGCAAAACCAACGATATACGGCACGTTCGAGGTGCCGGCCCGCAGGCCAAATTCCTGCCCGCCGCCGGTCAGGTGCGGCAGCAGCGGCGTCCCTTTGCGAACATACAGCGCGCCGACGCCCTTCGGCCCGTAGAACTTATGCCCGCCCAGCGAGACCAGGTCCGCGCCCAGGTCGTCTACGTCAACGGACAGGTACGCCGCCGCTTGAACGGCGTCAGTATGGAAAAGCGCCCCATGCCGGCGGCAGGCTTCTACAATTTCCCTGACCGGGTTGATCGTTCCGATCTCGTTGTTGGCGAGCATGACCGAGACAATCGCCGTCTGGTCGCCAATTGTCTTTTCGACCGCTTCCGGGCCGACCATGCCATGCGCGTCCACGTCCAACCATGTGAGTTGGAAACCATAATGCGCTGCCAGTTGCTCGGCGGTCTTGCTGACGGCGTGATGCTCGACGCGCGAGGTGAGGATCTGTTTGCGGCCCGCCCGCTCGGACATGGCTTGCGCCGCGCCGCGCAAGGCCAGGTTGTCTGCCTCGGAACCGCAAGAGGTGAAAACCACTTCCTCGGGGCGGCAATGCAGGCAGGCCGCGACGGTTTCGCGAGCCCCCTCCACAGCCGCCTCGGCGCGCTGTCCGTAGCGGTGAGTAGATGAAGGGTTCCCAAAGGAGGCGGCGAAATAGGGCAGCATTGCCTCCAGGACGCGGGAGTCGACCGGCGTGGTAGCGGCATAGTCAAGGTAAATTCGATCCATAATTCTCAATTATACGCGAGAAATTTATCCGACAAAAAGGCTATTGTATATCCAAATTTGGGTTGCTATAATCGAGGGATAAAATCCTGCAACGCAACTTTAGGAGAAGAGAAGAAGATGAAACATAAATCTATCCAAATCCTGCTGGCCGGGGCAATGACATTGGGCGCAATTCTAGCCTGCAACTTCAACGCCGATTCGCCAACGACCGAGGAGCCTGCCGCCGAGACGCCAACCCTTTCTCCCACGCTGAGGCCGACCGCGTCTCCCACCGCGACCTTGCCTGCCATCCAGCACAATGACATCCCGATCAACCTGCCAGCGGAACGCAAGAACCAGGCTGGCGACCACGATTCGTCCGAAACAGCCGCCCAAAAACGCGCCCCCGGCGGCGACCGCTTTACGTTTGGCCGCTTCGAACGTCCCTTCAACGCCACTTCGATGGACATCTATTTTCCCTACCTGGATATCCTGAATACGGCCTTCTACGAAGACGAGACCTGGATCTATGCGGTGATCACGCTGAAAGGCGGGGATGACAGCGGTCGACTTGCGGGCAAGTACGCCTTCGAAATAGACAGCGACCTGGATGGGCGCGGAGAGTGGCTTGTCCTGGCGACCAAACCTTCTTCCAGCGAATGGAACGTCAAGGGGGTGCAAGCCTGGTTCGATACCGACCGCGCTATTGGCGGATCGGTCTCCGTTGGCGCGGACAACGACGGCAACGGGAACGGATACGAGACCTTGCTGGTTGATAGCGGTCAAGGCGAAGACCCGGACCTGGCCTGGGCGCGCATTGCGCCAGATAACCCAACAGCCGTGGAACTGGCCCTCAAACGCTCCCTGCTGGAGAGCGACAAATCGTACATGATCGGCGCCTGGGCAGGTAACGATGCGCTCGATCCGGCCCTGTTCGACTTCAACGACCGCATGACCCATGAGCAAGCAGGGACGTCGCTGGTCGAACTGGAAAATTTCTACCCGATCAAAGGACTGGCGGAACTGGACAACGCCTGCCGCGTTGCCATTGGCTTTGTCCCAAACGGCAACGAACCCGGCTCGTGCGTCTCCAGTAAGCCCAAGGGGCAACCAGGCGCCTGTTCAGGGCAATACGTATGCTTGAACTTCGGCAACCAGCAAGTCTGCGTCTGTAATCCGTAGCGCAGAATTCATTCCGTAAAACCTTCGGGACGTTCCTTCTTTCAACTCATTTGAAACACACCCAAATAAAATTCGCGCTACAAAGGCACAAAGTTCACAGAGAATCCCTTTGTGGTCACACAGAAAAACCTTTGTGCGCTCTGTGCCTTTGTGGTGAGGCGGCTTCACTCCGTGTCAAGTCAAATGAAAATGTTACCGAACCGCAATCGTTCTATCAAAAGAAAATGTTACCGAGGCCGCCGCCTCCTTTCCAAGAAAGAGTGAAGAAACACAAAAAGACGAACCAGCCGAATTG
>JBMOMO010000097.1:0-20885 GCA_049324135.1 Chloroflexota bacterium
ACAAATAATCCTAATTTTAGGGTTTGCCTTGATTGCCTCTGCTATATAGTTAATAGAAAAATGATCACCATGCAAGTGAGAATAAATAAGAATATCTAAGTGTTTTGCAACTTCAGTTGCGGGAGCAATTAAATTGCTTGTATCAGTTAAGGGCAGCAAATGAGAAATTGTTCTATCACTACTCAACGTGAGATTTGAGAATGGTGCTGGAATCATCCCGTTCTGTGTACTTAGGTCAAAGCCGATAATTATATTCCCGAAGTTGCTGATTATCATACTGTGACCCAAGTGAATTGCCTGACTCGGTTTTAAGTTTTTTATTATTTCTATAATTTGGTTTTTCATCATCAATGTCTCAAAGACAGAAAATAGTTTGAATATACCAAAACTTTCACTATGATAACTTACACGCCCTATCCGTCTTGTACTAAAAGAAGGATGCTATGAGCGAATTATTTTCTTCGTGATTCAATTCTCATCTTTCAAAAGCTCTTCCGCGCGATCAATTCTAACCGTCTTTTCCGCTACCATCTGCGCGGCGACCTTTTCGATCATTTCGCCTTCGGCGCCGGCTGCAATGGCAACCTGCCGGGCGTGCAGGGACATGTGTCCGCGCTGGATGCCTTCGGTGGCCAGGGCGCGCAGGGCGGCCAGGTTTTGCGCCAGCCCGACCGAGACGATGATCTCGGCCAGTGCGGAGGCGGTCTCGACGCCCATCAACTTGATAGCCGCCTGCGCGGCGGGATGCACCCTGGTCGCGCCGCCGACGATGCCGACCGCCATCGGCATTTCGAGCGCGCCAACCAGGTTGCCGTCCGCGTCCTGGCCCCAGGTGGAGAGGGAGGTGTAGCGGCCAGAGCGCGCAGCGTAGGCGTGCGCGCCGGCTTCGATGGCGCGCCAGTCGTTGCCGGCAGCGATGACAACCGCGTCCACGCCGTTCATGATGCCCTTGTTGTGGGTGGCGGCGCGATAGGGATCGGAGGCGGCAAAGGCCCAGGCCTCGATGATGCCGTCGCGCACCTGTTCACCCGCGTAGGACAAAATGCCATTTTGTCCTACCATTTCCAATTCTTTGACGGGAACCGTACAGCGCGCGCGGGCGAGACGGCGGTCCGCCAGGTTGGACAGGATGCGCAGGTGGACGCGCCCGCCGGTGATCGATTCGATGCGCGGGGCCAGCCGTTCGCAAGCGGTGTTGACGGCGTTGGCGCCCATGGCGTCGCGCACGTCATAGATCAGGTGCACAACCAGGAATGCGCCAACAGGAGAATCTGCGATGACGCGGATTTCCAGGTCGCGCGCGCCGCCGCCGAATTTTTTCAGGACCGGGTCAATCGAATCGGCTTCGGCCAGCAAGTCCGCTTTGTGTTCGTAGAGTTTCAGGCGGGCGGTTTCGGCGTTATCCAGGTCGAGCACCTGTATCTGGCCGATCATCTCGGGCGCGGAGGTTGTGGCCCGGAAGCCGCCGCCGGCGCGGACGAGTTTCGCCATGAAGGACGCGCCCGCAACCACGGAGGGCTCTTCGATGGCAAACGGGACGAGCACGTCCCTGCCGTTGACCTGGAAGTTCAGCCCGACGCCGAGCGGCAGGCTGTACAACCCGATCACGTTTTCGATCATGTGGTCGGCGGCCTCGGGGCTGAGCCCGCCGTCCGTAAACGGGAGCAGGCCTTCGGGAGGCTGATGCGCTGAGTCTGCCAGTCTTTTGCGGCGCTCTTCCAGCGTCAGGTTGTAAAAAGCGGGAAGGCGGGAATTCGTCATCTGGTTTTCCTTTATGAAGATAGGACAAGATGGCGTCTTGTCCTATAGTTTACAATTTTATCAGGCCGGCCTGCCAAAACCTATCAGGGTGGTAAAATTTGGATATAATAGTCCTAATAGAGGTAAATTTATATGCTTTTGACGCGCGAGGAGTTACGGGAACGCCTGGTTGCGCTGCACCGGGCCAGCCTGGAGTTGGTCAAGGACGTTTCGTTGGAAACGCTGCTGGAGCGCATTGCCAGCGTGGCTTGCGAGCAGGCAGAGGCGCGCTATGCGGCCTTAGGCGTGCTGGACGATGAAGGAAAACTGGAGAAGTTCATCTCGGTCGGCATGAGCGAAGCAGAGATGAAGCGCATGGCGCACCCGCCAGTAGGGAAAGGGCTGATCGGGGCGTTGATGGATTCGGACGAGCCGTTGCGCGTGCCGGTGATCGAAGATGACCCGCGCAGTGTGGGCTTCCCGGCCCACCACCCGTTTATGACTTCATTCCTGGGCGTGCCGATCCGCGCGGGGGAACGGCAGTTGGGGCAGATCTACCTGACCGAAAAGATCAACGCGGAGGAGTTCACGGCGGATGACGAAAAGATCATCCAGATGCTGGCGGCCTACGCGGCGGCGGCCATCCAGAACGCCAGGCTATACCAGCATCTCAGGGAACGCGACGTGGCGCTGACGCGCCGCAGCGAGGACCTGTCGCTGTTGAACGATTTCGCGTCCACGCTGACGGCTTCGCTGGAACTGGACGAGATCTTGAACAAAACCCTGGCGCTGGTGATGAACTACATGAAAGTAGAAGCCGGGGAGATTTTCCTGCTGGAGGACGACAAGCAGACGCTCCGCCTGGTGCTCCATCGCGGGCAGGCGGCCGAGGCGTTCTGGACGCGCAACCGCTTCAAGGTCAACGAAGGCACGATCGGGATGGTCGCCAAGACCGGCCAGCCGCATATCAGCCATGACCTGGCAAACGATGTCCGTTTCTTGCGAGATGCGGTGGTGAAGGCCGGTTTCCGGCAGATCGCCTGTATCCCGCTCGAATCCAGCAAGGCGATGGTGGGCGTGTTGACCGTTGCCACGCGCAGCAGGAACCCGATCGACGAGCGGGATATCCTGCTGTTGAGCGCAGTTGCCAATTGGGCGGGGCTGGCCATCGAGAACGCCCGCCTGCACCAGGACGCGCGCCGCCTGGCCGTGCTGGAGGAACGCGAGCGCATCGGCATGGACCTGCACGACGGGATCATCCAGTCCATCTTTGGGGTGGGCTTGTCCCTGGAAAATATTTCCCACCTGGTAGACGAAAACCCGCAAAGCGCCAAAGACGGGCTGAAACACGCCATCCACGACCTGAACCAGACCATCCGCGACCTGCGCGCCTACATCCTGGACTTGCGCCCGCGCCAATTGAACGGCGAGGGATTGATGGATGGCTTGAAACGACTGGTGACAGAATATCGCGCGCACACCCTGACAGAAGCGGTCTTGAGCGGCCCGAAAGACTCCCTGCACGACCTTCCGCAAAGCCACACGCTGGCGCTCTTCCACATCTGCCAGGAAGCGCTGGCCAACGCAGCCAAACACGCCAGCGCCAAACGGGTAGACGTCAGTCTCTGGCTGGCGGGAGACCGCGTGCTGATGGAAGTCCATGACAACGGGCGCGGCTTCGAGATGGAGGGGATGCGCACAGCGATCGGCCACGGCCTGGCAAACATGCTGACACGCGCCCGCAATGTAGGCGGGGAAGTGGATATCTCATCCAAGCCCAACCAGGGCACTACGATCCTGGCCTGGGTGCCGCGCGAAATTGCGCCTTAATAAATCGTTAATCTGTGAATCCTGGCGCGCGAATCCCTGATTCTTGCGTTTCACACGACGATGCAAGTTGGGACAGGGTTTGCTTTTCCTTTAAGGCAAATATGCGCATGTGGGGGAAAAATCCGGGTTTATCCCCATATGTGGGGGTATCGGTGCGAATGAGTGGCTTTTTTGGCTGAAACAAGTGTTCCATCCATCAGCCTGTTTACAAGGAAATTCCTTAAGGTCGCCCCACCTTAAAAAAAGGGAAGTTTTTAAGATGCCGTAGGGAATGCGTGTTGGCAGGCCAAACCATTTTCTGCTAGAATGGGCGCACGCTGAAATCGTGGGCAGGGCATTCCGCCCCCATCCCCAAGCCCTGGAAGTCAATAGCAAGTGCATAACCATACTAAGCCGTTGTAACATCGACGGGTTAGTTTCGTCTACCCTGAATCCGTCCACAAGGGAACCGTTTATGAACGTAGAACAGGCATGGCAATCTGTGTTAGGACAACTCCAGATGGAGATGCCGCGCGCATCTTTCGATACCTGGGTACGCGACACCCGGCCCCTGCATTTCGAGAATGGCGCCATGACCATCGGGGTGCGCAACGCCTATGCCCGCGACTGGCTGGAAAGTCGCTTGACCGGCATGATCAGCCAGATGCTGGTTGGGATCACGGATTCGAATGTGTCGGTGAACTTTGTCGTGGCGCAGGGAGATAGCAGCCTGTCCCAGGCTTCCGAGGCGGCCTCCGCGCCTGAAAAAGAGGATAGCGCCCCACCCCAACAACGCAACATGACCCTCAACCCGCGCTACACCTTCGAGAACTACGTGGTCGGTTCTGGCAACCGCCTGGCGCACGCTGCCTGCCTGGCCGTGGCCGAAAAACCGGCGCGCGCCTACAATCCGCTGTTCGTATACGGGGGAGTTGGGCTGGGCAAAACCCATTTACTACACGCAATCGGAAACTCCTGCCATGCGCGCGGGTTGAGCGTCTTGTATGTCTCCTCCGAAGAGTTTACCAACGACATGATCAACGCCATCCGCACGCACACCACCCAGGCCTTCCGCGACAAGTACCGCTCGATTGACGTGCTGCTGGTAGACGACATCCAATTCATCGCCGGGAAAGAATCCACCCAGGAGGAATTCTTCCACACCTTCAACACCCTGCACGGGCAGGACAAACAGATCATCGTCTCGTCCGACCGGCCGCCCAAGTCGCTGGTCACGCTGGAAGAACGGTTGCGCTCGCGCTTCGAATGGGGCCTGACCGCCGACATCCAGCCGCCCGACCTGGAAACCCGCCTGGCCATCCTGCGCCACAAGGCCGAACGCACCGGGCGTTACATCCCGGACGACATCCTGCAGACCATCGCCCGGCGGGTGCAGTCCAATATCCGCGAACTGGAAGGCGCCCTCAACCGCATCCTGGCCTTTGCGGACTTGAGCGGTTCCTCCCTGACCCCCAACCTGGCGGAGGTTGCCCTGGCCGACCTGCTGCCCCAGCGCGGCGACCTGGAGCCGCAGAAAGTCGTCAACCAGGTAGCCGAATATTACAAACTGTCCCTCGACAAACTCTTAAGCCGCGACCGCTCCAAAGATGTAGCCCTGCCGCGCCAGATCGCCATGTACCTGCTGCGCGAAGAAGCCAACGTATCCCTGCCGCAGATTGGCGAGGCGCTGGGCGGGCGCGACCACACGACCGTCATGTACGCCATCGAAAAAATCACCAAAGAAATAAAGGGGGATTCCGGTTCCACGGTTGGACGGGATGTGATGAAACTCAAAGAGCAACTTTACAGACAGGCGCAGGCTTCTGCATAATCCGAAAATCCCCGCTCTGTAGCCGGGGATTTTTCATCCATCCCGTAAAAACACGTTATAATCACCGCCGGAGTCAACTATGCCAGCCATTTATCCATTTACTGCCATTGTCGGCCAGGAACGCATGAAACGCGCCCTGGTTTTGAACGCTGTCGACCCCCGCATCGGCGGGGTGCTGATCCGCGGGGAGCGCGGCACGGCCAAGTCTACGGCGGCGCGCGCGTTAGCCGCGCTGTTGCCGCGCGTCAAGGTCGTGCAGGATTGCCGCTTCGGCTGCGACCCGGACCGCCCCACGACCTGGTGTACCGAATGCAAGGAACGCGCCGCATCCAACGGGGACAAGTTGCCCATCAACGAACGGGTGACGTCTTTCATTAACCTGCCCGTCTCGGCTACCGAAGACCGCGTGGTCGGCACGCTCGACATCGAGCAGGCAATCCAGAAAGGCGAGCGGCACTTCGAACCGGGCGTGCTGGCTTCGGCCAACCGCGGCCTGCTCTACATTGACGAAGTCAACCTGCTCGACGACCACGTCGTAGACATCCTGCTCGATTCCGCGGCCATGGGCGTGAACGTCGTGGAACGCGAGGGCATCTCCTTTGCCCACCCGGCGCGCTTCATCCTGGTCGGCACGATGAACCCCGAAGAAGGCGACCTGCGCCCGCAACTGCTGGACCGCTTCGCGCTTTCAGTGGACATCACCGGCATCCGCGACCCGCGCGAGCGCGTGCTCATCATGGAACGCAACCTGGGCTTCGAAAAGGACTCCGACGCCTTCCGCCAGGAATGGCTGCCGAAAGAACAGGACCTCTCGCAACAGATCGCCATGGCGCGCACTATCGTAGACGAGGTGACCTATACCAGCCGCGACCTGCTCTCGATTGCCGCGCTGACCGCTTCGCTCAACGTGGACGGGCATCGCGCCGACCTGGTCATCCTGAAAGTAGCCCGCGCGCAAGCCGCGTTCGAGGGACGCACACGCATCAACGACCACGACATTGCGCTGGCCGCCGAACTGGCGCTGCCGCACCGCATCAAACGGACACCCTTCCAACAGGCTGAAATGACCACCGAGCAATTGCAGGAGCGCATCGAACAGTTGGCAGGCCAGGCCGTCCAGACCGAAACAGACGAAAGCCAGCCGGAGCCGAAGGATTCGGCCGCCGATCAAAAAAAAACTTAAAACTCGAGGATGAGGGCGAAGAAGGCCCGCAGCAGGGACAGCCGGAACCGCACAAGCAGGACGTTTTCGATACCGCCAGCGCCAACTGGTGGGACGGCGGGCAAAAAGTCAAAGTCGGCGAAACCTTCCAGCCGCGCAAACTGAACACGCCTCTCGACAAACTGGCCCGCCGCCATGCGGGCCGGCGGTCTTTAACCAAGACCGAACGCAAACACGGACGCTACATCCGCGCGCGGCCGGCCGGGAACAAGACCGACGACATCGCCTTCGACGCCACCTTCCGCGCCGCCGCTCCATACCAGAAACGGCGCGAGGAAAAGCGCAAACGCCTGGCCTTTGCCATCGAACGCGGCGACTTGCAGCGCAAGGTGCGCGTCAAGAAAGTCGCCAACCTGGTGCTCTTCCTGGTGGACGCTTCCTGGTCCATGGCCGTCGCGGAGCGCATGAACGCGACCAAAGGCGCGATCCTTTCGCTGCTGACCGACGCCTACCAGCGCCGCGACCGCGTCGGGCTGATCGTCTTCCAAAAGGATCGCGCCACGCTGGTCTTACAACCCACCAACAGCGTACAACTGGCCCAAAAGGCGCTGGTGGACATCCCGGTCGGCGGAAAGACCCCGCTTTCAGCCGGCCTTCTCCTGGCGCAGGATGTGTTGAAACACGAAAAATTCATCCACCCGGATGTGGAACCGCTCCTGATCGTGATGACCGACGGCGCAGGAAATGTAGCCATCGGCACATTGCCGCCGCAGGAAGAATCCTATAAATTCGCCGAACTGATCGCGCACGAACAGGTGCGCAGCGTGGTCATCAACATGGAGCACGCCGCCTTCGACCAGGGACTGGCGCAGGCGCTGGCGAACCACCTCAAAGCGCCCTGTTACACGCTCAGTGAATTGAAAGCCGAAAACCTATATCACGCCGTGCGCCAGGAAATGGCAAGCGGGACAGGAAAGCAATAACATGGAAAAGAACGGCATTATTGCACGCTACCGCCCCCTGCTCGACCTGCCGGACTACAGCATCCCGGTCACGCTCAACGAAGGCGATACGCCGCTGATCCCCCTGCCGCGCCTGGCCGAGGAACTGGGCGGCGGCTTCGAGTTGTACGTCAAGTTCGAGGGGCTGAACCCGACCGGCTCCTTCAAAGACCGCGGCATGACGGCTGCCATCAGCGAGGCGCTGGGGGCGGGCGCCAGGGCCGTCATCTGCGCTTCGACCGGAAACACGGCGGCCTCGGCGGCGGCCTACGCAGCCCGCGCCGGGCAAAAGGCCATCGTGCTTATCCCGCAGGGCAAGGTGGCGGCCGGGAAACTGGCTGGGGCGGTAGCCTACGGCGCGCAGGTCATCCAGGTAGACGGTTCCTTCGACGACGCCCTGGGCATGGTGGTAGCAATCTCGGAGCGCCAACCGGTGGCGCTGGTCAACTCGCTCAACCCCTACCGCCTGCAGGGACAGAAGACCGGCGCGTTCGAGATCTGCGACTCCCTGGGCGGCGCGCCCGACCTGTTCTGCCTGCCGGTGGGCAACGCCGGGAACATCACCTCCTACTGGATGGGCTTCAAACAGTACCACGAACTGCGCTCCACCGGCCTGCCGCGCATCCTGGGCGCGCAGGCGGCTGGCTCCGCGCCGCTGGTGCTGGGGCATCCCGTGGACAAGCCCGAAACGGTCGCCACCGCTATCCGCATCGGGCGGCCGGCGCGCGGCGAACAGGCGCTGGAAGCCGCGCAGGAATCAGGCGGGCGCATCATCGCTGTCAGCGACGACGAAATCCTGTCCATGCAAAAGCGGCTGGCGCGGCAGGGCGTGTGGGTGGAACCGGCCTCGGCGGCCGGCGTGGCCGGGCTGGCGGCCGAATTGCGGGCCGGCAACCTGAACGTCCGGGGGAAGCGCGTGGTGGCCGTCTGCACCGGACACGGCCTGAAAGATCCCGACATCATCGTCAAAGGCCTGCCGCCTGTCCAGGCCGTCCCGCCGCAGGTGGAATTGCTCGAAGAAGTGATCCTTTCTGGCTTGTAGAGCAGGTCTCCGACCTGCCTGGACAAATCTCCGATTTGTCCTACACGCCTACCGTGTGGGTCTGCTTGCGGTGCAATGGGACATACCCCTGCGCGGCCAGTTCCGGCGTGGGCAGCGAGGCCTCGTCGGGCTTGTCGCTCAGGCCGAACACCAGCGCCCCGCGCGCGCGCCAGTCCAGCGCCAGGTCGCGCACCTCGCGCGTGAGCAGGATTTCCTCTCCCAGGAACTGCGCCAGCGGGGCTTCGTCGGGCAGGCAGCCCATCCGCGCGCTGGTGATGCGGAACTCGTTGTAGCGAAACGGCTTGAACGGGGTCGGGTCGCCGGCCCGCACGTTGGTAAAGATTTCCTTGTGGATGGCCGCCAGGCTGGGGGACAGCGCCGACGAACGAGCGTCCACCTCGGCGATGAACTGCCGGAATTCGCGCATCTCCCCGACCCGTATCCTGCCCGCCAGTCTATCGAGTTTTTCCAACCCGCTGCCCAGGACGAGGCAGGTGTAGGCCAGGTAGTCCTGGTTGTCGCCGGTGAAGGGATGGAATTCTGGCTGGACGAGCAGGTCATACGCGGCGCGGAAACCCTGCGGGTCGAAGTCTTCGCCCAGCAGCCCGGCAACCGTCTCCTCCACCGCCTGGACGCGAACGTTGTCGATTACCGCGGCGTTGCGCCCGCGCGCACCCAGGGCAGTCTTGTCCATGTCGATCAACAAGGCCGTGTGTTCGTCGATGGGGAATCCCTGCGCGGCGACGAATTCGCGGAAAGTATCGTCCAGGGCCGCCCAGCGGTTGGACAGGTACAAGACCTGCCCGCCGCTCATGGTCTCCAGTTCCACGTTTGGCGGCGCGGACGTCTCCCCCATTCTGGGGGCTTCCCCCATGCTGGGGGCTTCCCCCATTCTGGGGGCTTCTGCGCCGATGAAAGCGATGCCAGGCCAGCCGCCGGCCGCGCAAATGTTGGCGAAGGCGGTCGAGTCGAGCAGGCGCGTGTCGCCCAGGAAAATGACGCGCCGGATGTCCGCGCCGGGAGCGGTCAATTTGCGAGCCTGTTCCAGGATTTCGACCACCACGCGGGCGTAGTCGCTTTCGTTCTTGCGGGGAACGACGCCCGGCAAAAGGCTCAGTTTGCCCCGCAGGTCGTCGAGCGCGGGCAGGCGCTGGTCGGCGGGTTTCAGGTTGCGATAGACGATGAAGTCGCCCCAAAAATCAGACAGGGCGGAGAGACCGTAGAGTTTCATAGCAGGTTTTCCTTTACGAGAAGTTCAGCGTTGTAAATAGAGCCGCCGGCTGCGCCGCGGATGGTGTTGTGCGAAAGGACCACGAACTTAAGGGTCAGCAGCGGATCGGGGCGGATGCGCCCGACGACGGTGGTCATACCGTTACCGGTCAGGCGGTCGAGGCGCGGCTGGGGGCGGTCGGGTTCGTCACGCACCAGCAGGACGGGACGCGGCGCGGAGGGCAGGTCGCGGGCGGAGGCCGGGGCCTGGTAGGCGGCCAGGGCAGCGGAAGCAGCCTCGGGGGAGGCCGAGGCGCGCAGTCCCACGCTCACGCAGACGGTATGCCCGTCGCTCACGGCCACGCGGTTGGCCTGCGCCGAGAGCCGCAGGTCCGCCAGTTCGATACTTGGGTGGACGCCAGGTTCGCCCCTACTTTGTTCCACCAGGCGGCCCAGCATCTTGCGCGGCTCCCACTCGATTTTTTCCTCCTCGCCGCCGATGTAAGGGACGACGTTGTCGGCCACGTCCAGCGAAGGCACGCCGGGATAGCCCGCGCCGGAGAGCGCCTGGAGCGAGACGACAAAGGCCTGTCGGACGCCAAAGGCCTCGTCCAGGGCCTTGAGGGCAACCGTCATGCCCGCGCTGGTGCAGTTTGGGTTGGTTACGATGCAGCCGTCCCAGCCGCGCTGCCGCCGCTGTTCGCGGGCGAGCGCGATGTGCGGCGCGTTGACTTCGGGCATGAGAAGCGGCACATCGAGCGCGGCGCGCCAGGCCGAAGCGTTGGAACAGACGGCCGCCCCGGCGCGGGCAAATTCCGGCTCGATCCCTTGCGCCTGCTCGGAATGCAGGGCCGAGAAAACGATGCGCGCCTGGACGGCTTGCGGCGTGGGCGGGAGGACGGTCATCTCGCGCGCCCAGGCAGGCATGGGGTCGGGAAGCGCCCAGCGGCAGGCCTGGGCGTAGGGACGGCCAACCGAGCGGTCGGAGGCCGCCAGCGCGACCGCCTCGAACCAGGGATGGCCGTCCAGCAGGGAGATGAAGCGCTGGCCGACCGAGCCGGTCGCGCCTAATACAGCGACAGGAATACGGGACATCGCGCCTCCTATTTGACGAACAAGCCGTGCAGGGCCTTGACGGCGGCTTCGGTATCCGCGTCGTCCACCACCATCGAGATGGACACCTCGGACGAACCCTGCGCAATCGCCAGGACGTTGACGCGCTCCTGTCCCAACTGGCTGAAGACCTGCCCGGCCACCCCCGGCGTGCGACTCATCCCCGCCCCGACGACCGTGATGATGGAGACGTCCTCGGTGGCCCAGATGCGGTCGATATCGCCCTCGGCCAGTTCGACCGAGAAAGCCGCTTCCAGCGCCGCCAGCACCGAGGCGGTTGCTTCAGACGGCGCGGCAAAACAGATGGATTGCTCGGAGGAGGCCTGGGTGATGAGCGGCACGCTGGTGCGCGTAGAGGCCACTGCGCCGAACGCGCGCGCCGCCACACCCGGCACGCCCAACATGCCATGCCCTTCGATGGTGACCAGTTTCTGCTTGCGAATGGCGGTCACGGCTTTGACGATCATCTTGCCGTTCGGTTTGCCAGCCTGGTTTGACACCAGCCGCGTGCCGGGATGCGCGGGATTGAAGGTGTTGCTGATACGCAGACCGATGCCCGCTTCCACCACCGGGCGGATGGTCTTGGGGTGCAGCACTTTCGCGCCGTAATAGGCCAGTTCGGCGATCTCGCTGTACGTGATCTCCGGCAGCGTGCGGGCGGAGGGCACCAGGCGCGGGTCGGCGGTCATCACGCCGTCCACGTCGGTCCAGATCCACACCTCATCGGCCGGCAGGACAGCGCCCAGGATGGCGGCGGAATAATCGGAGCCGCCGCGCCCCAGGGTGGTGATAGCGCCAGAGGGCGTTGCGCCCATGAAACCGGTGACGACCGGCGCGACCCCGCGCGCCAGGAGCGGCTCCAACCGTTGGCGCGTCTTTTGCGTCGTGACGGCGAAATCAGGATGGGCGTTCTGGAAATGGTCGTTGGTGATGACGATTTCGCTGGAGTCGACGAACTCGGCCGGGACGCCGCGCGCCGTCACTACGCCCGCCAGCAGGCGCACGCACATCCGCTCGCCCAGCGAGGCGACCGCGTCCAACGCGCGCGGGCTGGCCTCGCCCAGCACGGCAATGGCGCGGCACAATTCGACGAATGCAGCCGCCAGGCCGCCGATCTCCTCTTTGACCCTTTCGCGCGCCGCCGGGTCTTCGATGAGCGCCTCTGCCGCTTCGAAATGTTTGTCGCGCAATTCCTGCCCGGTCGCCTCGAGCGAATCCACGTTGCCCTGCGCGGCGCGGTTGGCGCAGCGGAGCAGCAGGTCGGTCACGCCCGACATGGCCGAGGTCACCACAACCACGCGCTCCCAGTCCGCCCTGGCGGCGCGCACGATGTCGGCCGCCTGCGCCAGCGCCGCGGGGCTGCCCACCGACGTCCCGCCGAATTTCATCACCAGCGCGCCTTTCGATGATCTTGCGTCTTGCATACGAGCCTCCTCAAAAAAAGCGCCCCACGTTGCGTGGGGCGCCAGGTGTACCGTAAGATTGGTTTACCGCGTGCTAAACCTGTCCAAGCGCTGCCGCCCCACATGGGTGGGGGAAGTAGTAGAGGTAGTGGTAGCGCGCTCCAGCAGGTTCATATTGGGCGCAACTATACCACCGCAGGGAAATGGAGTCAATCCATTGGTGTATAATGCGGAAATTTCACTCACGGAAAATACGATATGCGCCTCAACCCACAATTCGAACACATCCGGCAATCGGCCACGGTCGCCATGGCAGACCGCGTGGCAGCCCTCAACGCCAGCGGGCGGCGGGTCATCCCCTTGCAGGTCGGCGACCCGGACTTCCCCACCCCGCAGCCCATCCTGGAGGTTGCCCTGCGCGCCATGCAGGACGGGCTGACCCACTACGGCCCCTCGCGCGGCTTCCCGGACCTGCGGCTGGCGGCCGCGACCAAACTGGATCGCGACCACAGCCTGGCCTACGACCCGGATTCCGAAATCCTGGTCACGCATGGCGGCATCCACGCCTATTACCTGGCCTTGCAATCCATCCTCGAGCCGGGCGACGAAGTCCTGATCCCCGACCCCACCTGGGCAACGCACGCCAACATGGCGACCATGCTGCGCGGGGTCGTGAGGCGCGTCCCGGCCCGCGCGGAAGACAACTTCCTGCCGACCTTCGAGGCCTGGGAGCAGGCGCTCACCCCCCGCGCGCGGGTCATCGTGTTGAATTACCCGTCCAACCCGACTGGCGCGTATCCGGGCCGCGCGTACCTGGGCCGCTTGCAGGAATTTGCCGCCGCGCACGACCTGTGGATCGTAAGCGACGAGGTGTATGAAAACCTGTACTACGGCGAGAAACCGGCCAGCGCGGGCGCGTTCCCCGGCGCAAAGGAGCGCACGCTGCTGGTGCATAGCCTGTCCAAGACCTACGCCATGACCGGCTGGCGGGTGGGCTACCTGGCCGCCCCGGCGCGCGTCATCGAGAACGCGCTCAAGGCCGGGCAGAACTCCATCACCTGCGTAGCGCCCTTCGTCCAGAAGGCGGCTGCTTTTGCGCTCAACGATCCCGGCATGCAGGCGGCGGCGGCCGATATGCGCGCGCAGTACGCCCGGCGGCGCGACCTGGTACTGCGCCTGGCGGCGCAACTCGAAAGCGACAAGGTGCGCGTCACGCCGCCGATGGGCGCGTTCTATTTCTTCCTCGATTTTCGTCCGCTGGGGCTGCCCTCGATTACCCTCTGCGAACGCATCCTGGAAGAAGCGGGCGTGGGACTGGTGCCAGGCTCGGCCTTTGGCGTGCAAGGCGAGGGCTTTGCCCGCATGGCAATTGCCGCTTCCGATGCGGACGTGGAGGCCGGCTTCAGGAAGATCGTGGATTGGGCGGAAATGCAACCAAAAAGTGTCCTGGAAGTCAACCGACTGGAACAGGAGTTGGTAAAAATGGATTCGGAGTACGAACAAAAGTTTGCAGAGGAAGACATGGGAGGTTCGCAAGAATGGCCGAAATAAAAGTCGCTTTCCAGGGTGAGGCCGGGGCCTATAGCGAGGAAGCAGGTCGCGGGTATTTCGAGGCGCCGGAGATGATCCCGCGCGAGACGTTCGAGGCGGTCTTCGACGCCGTCGTCTCAGGGGAATGCCAGGCAGGCCTGGTCCCCATCGAGAATTCGCTGGCGGGCAGCATCCACCAGAACTATGACCTGCTGCTGCGCCACGACCTGTACATCGTAGGAGAGTATTTGCTGCGCGTGCGGCACTGCCTGATCGCTTTCCCCGGCGTGGAGGTGGGGGATATCCAGCGCGTCATCAGCCACCCGCAGGCGCTGGGGCAATGCGCGGGTTCGCTGCGCAGGCTGGGCGTCAGGAGCGAGCCGGTCTACGACACAGCCGGGAGCGTGAAACTGCTCAAGGCCTCCGGCGAGCGCGCTACCGCAGCGATCGCCTCGCGGCGCGCGGCGGAGATCTACGGGATGCAAATCTTACAGGAGGGGATCGAGGACAACCCGGAAAACTACACCCGCTTCCTGGTCATTGCGCCGCAGGCCGCCGAAGCGGGCGAGGAGGCCAAGACGTCCATTGTGTTCACGCTCAAGAACCAGCCGGGGGCGCTGTTCAAGGCCTTGAGCGTGTTTGCGCTGCGGGACATCGACCTGACCAAGATCGAATCGCGCCCGTTGGCCGGCAAACCCTGGGAGTACCTGTTCTACATTGATTTCCTGGGTTCCACGACGCAGGAACACGCCAAACGGGCGCTCGACCACCTGGGCGAGTACGCGCTCATGCTGCGCGTGCTGGGGTCGTACCCGCGCTTCGCCGTTAGAAATTCAGGTAGCGCGTGAGAGGGATCGGCCGGGCGGAACCTTTCAGGTAGACATCCGCGCGCAAGGTGAATTGCCCCCAGGCCTGCAGGGAGAGTTCGAAGTTATTGACGCGGCTGTTTACTTCGCGCTCCGGGTTGGCGAAGGTAGGGTGCAAGTGATACACGACCCGCTCTACGCTGTCCAGCAGGCTGCTGGCGGCCGCCGCCAATTGGATGCGCACCAAGTAATACGGCCGGCCCAGGTTATCCTGGCTGCTGGTCTGCTCGGCAGTATGGACCAGGTAGAGGCTGTTTGCCAACTCCAATGGCAGGTTGGAGCCTCGCATGGGCGCTTCCTTCGACTCGTAGGCAAATTTCTCGATCAATTCCTGCGGGTTGGGGCCTTCCGGTTCCATCTTCGGGGCGGCGTTGTCCAGTTCGAAGACCGGGGTCTTGAAGCCGCTGCCCTTGCGGATGCGTTCCTTGATCACTTCCGTCACATCCTTGACCCATTTCCGGTTGGCGATCAGGAAGACCGCCAGGAACAGCGGCCAGATCAGGGATTGGAAAAACGGTATCCAGGCTTCCATATCTATTCCTCCTCAATCACTAATAAAAGGCGCGTATTGCTCTGCAAACAAGGCCGGCTGGCCGCCGGTGTGCCAGAACAACACCGTTTCCTCTTTCTTGAAGAATCCCCTACGGAGCAGGTCTATCAAGCCCGCCGCCGCGCGCCCGGTGTAGACCGGGTCCAACAGCAGGCCCTCGTACCTGGCGAACAGATGCACCGCTTCGCGCTCCGCGTCGGTCAGCACGCCATAACCGGCCTTGCAGTAGGCGTCGGTGGCGTGGACATCCCCCGGCGTGAATTCGATCCGCTCGCCGAGCAATTCCGAGGCCTGCGAAGCCAGCGCCGAGACGCGCGCCTTGAGCCAGGCCTCGTCCTCGTCGATGCTGACGCCCAGCACGCGCCCCTCGAAGCCGAACAGCCGCGCGCCCAGGGTCAAGCCGGCGTGCGTGCCGCCGGAAGATGTGCCAAAGACCACCCAATCCGGCTGGACGCGCTGTTCGGCCAGTTCCTGCATGGCAAAGGCGTAGCCCAATGCGCCGGTTGGACTGGAGCCGCCATACGGCACGAGATACGGCTGCTTCCCGGCGCGCGCCGCCTGGTCGAAGGTTTCCTGCAAGACGCGCTCGCGGTCGGCGCGGTCCCGCACATGGACGATCTGCGCGCCGAACAAGCCATCCAGCAGGTAATTGGCCGAAGCGCGGGCGGGCGACTCGCCGGTCAACACCAGGATACATTCGAAGCCGAAACGCGCCGCAGCCGCCGCCGTCTGGCGGCAGTGATTGGATTGCACCGCGCCGGCCGAGATGAGCGTACGCGCGCCCTGCGCCTGCGCTTCGGCCGCCAGGAATTCCAGTTTGCGGGTCTTGTTGCCGCCAAAGGCCAGCCCGGTCTGGTCGTCGCGCTTGACGAGCAGGCGCGCCCCGCCCAGGAACGCGGACAGGCGCGGTAATTCCTCCACCGGCGTGGGGAGATGGGCGAAATGGAGACGGTCTACCATACGATTTCCTTTCTCAAGAATTCTCTACCACACAAAATCTTTTGGGACGCTGAAAACGCTGATTCCGCTGATAAAGAAGAAAATCTGCGTCCTTCTGCGTTGCTCTGCGTCCCGCTTTGGAGGTGTACGACAGCAACCTAAAGGATAAACATAGCGTCCCCAAAGGAATAGAAGCGGTAGCCCTCGCGGACAGCGACCTCGTACGCGGCCAGGATTCTCTCCCGCCCGGCAAAGGCGCTGACCAACATCAGCAGCGTGGACCTGGGCAAATGGAAGTTCGTGATCATGGCGTCCACGACCTTGAAGTCATAGCCGGGGAGAATGAAGAGGGAGGTGGAAGCGGAGAAGGAGGCAATTTGGGATTTCCGATTTCCGATTTGCGATTTACGATGGGCGATTTGCCCCCTGCGGGGACTTCGCAATTGGGGATTGTGAATGTGCGGAGCGCTTTCCAACACGCGCACCGAGGTCGTGCCAACGGCAATGACACGCCCGCCGGACTGCCGGGTTTCGTTGACGGCGTCGGCCGTCTCCTGCGGCAGTTCGCACCACTCGGTATGGATTTTATGTTTCCGGGGGTCCTGCTCCGTCACCGGCGCAAAGGTATCCAGCCCCACGTGCAGGGTGACGTAGGCGGTCTTCACCCCCCCGGCCTGCAACGCTTCCAACAGGCGCGGCGTGAAGTGCAATCCGGCGGTCGGCGCAGCCGCCGAACCCGGTTCGTGGGCGTAGACGGTCTGGTAGCGTTCGGGATCGTCCAGTTTCTCGTGGATGTAGGGCGGCAGCGGCACATGCCCCACTTTGGGGAAATACGGCTCGATGGGTTCGCTGAAGCGGATGAGACGCCCTGGACCGTCGAGTATCTCCAGGATTTCCGCTTCGGGGCCCTCCTGGGCAGGTTCGTGGACAGGTTCTTGGACAGGTTCTTGGACAGGCGTTAAGCCTGTCCCTACCTTGACCCGCTTGCCTACACGCAAGCCTTTTCCGCCCACCAGGGCTTCCCAGGTCAACGGGTCGCGGCGGCGCAGGAGCAACAATTCTACCTTTCCGCCGGTCGGCTTGCGGGCGTAGAGGCGCGCCGGGATGACGCGCGTCCGGTTGAGGACCAGCAGGTCGCCGGGGCGCAGGAGCCCCCATTCACCCTTCACCCTTCGGGTACTTCGCGGGTACTTCGCGGGGGCAGGCAGGCCCAGGTCGCGGAAGAGGCGGTGCTCCACCTCCCCCGTGTCCCGGCGCAGCACCAGCAAGCGCGAAGAGTCGCGCGGCTCGAGGGGCGTCTGCGCGATGCGGTCAGGAGGCAGGGGATAGTCGAAATCGGAGGTTTTCACGATGAAAAGCGGCGCAAGAATTACGAGGGCGGGGGCAGAGCCTGCCCTGAGCCGCCGCGCTGAACTTGCCGAAGCAGAAGCCGAAGGATGGGCAACCGCCCCGCCGACCATAATTAGGCGGTGCTTTCACAAAATCATAACTCTAGCAAACCCATTAATTTTGCTCTAGCGTATGCTGATATTGTAAAACAATCCGTTATTTGCCCTTCACTTATCATTTTCTCAATTTCATTTACCGCCACCCATATTATTTCGGTAATTCCTTCTGCTTTTCTTGGAATGCCAACTTCATCCAAATATGCCAGGTACAAATGTACGCTATTAGCATCTAGCCCAGTATTATTATGAATTATTCCTAAAGAGACAACTTGATTAATCTTTCCGCCCACTTCTTCAGACACTTCCTTTTGCGCTATTTCTTCAGGAGATAATCCTGCTTCGCCAAATCCACGTGGTATCTCGACGCTCCATTGGCGCGTTGGATGACGAAATATCTTTATTAGTAAAATTTTTTCGTTCATAACTGGTAGTATTACAGCCCCACTGCCACCATCGTGTAACACGGCAGTATTAATTACGCGATTGTAGCCCGAAATAAACCCACCAGGGAACTCAACCAAATCTCGAATAATAGTAATGTATTTATCTTGCAGCAAAACCCCAATATCATTATTTCCGTTGGCGTGTTTGTTTTGCCATTCTTCAATAATCGCCTCATCAGTAATAATTTTTATAGGGGCGTCTTTTGGTAAAACCAAACTCGGGTTTTGATCTAACAACTCAAAATACTTATTTAATCTTTCTGACTTAAGATTGGCTTCCATTTTTATAGACCTTTCATAAATTTTTGCCCATATTCAATTATGTTCAAGCTATCTTTTTTATACGCCCATTGCCTTTTTATTAGGTCAATTGTTTGCACAGGAATTTTCAGTAGTTTTGTAGATACCCCAAGAGAAATCCCATTTGGGTTCATTAAGTCCACATCTAGAGACGCTCCACCGCCAACCAGTTCAACCACATCCTGAAAAGAAGGTTTTATTTTATATTCTTGAAGGGTTTGTTTCACTAGGTCGTCAAGCGCTACTTGCGCGTCTCTAAAAGAGTGCTTGCGCTTTTCTTCTAGTTCCCAAACTTCATATAACCACTTATTACGAAACGTGCTTATGTTGTTAAATCTCTTACCAAAATCAGTCCAACTTTCTCTTGCAAGTGCTTGCAACGTAGCCTGAGAAAGGCTATCAGACATTACAAGGTCAACCTTTTCGTCTCTTATCTGGATTTCTCCAATATCAAAAGTGTCGCAGTGATGCTGTATGCCTATTGTTCTATTGTACACTTGCAAAAATTGCCCCCATAACCTTTCTAACACTTTTTCGGGCAAAGTTTTAGGTGGGCGCACTAATATTTCAGATTTTGCTGCAACTTCATTTTGAAGTTTGCTTCTATCGGGATAAGGTTTTGATAGTTCCTTTTCCATTGATTTAATAACTTCGTCAATTAGCGCGTCTCCAGTCCATTGCATTCTAAATCTATCTTGTTTTATTGCGTCTTCTAAAACTTTGCCAAAATTATATTCCCCATCCCAAGGCTTTAAGATATTAGACGGCACTTCTTCCATGTACTTCAAAATTTCTATTTTTTGCTTTATTTCGTCCTTCACAACTTCACTTTCAGCGTAATCAATCGCAAACGTCAGAAAAGAAACCCAATCGTGAAATTCAAGTTCGTCGTTTTGTTGTACCTTTGCTATTGCAGTTGCAACCGCCTCTTTTACATAATTTTGCGCTAGCGAACTAAAAATAAACCCGCTTTTCGCACCTTTCTTGAACATCATTCTTAGTAATGTGCTTTTTGAAGTGTCTCCACGCTGGCGAACTTCTATTAGGGGCGGTGTTCCGCCTATCATTAATAATTTTAGAAAATTAATAAAATCTTCTCTGGTTTCTTTATGCAAGAAAAGGGTTTGAAAATAAATACCGTCAAAGAACATTGCGTCGGTAATTATTACATGCCCGCCTAGCAATATATCTAGTCTTATCCTTGCCGTATATTCATCTAGGATAACTTGATACGGCAACTTTCCAACATATTTTTCGCTTTTTAATATGTTGTCTAAATATGCAGCCTGTTTTACTGAGTCGTACTGCCCACCGAAATATCTTCCAGCCATTTTGCCTCCTAGCGTAATAAAACACGATTGACTAATGCGTCCGCAAATCTCTTATTCTTCTTCAGTTTTTATCTTCATAGCGGAGTCGCCGAACAGTTTATTTTAGCAGCGAACGGGGAACTTGGCGGGAAAAAACCAAAGCAGAGAACCCACTTTCGAGGCTGAATCCCTTTGGGCGGGTGCAACGTTCCCGTACATCCGCCTGCAAACAATGTTAGCCCGCTTTCTTGGCTATGATGGGCTTGATTTACGAAGAAGATGCCCATGCCGAAAGTGCTGCGAGAACTAATGCAATAATTATTGCCCAGATTATCAAAGCAACTACAACAATTGCTATGAACAACGCAACAGTTATAGCTGCTGAAATTGCACTTGCGCCACTAGGAAAAGCAGCCAACCAAGCCAGCCAGTGAACTGACTCATGTACGGGTTTTGTCATGCCCCAAGATGTAAACAAGACAACTAATATCATAACCAGGCTTAAGATGTTTAGAGCTAGCAAAAAGCCCGATAGATTATGCGCTAATTGCAACAAGAAATTTACAGCGTCTGCGGTGAACAATATAAAGAAACCATCGGATGAGACATACCCAATATTAGGCGTAAAAACCATAATGGGTATGCAAACGATACTTGTAATGATTGTCAATATTATGCTGTTTTTCAAGCCTTGTTGAATAGGAACAGGCATGGAGTCATAAACTCCCATGCTTTGAGCCAATCGCCCTAAAGAGATATATTCAGCATTCATTATTATTTCTCCAATGCTGGCCAATACCAGTGAGTAAGATAGTACCATAAACCGATAGGTTGGTCATTCAGTGTCCATTTAGGATCAAATTGAACACCAAATAAAACGGGGTCACGTGCAACAAGAGCGGCCGTTGCACCTATGGCGGCTACCCCTGTTATGCTTGGGGCAGAAAGTGCGCTGGCAATTGCACCTGTGACAAAACTCCACCAGCCCTTGCTACTGTTTTCAATAAACTGGAGTCGTTGTTGTACACTTGGTGATGGAGGCGGCGCAATCAGTTCAAGTGGTACTTTTTCACCTGATTTTACTGAACCCTGTGGAATTTCATGGGCAATATAAATGGCGTCAAATTTAAGCCCCGCATTTACTATGTTGGTAATATCGGTAATTACAGGTGGAGGAGCATAGAGTCTA
>JBMOMO010000098.1:0-2869 GCA_049324135.1 Chloroflexota bacterium
GAGAATAGTGCTATAATCGCCTTGCACGAAAGGAGCGAGCGATGGCCGAAAAAACCACCCGTGAAAAGAAATACGAGAGCCGCATCCCCGAAGAAGCGCGCCAGCATTTCCGCGCCGCGCGCCAGGAGATGCGCAAGAGCATCGAGACCCTGCTGCCCGAAGGCTTCTTCGAGCACCGCAAGAGCGCCCGGCGCGAGGCCTTGCTGGCCTGGCGCAGCATGTTGGACGCCGCCATCCAGCGCATGGACGAGAAATGAGATCCGCTAATCCCCAAAGGGGACGCTGTCTGCGCTAATCCCCGCGAATTTCTTTCAATCCCCCTTCTTCCCCCCCAGCAATATCCATAACAGCGTCGCGCCGGCCGCCGCCAGCAGGCCGGCGCCTGCGCGCGCCTCGTCCGCGCCCCACAGCAGCGCGCCGCTGATGGCCAGCGCGGCGAACACCACGCCGCCCGTCAGCCGGTCTACGGCGCGCGTCAGCCCGCGCACCTCGCGGCTCACCTGCGGGGCCTGCACCGCCAGCCCGCCGCTCTCGGCCAGCGCCAACGTGCGACCAGCCTGCCCGGGCAGCGCCAGCAGCGTCTTGAACATCTCCCCCAACTCATCCAGCCAGGCGTCCAGTCCCGAAGAAGCCTCCTCCGCCACCAGTTTGCGGGCGTAGGGCGCCAGCGTCGTCCACAGGTTGAAATCCGGGTCCAGCCCGGTACACATGCCCGACAGGATAGCCACCGTGCGCGCCAGGAAGATCAGGTTCTGCGGCACCTGGAACGGCATGTTCAACATCAGGTCGCGGTACTGGTGGGCGAACTTGCGCATCTCGTCCGGCCCGATGCTGCGGATCTCCTTCATGGACATGCCCCAGAAGCGGTCGAAGACCTGCGCCTCGGCCTGCTCGATGGCCTTCAAGTCCGCGCCGGGCAGCAGCATATCCAGCATCTGGTACGAGCGCACCACCCGCGCCGCGTCGCGCGTGCCGACCGCGATCAGCAGTTCCCGCAGGCTGTCGCGCAGGGACTCCGGCACGCGCGCCGTCATGCCGAAATCCACGAAGGTCAACTGCCAGCGCCTCGGCGCCCCGTCCGCGCCCGGTAACGGCTGCACGAACAGGTTGCCGGGGTGCGGGTCGGCGTGCACGAAACCGTCCTCGAAGATCTGCTCCAGGTAGGTATCCAACAGTTTGGCCGCCACCTCCCCGCGCGCGATGCCGGCGGCGCTGATGGCGGCGTAATCGGTGATCTTGATGGCGTACACATCCTCCAACGTCAGCACGCGGCGGGTCGTCCAGCGGCGCACCACGCGCGGCACGCGCACCTCCGGGTCGTCCTGGAAATTGGCGTAGAAGGTCTCGGCGTTTTCGGCCTCCTGCAGGTAATCGATCTCCTCGTACAGCGTGGTCGAGAACTCCTCCAACAGCGCCGGCACATCGGCGTGGGCGCGGATGGGGCGGTAACGCATCAGCCACCTCCCCACCCGTCGCAGCGCAGACAGGTCCACGTCCACGATAGATGCGATGTCGGGACGCTGCACCTTGACGACCACCTCGCGGAAGTCCGCCTCATCTCCCAGCCTGAGCCTGGCGCGGTGTACCTGGCCCAGGGAGGCGGCTGCGAGCGGTTCCGCGTCGAAGCATTCGAATGCTTCTTTGAGCGGCAGCCCCAACTCCGCCTCGGCCAACGCGCAGATGCCGTCGAAGGCCTCGGCTGGCACCTCGTCCTGCAAGTTCGCCAGTTCGTCGGTCACTTCGGGCGGCAGGACGTCCAGCCGCGAGGACAGGAACTGCCCGACCTTGATCAGCACGCCGCCCATGCGGATGGCCAGCGCGCGGAAACGCGCGGCCTCGCGGCGGAAGCGTTCGCCTCGCGTGCGGCGGACGAGGGCGCGCAGCCCCAGCGGACGCAGGGTGAGTTCCCAAAATATGAATCGGACGATCACCCCGGCGAAGAAGCCCAGGATGCGAAGATAGCGGCTGCGCAGGTGGGAAGGTTTCATCGTGTCTCCATAAACGCAAGTATCGTCCCGAAGGTCGGCTGCCGGAAAGTTCGCCAATGAAAGGCAACCTTCGCTTACAGGGCGCTTCGCGGCGGGACGCTTTCTCAGGGAGATTGTATCACCTCAGCCTGGATTTGCCTGCCAGCGCAAAAGCCATTAAAATCTCCCGTGTCCAATATCCTGGAAGGAGACAACACCATGCCCAAAAAGAAACATGCGCGGACAGCCAAACAAAAAGCGGCTTCGCAACTATCCAATACCCAGATCATCGCCGGCCTGGTCCTGCTGGCGGCGCTGGTCGCCATCGCCTGGATCGTCTGGCCGAAAGGCGGGGCAAAGGCCGGGGGCCCCAAGCAGTACGACGCGCCGCCGCCGATGACCATCGACGTGAACAAGGACTATTACGCCACAGTCAAGATGGAGAAGGGCGGGGAATTCGTCATCCAACTCTACCCCGACAAGGCCCCCATTACGGTCAACAGTTTCGTCTTCCTGGCGCGGGAGGGCTATTTCGACGGCTCCACCTTCCACCGCGTCTTGGAGGGCTTCATGGCGCAAGGCGGCGACCCGACCGGCGCCGGAACGGGCGGCCCCGGCTACCAGTTCGTGAACGAGGACAGCGACCTGACCTTCGACAAGGCCGGCGTGGTAGCCATGGCCAACGCCGGGCGCGACACCAACGGCAGCCAGTTCTTCATCACCTTTGGGCCTGCGCCGCAACTGAACGGCGGCTACACCATCTTCGGGCAGGTGGTCGAGGGCATGGAGGTGGTCAACGGCATCACCCGCCGCGATCCGCTACAGAACCCCGATTTCACCGGCGATGTGATGGAAAGCGTGACCATCAGCGAGGAGTAGACGGGCAGCGAAACGTGACAGTC
>JBMOMO010000098.1:2969-20759 GCA_049324135.1 Chloroflexota bacterium
GCAATCCCAAGAAGCAAATCGTCTGATTATCTCTTCCGCCGCAGGAGTTTGGTCAGTTCGTTCAGCAGCGGGCGCAGGTCGTCCGGCATGGAGGTGTCGCTGACCCGTACGCTGTGCTGCCGCTCTTCCACCGCCACCGTGATGGAGTAAGAAAACTCATCCGGCGCCGGCTGGCGGCGCAGGTCGTCCGGCAGGTCGAAGAAATCGGCCTCGTCCAACAATTCCCGCAGGGCGCCGGCCTCGTCTTCGGGCAGGTCATCCATGTCAATGTCCAGGCTGACCTTGCGCCCCATGAAGCCGCCGCTGCGCTCGAACAGGATGTGGGTCATCGTCTTACCTCACCGCATCAGGCCCAATTGCCGCATGAGCGCCGCCAGGCAGCCCTCCCCGCTCTCGCTGCCGCCGATGTTAATCCCTACCTCCGCCCAGCCGGTCTTGACGGCCTTCTGCTCCAGGCCGCCCGCGCCGAATAACTCGCCGGCCGCCTCGAAGGTCAGGTCCGCGGCGTCCTGGAAGGTAGAGCGCGCGCCCAGTTTCTCGGTCAGCGCCTTGTACCACACCCGCCCGGCCTTCTCCCAGGCAAAGCCGCCCAGTTCGACGGCCGTCACGTAGAACGCCCGGTTGGGAATGCCGGAGTTGATATGCACGCCGCCGCTGTCGTCGCTGGTGGCGACGTAATCGCGCATGTGGGCCGGCTGCGGATCCTTGCCCAGGATGGGATCGTCGTAGGCCGTGCCGGGCGTTTTCATCGAGCGGATGCCCACGCCATTGACGTTGCCGGTAAACAACCCTTCGCCGATGATCCAGTCGGCTTCGGCGGCGGACTGGCGGCGCTGGAATTGCTTGACCAGCGCGCCGAACACATCCGACATGGACTCGTTCAGCGCGCCAGACTGGTCCCAGTAGGCCAGGTCGGCTTCGTACTGCGTGACGCCGTGCGTCAACTCGTGGCCGATCACATCCAACGCGGAGGTGAAGCGGTTGAACAGGCGTTCCTCTTCCGGCAGGTCTTCGTCCCCGTCGCCGTATACCATCTGCTGGCCGTTCCAGAAGGCATTGTCATATCCCTTCTGGTAATGGACGGTCGAATCGAGCCGCATCCCGTTGTTGTCAATCGAGTTGCGGCCAAAGGCTTCGTGGTACAGGTCATAGGTCGCGCCCGAGCCGTCATAGGCTTCGTTCACGGCCGCATCTTCGATTGCTGGCTGGCCTTCCTCACGCACCAAGATGCCGGGCAATTTCGACCCAAACTGGGCGTCATACACGTAACGCTGTTTGTCCCCGGCGCTGAACATCGCCAGGAAGGAAAGAACCTCGCGCATGACCTTGCGCTGTCCGCGGAACTGCTCCGAGGCGGTCAACGTCTGCAAGGCGATCTGGCGCTGGGCCGGCGAGCCATTGACGGCAATCGCGCGCAGGATATGGGGCGGGGTGATGCAAAGGGAATGCGAATGTCCGGGCATATACTCTCCTTGACGAACCATGATCGGTAATATAGTATTGCTCTTGAGAATCTAACACAACCGCGAAGATTTGTAGCGCGAAATTCATTTCGCTTTTGGTTGCCTGCCTGTCGGCAGACAGGCGGAATGAATTCCGCGCTACGAGTATACAACTCCGAAATCTTTTTTTCAATCCCGAGTCATTCACCCGCAGGTCACGTTCGAACATGACCTGCCTGCTTACCTCCAACGCTGGCTGTATTCGCGCGTGAGTTCCAGGAAAAGATCATTGTACATTTGGCTCGGCTCGATGTGCGTATGCTCCCACCACTCGTTCCATGAGGTGATGAAGATCCAATCGGGGTTGCTGGACAGGGCGGCCTCGAAAGTAGCGCGGTAGAGACTGCCATCATCGCGAGGCAGGATGGGGGAGGTTCGACCGGGGATCAAGTGATCATCATAACCCGGTTGGACGGTTGCCGCCCAGATGCGCGTCCCGGATGCGCCCAGGAGAGGATAGTAATGCACGCTTCGCCCAATCTCCTCATAAACTGCGCGGAGCAAATCCACCTGGTCGCTTGCAGTGCTTTGCATGATGTTGAGGATATTGTACTGGTACAAGCCGCCGAACACCTCCAGCATGGCAGGGTTTGCCATCTCCCCCGCAAATTGGCCCAACAGCATCGGCTCGAGGCCCTCGGTGCGCAGGGCGGCCAGGATTCGCTCCCAGGTCGAATTGGGAACCGAGGCCGATGCCCAGATCACGAAGACCGGCTTGCCATCCACTCTTGCATACGCCGGGTGATTGCCATATTTCGAGACGGCATAGCGCAGCCAATCCAGAATATCCGTTTCAGGGAGAGGCTGATTGTCTATCAACAACTCGAAATTGATCATCACCGAGAAATCCCGCGCCTGGGCCACATCGAGCAGGGCGCGTAAGTTATCGTCGGTGTAATCATGAGGCCCCCACCACGAGGAAATGAAACCGTCTATCCCGGCCTCTTGCGCCTGCTGAATATGCTGTTCGATGATAATCTGACTGTCAGAGCCGTAATATCCCAGGCCTGGCTGGTCCAGCAAGATGCTCGTGTCCCAGCCCCCTTCGACATACCAGGGGTAATAATACGCCCACAGCATCTGCTCTGGACGCGGCGGGAGGGCCTGTTCCAGGAAAGGCCGCTCATTCAGGGCGCTAAGGTCCAGCGAACACTGCCCGCTGTCCGTAAGCGAGATTTCAGCCAGGAGTTTCTCATCCGCCGAAATGGAATCCCACACCCGCAGGATGCTGGAACCGCTGCCGAGTTGTTCGTATTGACAAAAGATAGGCGGCGCGGCCAAGCCGATCCAGGTAACGGCATACTCCATCAGCGCCCCCGCGCTACCGCCCGCTGAGGACTGACTCACCCAAAGACCTTGCAAATCTCCGTTTCCCTTGATCGGTTCTCCCAATGTTCCCGTGAAACGCGCGGTGAGAAAATAATATGGGTCGGGAAAGGTGACGCGGGCCGCCTGGGCAGTGGTGGACAGTTCGAAGGTCAGGGGGTGATATGAGACAAGTTCGGAGGCGCGGCTGAAAAGATCGTCCAGGTAGGTTGCGACGCCAACGTTCAAATCATAGTACTTGCCGTCGATGAAGACGGAAAGGTCATTGAAGATGATTTCCAGCGCCTTCCCTTCCCCTGTGTACAATTCGAGACGATACAGGAATCCGCCGCGCGGAGTTTGGTCCGCCTGGAGGGAAAAGGTAAGTTCATTCACCCTGTTCGCGAACCTCGCAATCTCGCCCTGGTCGCTGATTTGGCGCCGCTCGCCCAAACCGCTCTGGATGACGATGCGGCTGATGGATGCCGGGTCGCCGGGGAAGAAATCCTGGAAGCCCAGGGCGCCTGTTCCCGGTCTGCCGGGGGTGGGAATTGGTGAAGCGGTCTCGCTGACGGGTGAAACGCCAGGCGGGATGGGACCGCAACTGCCAAGCGCCAAGACCAGCAGGGCGATGGATAAAAGTTTTTGTATCATCATGCCCTTCCTTTCCGACAAGCACATAACCTGCTCGATCTCAGACGCTTGGATGAATGAAAAAGTTCCCGCGCTATCCGGCCAATTCTGTAGCGCGACGCATCGTCCCAGCAGGAGGTTCGTGCGCCTTTGGTTTCGACAGGCTCGATCCAAGGGTTACGGAATAAATTCCGCGCTACGAACGAACGCCTACGTTCAATAATGCTTCGCCAGTTCCGAGGCGTAGACTTTGCCTACTGTTTCCTTGTTTTCGTCCAACCAATCCGCCAGGCGGGTCTTGCAGCGCGGCGGCTCGGCCGAGACCAGCAGTCCCGCCGTCAGGCCGTCCACTTCTTCGGGCGTCAACAGCACGTCGCCCAGGAACAGGCTGAGGAATTGCGCCGCAGCCAGCGCCCAGGCCGGGGGAACGTGGAGCAGGCCGCGGCTGAGTCCGAGCGCGCGGGCGATCAGGCGCACCATCTCCTCGAAAGTGAAAATGTCCGGGCCAACGGCGTCCCACAGGATATTTTCGCGCGCGTCGCCAGCCTCTACTGCCAGGCTTGCCAGGTCGTCCACGTAGACCGGCTGGAGACTGTACTGTCCGTCGCCCGGCAGCGCGAAGACTGGGAAACGCCGAAGGAGCCAGGCGATGTTGTTGATGAGGATGTCCTCCGCGCCGAACAGGACAGTGGGGCGCAGGATGGCGTACGACAGGCCGGACTCGATGACCGCCTGCTCGTTGGCGGCCTTGCCCCAAAAGTAGGGCAGGCGCGAATCGGGAGACGGGTTGGTGATGCTGATGTGTACGATGCGCCCCACCCCGGCGGCCACGGCGGCGCGCACCAATGCCCGCGTGTTTTCCACCGCGCGCGGCTGGGTGTAGTCGCCGCGGTCGAAGCGCACCCAATAGGTGTTGTAGAGCGTGTGAACGCCCTCGAGCGAATCCGCCAACCCGCTTTCGTCGCGGAAATCGAGCGGGTACGCCCTGACCTTGCCATCGAACGGGTCGGGCCGGTTCGGATGCCCGGTCAGCGTGACCACCTGCTCGCCGCGCGCCAGCAAGCGCCGCGCGATGTACTTGCCCGAATACGAAAAAGCCCCGGTGACAGCGATTTTCATTTCAATACTCCTAAAATTTTTTCGATGGTGACGATCCCCAACCCTTCCAGGCGGACGACCGCGTTGACCAGGCCGTCCAGCGCGTCGAAGAAGGACTGGAGCGCGCGCAGGCGTTCCAGCAGGAACTGACGCTCCGCCTCGTCTTCGCCGCCCGGGCCTGCTTCCAGTTTCCCCAGCGTTTCCCGCACCGAGGCCACCGCCCGGTCGAACTCGCTGTTCTGGCGTTCCTTGAGGATGGCGCGGATGGCTTTGTAGAAATCGGTCTCGGCCTCGTAGTAATCTTTCCGGTCGCCCAGCCGGGTGGACGGGCGCACCAGTCCCATGCGCGCCAGCGCCCGCACGTTGGTGCTGACCGCGCCCTTGGTCAACCCGCCCTGCCGGACGAGTTCGTCCAGCGAAAGCGGCCTGGGGGAAATGTACAGCGCGGCAAAGATGGCGCCCATGCCTTTGGGAAAGCCCCAGAAATGGCTGATCTGGCTCATCCCTTCGGTAAATTCCTGCTTGAGTTGGGTCAATGGTTCGTTCATATTTTGTATATTTTGTTTAGTAAATACTAAACGTAGTATACAAAAGAAACGCCAGATTGTCAAGCCAAGCAAAAAAATCTCCCGAAGGTTCTGTTTCCCTTCGGGAGATTCTTGGCTGTTTACCCCTGCCAGAGTTTTAGCGGCGCGTTACGGTGGGACTGGTCGCATTGCGCTTTCAGGCTGCACCCATTACATCCCTCGCCGCAGTTTTCATAAGGACGAATGTATCCGGCGCGCTGGAGATGTTCGAGCATGGCTTCCACCAACTGCGGGGAAGCGTCCAATTTTTTCGCGAGCGCGCCCACTTCGAGCGCGCCGCCAGAGCGGATTTCGGCAAGTAGTTGTTCGAGCATACGTCATCCCAATCCGAACAGGCCGGCCAGGCGGTAGACCAGCGTCCCGCCGGCCAGCGAAAGCCCCAGGAACAGGGCAATGCTGAGGAAGGTCCAGCGCCAGGAATGGGTCTCCTGCTTGATGACCGCCACCGTCGCCATGCACGGGATGAAGAGCATGGTCACAACCAGGAACGAGAGGGCCGAGGCGGTCGAGAAGGTCGCCGCCAGCGCTTCGGCCAGGCCCGCTTCGGGGGCATTGCCGAACAGAACGCCCAGCGTGGCGATGGCGTTTTCCTTGGCTGGGAAACTGGTGATCAGCGCCACCGTCAAGCGCCAGTCGAAGCCCATCCACTGCCCCACCGGTTCGAGCGCCTTCCCAAACTGCGCCAGGAAACTGGTGTTCAGGTCGCCGTCCGGCAGGAACGACAATACCCACACGACCAATGACATGCCCAGGATGGCCGTCCCGGCTTTCTTGACGAACGACATCGAGCGCTGCCAGACCAGCAGGCCGATGGTGCGCGCGTTCGGGACGTGGTAGAGCGGCATTTCCATGATGAAGGCCGAGCGTTGTCCCTTGAAGAGAACCAGGTTGAGCAGGGCGCCGCTCAACACCAGCAGACTCAACGTCGCCAGCACCAATCCCCAAGAGACCCACAGGGCATTCGCCCCAAAGAAGATCGGGGCGATGAAAGTCACTACCACCATGCGCGCGGTGCATGGCACCAGCGGGGCGATCAGGATGGTGAGCAGGCGCGCCGGCCACGAGTCGATGACGCGCGTCCCCATGATGGCCGGGACGTTGCAGCCAAATCCCAGGAAGAGCGGCAGGAAGGATTTGCCATGCAATCCCATCAAGTGCATCAGGTTGTCCATCACATAGGCGGCGCGCGCCATGTAGCCCACGTCTTCGAGCAAGGCGAAAGCAGCGAAGAAGATGACCAGCACCGGCAGGAAGGTCAGCACCGAACCGACCCCGCCGATAGCGCCATCCACGACCATGCCGCGCAGCCAGAACGGGGCATCGGCCAGCAGACCGCTCATCCATTCGGCCAGGGGCGCGATCATGCGCGCATCCATGAAGTCCTGGAGCGGCGTCGCCAGGGTGAAGGTCAGCCAGAAGACCAATCCCAGCATCCCCGCCAGGATGAACAGTCCCCAAATGGGATGCGCCGCCCAGCGGTCGAGGCGCTCGGTCAGGCCGATCTGCCCCATCTTGGGCTGGGTGACGGCGGCGCGCACCATGCGGCCGATCCACTCGTAGCGGCCCGAGGCCACCGCCAGGAAGGCGTCGTCGTGTGCGCGTAAAACGGCCTGGACGGCGCTACGTTTCTCCGGCGGCAGTTCACCTTCCATCATGCGCGTCACTTCGGCGTCGCCCTCGAACAGTTTCAACGCCACCCAATCCGAGGGGTAAGGCGCGGGGACATGTTCGCACACCAGGGTCTCGATGTGCTTCAAGATTTCGCGGTGATCGGCGCGCACTTCGGGCAGGCTGGGCTTGAAGTGTATCCTGCCTTCCAACACTTCCTGGATGACTTGCAGCAGTTCCCGCACGCCAATTGCCCTGCTGGCTACCAGCGGCACCACCGGCACCCCCAGCGCAGCCGACAGGACCTCGGGCTGGACGACGAAGCCTTCCTGCGCAGCCACATCCATCATGTTGAGCGCCACCACCACCGGCGCGGACAGCGAAATGAGTTCGGCCACCAGGTACAAACTGCGCTCCAGGTTGGCCGCGTTGACCACCGCCACCACCACCTGCGGGCGCTCACGGACAATGAACTCGCGCGCCACCACCTCTTCGGGCGAGTTGGCCGTCAGGCTGTAGGCGCCGGGCAGGTCCACCAGGCAGAATTCGCGCCCGGCATGGTGGAACGTCCCTTCGCGGCGTTCAACGGTCTTACCGGTCCAATTACCCACGTGCTGGTTCAGGCCGGTCAGCAGGTTGAACAGGGTGGACTTGCCCATATTGGGCTGCCCGGCCAGGGCGATCAACGGCGCGCCGACCGCCACCTGGAGCGCCTGGGCGGCCGTTTCGTGGCGCTCGCTCATGCCCCACTCCGGCGCACGAGAATTTTAGCCGCCTCGCCGCGCCCCAGCGCCACGCGCGCGCCGCGCACGGTCACGATCAGCGGACCAAAACCATAATTTTGGGTCATGTCCACATCCACGCCGGGCGTGAATCCCAGCGAGGCCAGGCGGTTTTGCACCGCCCGCCCGCCGCTGAACGAGAGAACGGTGGCATGTTCGCCTGCAGAGAGTTGAGACATCGAAATCGGCTCAGGGGACATACTTCTCCTACGAAAAACAATTGCGTTTGCAGAGATTACTTCGTCTGCGCCTATACATGTTATAATGAATTTATCGTTTTTTAATTAGTATATACTAACTCACTACGTTAGTATACACCCAAGTCAGGGTATTGACCATGACAAATGTCACGAATCTTGCCAATCAAATTGACATGCGCTCCCTGAGTTCCACCGTGCAGGATTATCTCTCCTTGATCTACGTGATGGAACGCGACAACGAGCCGGTGGTCGGTTCGCGGTTGGCCGAATTGATGGGCGTCACCCCGCCAACTGTGACCAACACCCTCAAACGCATGACGCGCGATGGTCTGATCACCATGAACGCCGACGGCACCCACCTCACCGAACAGGGCTGGAGCGCCGCCCGCACCGTGATGACCCGTCACATGCTGATGGAGTGGATGATGCTCAAGACCCTGCCCTGGTCGAAACTGCACGGCGAGGCGCATCACCTGGAACACGCCATTTCTGCCATGACCGAATCGGCGCTGATGGAACAACTCGGCCACCCGCAGACCTGTCCGCACGGCAACCCGCTGCCGGGCTGCGACGAGGCGGTTGCTGGCTGGGTCCCGCTCACCCAGGTCGAGGCCGGGCGCGCGGTGATTATCCGCCGCATCCACGAACTGGCCGAGGAGAACGCCCCGCTGCTCGAATATCTCGAAAAGAACAACCTCATGCCCGGCGTCCCCGCCGAAGTGGTCGAGATCTTGCCGTTCAACCAGACCATCTCGCTGAAAGTCGGCGAGCGCCTGGTCACCCTGGGGAACACCGCCGCAAAACACATCTTTGTCGAATGAAACGAAAAACGTAACCAATTCGACCGTTCAAGGTTAAAATAAAATGAGAAAGAAATTCTTCTTTCCCCTATCTTTCATAAGGAGATGTAATCATGCGCTTCAATCCACCTACCAAGGTAACCTTCTGGATTACGGTTGTCCTGGCTGCCCTGGGTTTCATCGGCAGTTTCGTATCCATTCCCTTCGTCAGCGGCTATGCCTTCTGGTTCGTCCTGGTGGCCTACGTCGTCCTGGCCGTCAGCCTGTTCGTCAAAGGCATGTAAGTTCTTCACCCACGAAAAATCCCCGTCGCGCGGCGGGGATTTTTTAGTGCAAAATACCGACGCTTTGGCGCGCTAACCAATCATTCGGTCATGCTATAATCGAAACATGTCCACCGTCTCTTCCATCGACCTCGCTGCATTACGCAATACATTGAGCGACGCCTTGTCCAGCCAATCTGGCGTCCTTGCCGCTTACCTGTTCGGTTCTGTAGCGCGTGGGCAAGCAAACCCCTTGAGCGACGTGGACATTGCTGTACTGCTTATGCCTGACCTGGACGCAGAAGCCATGCTCGAAAAGCAATTGGAATTAGTCGGTATGCTAGAAGACATCATTGGGCGAGAAGCGCAAGTGGTCATCTTGAACAAGGCGCCGCTGTTGCTGGCTGATCAAGTGATCCGTGAAGGTGTGATCTTGTGCGAGCAGGATCGCCAGGCGCGGATTGCCTTTGTTGTCCGCACGATGAAACTATACTTCGACATTCAACCGATGTTGGAATTCCAGCATCGGAACATATCCAGACATATCCGGGAGGCCGGCCTTGGTCAAAGGAGACGAAGTTCTACACGCACGCTTGAGTCTGCTGAACGAATACGTCAGCGACTTGCGGGGATTGCAAGACGTTAACTTCCAGACTTATGAAGAAAATAAACTGATCCGCCGCACCGTGGAACGCACGCTGCACCTGGCGGTCGAAGCCTGCCTGGATATCGGGCAACACATCATTGCTATCGAAGGTCTTCGCATTCCAAACGACAACCAGGATGTTTTTACCGTTCTCCACGAGGCGGGCATTGTCTCGGCTGAATTACTTTCCACCCTGCTCATGATGGCTCGATTTCGCAACCTCATCGTGCATAGTTACGCCCGCATCGATAATGCTGCCGTGTTTGGTATTTTGAAACGTCGTCTACACGACTTCGATCGTTTTGCTCAAGCGATTCTGAACTACCTGGAAATCGAGTAGAAATCGCTCGAAAAACAATACCATGAATTGGCTGACCGGTTCGAAACCAACAGACGCCCGTCATTGGGTAAGACAATTGCCAGACCCGGCCAAACGCGAGCGCGCCGCGGCCGAACTGCTGCGGATGGGCGCCGAGGCCGCCCCGGCCCTGATCGAGGCGCTTCGTTCCCCAACCCCGGGCCTGCCGCCGTTAGCCGGGCAGTTGCTCCTGCGATTGGGACCAACCGCTACCCCCGCGCTGGCCTATTCCCTGCTCAACGACCATCCAGAAGTCCGCGCCAGGGCAGCCGCCTTGCTGGGACAGGGCAAAGACCCGCAAGCCCTCCCGGCCCTGCTGCAAGCCTTACGCGGCGAATACTACACCGTCCGGCAACAGGCGGCGCTGGCGCTGGGGACGACGCGCAGCCCGCAGGCGCTGCCGGCCCTGCTGGAAGCCTTCAAAGACCCGGAAGCGGAAGTGCGCGCGGCGGCGGCCACAGCCGTTGGGCGCTACTGCGACCCGCGCACCTTCGACCAGATGGCCGACCTGCTGCTCGAAGACCCGCAACTAGAGGTGCGCCAGGCGACCGCCAGGGCGCTGGGAGAAACGCGCCGCGAACAAGCCATCCCCTACCTGCTGATTGCCCTGCATGATTCTTTCTGGTGGTACGAACGCGAGTCGGGCGCCGACGTGCTATTGGACGCCATCGAAGCCATCGGCGCGCCCGCCGTAGAAAGCCTGCTCGAAGCCCTGGGAGACCCCGAAGGCGCCGTCCGCCGTTTCGCCGCCCTGCTGCTGGGGCGCATCCGCGACCCGCGCGCCATCGAGCCGCTTGGCATGGCGCTGTACGACATGCACGCTGAGGTGGGGCAGGCCGCAGCCGAGTCCCTGGCCGGGTTCGGGGAAGCAGGCCTGCGGATCCTGGGCGAAGCGTTGAAACATCCCGAAGCCTGGCTGCGGCAACACGCCATCAGCGGGCTGACCCTGAGCGGCGACCAGCGCATCGTCCCCGTATTGCTGGGTATGCTGGATGACCCGGAGCGCGAAGTGGTCAAACTGGTCATCCAGTCGCTGGGGAAATTGAAAGACCAGCGCGCCTTGCCGGCCTTGCAGGCCATCGCCATCCGGCGCGCCGACCGCGAACTCTCGTCGCTGGCGCGGGGCGCCATCCAGGCATTGGAAGGTTCACTATGACGACACACGACCGGTACGAAGAACTCAAGGCGCAGGTCAACCTGCACAATTACCGTTACCACGTGCTGGATGCGCCGCTCATCAGCGACCTGGAATACGACCGCCTGCTGGCCGAACTCAAACAGGTCGAGGCCGAGCATCCCGATTGGGTGACGCCCGACTCGCCCACCCAGCGCGCGGGCGCGGCCCCGTTGGACAAATTCGAGAAGGTGCGGCATCCGGCGCCGGTCCTTTCGCTGGCCAACGCCTTCGGCGCAGACGAGGCCCGCGCCTGGTTCGAGCGCATCCAGAAACTGGACGAGCGGGTTGCTGCCGCTAAATTCGTGGTCGAGCCGAAAATCGACGGGTTGTCCGTCGTGCTGCACTACCGGGGCGGACTCTTCGTCCAGGGCGCGACGCGCGGCGACGGGGAAGTGGGGGAGGATATTACCGCAAACCTGCGCACCGTGAGGGCCATCCCGTTGAAGATCCCGGTAGAGAGTAGAGAGCAGAGAACAGGGAGTAGTATGGGCAATTTGCCACTATTCGCCAGTCATCTAATCTCTAATCCTCTTGTTCCTGATTATCTTGTTGTGCGTGGCGAGGCCTTCATCACCAACCGCGATTTCGAGGGGCTCAACCGGCAACTCGAAGAGGCCGGACTCAAGACCTACCTCAACCCGCGCAATACGGCGGCGGGGTCGCTGCGCCAGTTGGATCCCAACCTGACCGCACAACGCCCGATCACGCTGTTGGTGTACCAGGTCATTCATGCCGAAGGCGGGGATGCGCCGGCCAGCCAGTGGGAGACGCTGGCCTGGCTGCAGGCGCTCGGCTTCCCGGTGACGGATGTGGCGCAGCGATTCGATGATCTCGACTCCGCCATCGCCTACACCGAGACCTGGGACGCGCGCCGCGACGAACTGCCCTACGAGGCCGACGGCATGGTCATCAAACTCGACGACCTGGACCTGGCCGCGGAACTCGGCTCCGTGGGCAAGGACCCGCGCGGCGCGATTGCCTTCAAGTTCCCGGCGCGCGAAGTGACCACCCAGCTGGAGGACATCCGCGTCAACGTGGGACGCACAGGGGTGCTGACGCCCTACGCGGTGTTGCAGCCGGTCGAGATCGGCGGCGTGACCGTGGAGCGCGCCACGCTGCACAACTTCGACTTCATCGCCGAGAAAGACATCCGCCCCGGCGACCGGGTGCTGGTCAAACGCGCCGGGGAGGTGATCCCGTACGTGATCGGGCCGGTGGTGGAGGCGCGCACGGGGAACGAGCAACCCTACCTCCCGCCGGAGACCTGTCCGGCCTGCGGGGGGGCGGTCGAACATTTCGAGGGCGAGGTGGCCTGGTATTGCGTCAACGCGGCCTGCCCGGCGCAACTGGTGCGCAACGTGGAGCATTTCGTCTCGCGCGGCGCGATGGATATCGTGGGCTTGGGCATCAAGATCGTGGAGCAGTTGATCGCCGAGGGCCTGGTCCAGGATGTGGCCGACCTGTTCACGCTCCAAAAAGAACAGTTGCTGGCGTTGGAGGGCTTTGCAGACAAAAAGGCCGAGAACCTGCTGGGGTCGCTGGAGCAGGCTAAGGGTCGTCCTTTGAACCGCTTGCTGTCCGCGTTGGGCATGCGCGGCGTGGGCGAGGTCATGGCGGCCGACCTGGCGCGTCACTATCCCGACCTGGAGGCGCTCTCCAGGGCAACGGCAGGCGAATTGCAGGGGATCGAAGGCGTGGGGCCGAACATCGCCGAAGCCATCTTGGACTGGTTCAGCCGCGAGCAGAACCGGCGCTTGCTGGGGAAGTTGCGGGCGTCTGGCGTCTGGCCTGTGAATCAGTTGTCAGTGAGCAGTGATCAGTCATCAGGGCTGTTGGCGGGCATGACCTTCGTCGTCACCGGTACGCTGGCCGGCTTTTCACGCGAGGGCATCAAGGAGTTTATCCAAGCGCGCGGCGGCAAGGTGACCGATTCGGTCAGCAAGAACACCACCTACTTGGTGCTGGGCGAAAACCCTGGCTCGAAACTGGACAAGGCGCACAAACTGGGCGTGAAGGTGATTGGGGAAGAGGAATTGCGGGACCTGGCGCATTAATCCGTCACTGGACAGAACCCCCTGCCTGTCCTATACTAGGGGAATTCCCACGCAGGAGGACGCTTTCGAATGGACCTAAAGACAACCGATGACGCTGTCATGCGCCGCGTGCAAGCCATGAACGAGCGCGTGAACATGCTCAAGGAACATGACCTGTATTTTTACAACCAGCCCGTGGAAGAGATACGCGGCGGGGCGCGCGTGCTGGTGCGCGGGCGCGAGATGGGCATGTACGCCTCTTACAGTTACCTGGGGCTGGTCGGGCACCCGCGCATCAACGCGGCTGCCAAGAAAGCGGTGGACAAATTCGGCACCGGCACCAACGGCGTGCGCACGCTGGCCGGTTCGCTGACGATCCATTCCGAACTGGAAGAGACCATCGCCGCCTTCAAACACGCCGAAGCGGCCATCACCTACACCTCGGGCTATGCCACCAACCTGACAGTGGTCTCCACCCTGATGGGACGCGGCGACTTCGTTCTCTCCGACAAACTCAACCATGCTTCCATTGTGGACGGCTGTCTCATGTCTGGGGCGGAATTCCGCCGCTTCCGGCACAACGACATGGACGACCTGGAGAAGCGTCTCCAGCAGGTACCGGCCGACCGCTCCAAACTGGTCATTTCCGACTCGGTCTTCAGCATGGACGGCGACATCATCGACCTACCCAGGATGGTCGAACTGTGCAAGCAATACGGCGCCTGGCTGATGATCGACGAGGCCCACTCGGTCGGGGTGCTTGGCAAGACCGGGCGCGGCATCGAGGAGCATTTCGGCCTGGGCGACGTGATCGACATCAAGATGGGCACCCTCAGCAAGACCATCCCTTCGGTGGGCGGTTACGTCGCAGCCAAGAAAGAAATCATCACCTACCTGCGCCACGCCAGCCGCGCCTACATCTTCTCGGCGGCGCTGCCGCCCGCCCAGGCAGCCGCTGCGAACGAAGCCTTCAAGGTCATCCTGGACGAACCCTGGCGCATCGAACAACTCAACCGCAACACAGAACAGTTCATCGGCGGGTTGAAATCCGCCGGCTTCGATACCCTGCTGACCGAAACCGCCATCGTGCCGGTGCTGTGCGGCAACGACGAGCGCGCCTTTGCCCTGACGCGCGAATGCCAGCACCAGGACGTGTTCGTCCTGCCGGTCGTTTCGCCGGCCGTGCCGGAGGGATTGGCGCGCCTGCGCGCCACCATCACCGCCGCGCACGAGCGCGAGGAGATCGCGCGCGCCATGGACGTGATCGTCTCCTCGGGGAAAAAACTGGGCATCCTCTGACGTCCCTCAAAGGGGATTGTTCCCACTCCTGCCCGGCCCCGGCAGACTGCCTGTCGTATCAGCGCAGCCGCGCCGGGGCTTTAAGGCCTCCATCAGCGGCATCCCGGTCAGCCGCGCCATGCTGACGGACTTCCAATCCCTCAGTCCGCGCGATACCCTGTCGCGCGTGGTCGGGCTGGTGCTGGCCGGTTCGCAGCACGACTTTCCCGTCCTACAGGACGAGCGCATCATCGGCGTGCTGGAACGCGACGCCTTCATCGCTGCTCTCTCCAGCCAGGGACAAAGCGCCTCGGTCCTGGAGGTGATGCGGCGCGACGTACCCGAGGTCGACTCGTACGAGATGGTCGAAGGGGCGCTCCAGCGCCTGCAGGAGAGCGGCGCCAAGACCCTGCCGGTCACCCACAACGGCCAGGTGGTGGGACTGATCAACGCGGAAAACATCACCGAATTCCTGATGATCCGCTCGGCGCTCAGGACGGCTGGCATGGCGTACGGGATATAAGATTTCCCAGTGCAATACCCGATAGGGAGTAGCCGCCCGGGAACGGGATGAACGGTCGCCAATACGGAAAGATTTCCCGGTCGTTCAAAAAAGGCCAGACTATCGCCAGTTTGCGGCGGTAGTCTTTTTGTCGTATCATTCTCGCGTATCATAGCGCGGCTCTACCAAGAAATGGATTGTCTATGGACTGGCATATCACAGAAACAAATTTAGCCTTGGAAAAACTGAAAACAGACCAAGGAACCGGCCTGACCACGCCAGAAGCGCAGACGCGCTTGGCCGAACACGGCCCCAACGAACTGGTCGAAAAGGGCGGGCGCACCCCGCTGCAAATCCTGTGGGAACAACTGACCGCCACCATGGTGCTCATCCTGATCGCGGCGGCGGTGGCTGCTGCCCTGCTGGGCGACACCAAGGACGCGGTCGCCATCCTGGCCATCGTGCTGCTGTACGCCGCGCTGGGCTTCACGCAGGAATACCGCGCCGAACAGGCCATGGCCGCCCTCAAGAAAATGGCCGTGCCGGTCGTCAAAGCGATCCGGGACGGGCAGGTGCGCGAACTCTCTGCCCGCGAACTCGTCCCCGGCGACATCGTGCAACTGGAGACCGGCAACCTGGTTCCGGCGGACCTGCGCCTGCTGGAAGCGGTCAACCTGCAGGTGCAGGAGGCGGCGCTGACGGGCGAATCCGAACCTGCCAGCAAAGTGACGCACAGCCTGGAGGGGCAAGACCTGCCGCTGGGCGACCGCCGCAACATGGCCTACTTCGGCACAGTGGTCACCAACGGGCGCGGGCTGGGACTGGCCGTCGCCACCGGCATGGACACCGAACTGGGCCGCATCGCCGACCTGATCCAGCAGGTCGGCGCGGAGCAGACGCCCCTCCAGCGTCGACTCGACCAACTGGGCAAGATGCTGGCCGCGGTCGGGGTCGGGATCGCGGGGCTGATCTTCGCCATCGGCGTGTTGCGCGGGGACGACCTGCGTCACATGCTGCTGACGGCGGTCTCGGTGGCGGTCGCTATCGTGCCGGAGGGGCTACCGGCCGTGGTCACCATCACGCTGGCGCTGGGCGCGCAACGGATGTTGAAACGCCAGGCCTTGATCCGCAAACTGCCGGCGGTGGAGACGCTCGGCTCGGTGACCGTGATCTGCTCGGACAAGACCGGCACGCTGACCCAGAACCGCATGACAGTGGTGGTGCTGGACGTGGCCAACCACGAACTGGACCTGAGCGAGGAGATGGACAAGCAAGGCGCAGTATGGAAGGCTGGCGAGAAGGAAATGAAAGAAAGCGCCGTGGGAAGTCTGTCGCTGCTCGCCATGGGCGGCGCATTATGTAACGACGCGCAACTGGTGGATACGGGCGATGGATGCTTCCACACGCTGGGCGACCCGACCGAAGGCGCGCTGGCAGCGGCGGCAGCCAGGCTAGGCTACTGGAAGTCGTCTCTGGACGCCTCGTTCCCGCGCGCGGCCGAGCTGCCTTTCGACTCGGAGCGCAAACGTATGACCACCGTCCACCACCTGGGCCAGTACGACCCGACCGTGCTGGCGGGATTGGAGATCGGCGACCGGGGTTACATCGCCTTCACCAAGGGCAGCGTGGACGGGTTGCTGAGGGTGTCGAACCAGGTCTGGGTGAACGGACAGGCCCAGGAAATGGACGCAGGCCTCAGGGCGCGGATCGAAGCGGCGAACGAACGGCTGGCGGGGAAGGGCATGCGCGTGCTCGGCGTCGCCTTCCGCGTGCTGGACCAGGTCCCCGAGTCCCTCCAAACCGACCTGGAACAGGACCTGACCTTCGTCGGCCTGTTCGGGATGATTGACCCGCCGCGCGAGGAAGTGAAAGAGGCGGTGGCGACCTGCAAGGCGGCCGGCATCCGCCCGGTAATGATCACCGGCGACCACCCGCTGACGGCGCTGGAGATCGCGCGGCAGTTGGGCATCAGCGCCAACGGGCGCGCCGTCAGCGGCGCGGAATTGGAAGCCCTGTCGTTCGACCAACTCAAAGACCTGGTCGAAGAGACCAGCGTCTTTGCGCGCGTCTCGCCGGAGCACAAACTGCGCATCGTGCAGGCCTTACAGGAACGCGGCCACATCGTCTCGATGACCGGCGACGGCGTGAACGACGCGCCCGCACTGCGGCGCGCGGACATCGGCGTGGCGATGGGCGTCACCGGCACAGACGTCTCGAAGGAGGCCTCCGACCTGGTGCTGCTGGACGACAACTTCACCACCATCGTGGCGGCGGTGGGCGAGGGGCGCACCATCTACGACAACATCCGCAAGTTCGTGCGCTTCTCGGTGGCGGGCAATATCGGCAAAGTGCTGGTGATGCTGCTGGCGCCCTTCCTGGGCAAGCCCATCCCGCTGCTGCCGCTGCAACTGCTGTGGCTCAACTTGCTGACCGACGGCCTGCTGGGGCTGGGCATGGGCGTGGAAGGCCCAGAACGGGATGCAATGAAACGTCCGCCCTACTCACCCAAAGAAGGCGTGTTCTCGCGCGGCGGATGGGTGCAAGTAACCTGGGTGGGCGGGCTGATCGGCGCGCTGGCGCTGGGGCTGGGGGCGTGGTACTTCTTCACCGGGCGCGCAGAATGGCAGACGATGGTCTTCACCTTCCTGGCCTTTGCGCAGGTCTTCCAGGCGCTGGCGAGCAGGTCGAGCAAAGAGTCGTTGTTCAAGATAGGCGTATTCAGCAATCCCGTGTTGGCCGCCATTGCTGTGTTGGTCGTTGCCCTGCAACTGGCTGTCATTTACATCCCCTTCCTGGGCGGATTCTTCGGCGTGCTGCCCTTGGGCGCGATAGATTTGGCGATTGCGCTGGGGGCGGGGTTGGTAGTATTCGCAGCGATGGAGATCGAGAAAAAGTTAAGAAAGTGAGCGCAGGTACGCCAGGAAGACTTCCTACTTTCCCTTCACACGCCGCCTGAAGTAGTTTGGAAGGCTTGTTTATTGTATAATCATCATGGAAAGGAAAATTCCATGCCTGAGA
>JBMOMO010000099.1:0-2735 GCA_049324135.1 Chloroflexota bacterium
CGTGCAAGCACATCGCGGCCACGCACTACATCCTGGGCGAACGCTTCGATGAAGACCCGTTCCTGATCTTCCGCCTGCGTGGGCGCACACAGGAACAGGTGATGCAGGAACTCCGCAAACGCCGCGCCGGGAGCGATGAAACGGTCGAAGAGGAAATGGAAGAAACGGAAGTAGTCATTCCGCTCGAAGAACAGATCGAAACCTTCTGGGATGTCCGCGCTCCGTTAGATGGATTCTCCGTGTCCATTCGTCCACCTGTGATTGAGATGCCCCTACTGAAAAGATTGGGCGAGGTGAGTTTCGTCCCTGAACCAGGAATCCAAAATTGGTTGTCTGCAGCGTATCAGGCTGTGAGTCGGAAGGCAATCCAAGCCGCGTTCAAAGATACAAGCGATAAACAAGAATAATCCAATGTCGCTTACAGCATCCCTCCACACCAACTTTGGCTTCGACTCCTTCCGCGCGGGACAAGAGGAAGCCATCCAGTCGCTCCTCAACCGCCAGCACACCCTCGCCATCATGCCCACAGGCGCGGGCAAATCGCTCATCTATCAATTCGCCGCGCTGCAACTGGGCGGCCTGACCCTCGTCATCTCGCCGCTCATCGCGCTGATGAAAGACCAGGTGGACGCGCTCAACCGACGCGGCATCCCTGCCGCCTTCATCAACAGCGCCATCCCCCTCCCCGAACAAAACCAGCGTTTGACTCTCCTCGCGCAGGGGAAATATAGACTCGTCTACGTCGCGCCCGAACGCCTCCGCAACGTGACTTTTCTCCGCTCGCTTGGCAAGGGCGGGAGCGAGTCCCGCCCCGACATCAGCCTGCTCGCCGTGGACGAGGCGCACTGCATCTCGGAGTGGGGTCACGACTTCCGCCCCGACTACCTCCACATCGCCGAAGCGCGCAAGCAATTGGGGAATCCGCTCACCGTCGCGTTGACCGCCACCGCCACGCCCAAAGTGCAGGACGAGATCGTGCGCCTCCTCAACCTGCCCGCCTCCACCAAGCGCATCGTCACAGGTTTCAACCGTCCCAACCTGACTCTCGAAATGCGCTACACCACCGACCCCGAAGCCAAGTTCCGCGCGTTGCAAGAACTGTGTAGCGCAAATTGGCAATTTGCGTTACAAGGAGCGACCCTCATCTACACAGGCACGCGCCGCGACGCCGAAGAAGTAGCCGAGTTCGTGCGCGTGGTCTGCAAACTGCAAGCAGAACACTACCACGCGGGACTCCTCCCCGAAGACCGCGCCCGCATCCAGGAGAGATTCATCAACGGCGCGACTCCCGTCATCGTGGCGACCAACGCCTTTGGCATGGGCATTGACCGCGCCGACGTGCGGCAGGTGATCCACTACTCCGTCCCTGGTTCGCTCGAAGCCTACTACCAGGAGGCGGGACGCGCCGGCCGCGACGGTCAGCCCGCGCGCGTCGTCCTGCTCTACGACCCGAAGGATCGCGCCTTGCAGGAGTTCTTCATCCAAAGCAGCGTCGTCTCGCCCGAAGAACTGCAACTGCTCTACCGCGCCCTCGGAAATGGAAACGGCGAAATCTGGCTCACCACCGAAGACTTTCAACGCCGAACCGATTTGCATCCCGTCAAAATCAAAGTGGGACTCGCCGAACTGGAACGCGTCGGCGCGCTCGAACATCTCGGCGACGACAACGTGCGGATGCTGATCAAGCGCGGGGCGTGGAATCCCTCCGCAGTCCAGCAAGCCGCGGCGCGCAGTCGCGAGCATACGCGTCACCGCACCGAGCAACTCGATCATATGATCCAGTACGCCGAGTCGAACGCGTGTCGTCGAATCATCGTCCTCAATCATTTTGGCGACTCGGCCAGCCCCGACGCGCCCGTCTGTTGCGACAACTGCGAATCGAGAAAGTCCATGCCAGCGAAGTACCCGAAGGGTGAGACGGCGGCTGGAAACGTGGAGCAAATGTCCCATGCGGAGCGCGCCGCGCTGGTGATCCTGGATTGCATCCGCCGCGTCAAGATCAAAGTGGGGAAAACCAAACTCGCGCAAATTTTGCATGGCTCCAAAGCGCAGGACATTCTCTCGTTCCACCACGATAAGAATGTGTATTACGGCAGGCTGGCCGCCGTGAAGCAAAGCGACATCGAAGGGCTGATCGAGCAATTGGTGGAGATGAAATACATCAAGGTCATCGGCGGCGAATATCCCATCCTTGCGCTCACCCCGCGCGGCGAATATGCCATTCAGCAGAAGGAAAGCATCACGCTGAAACTTCCAAAGTCGCTTCAGTCGTCGGAAATCAAAAAAGCCAAAGCCAAACTCGAAGCGGGCGGGACGGTGGAGTACACTGCCAAATTATTCGCCGACGGATTGAAGCCTGAACAGATTGCGCGTGAACGCGGCTTCGCGGTGACAACGATCTACGGCCATCTCGCGCAATTGATCGCCGCCAATAAATTGAAAGTGGAACAGGTTGTGCCAGATGACGTGCGCGTGAAGATCGAGAAGGCGATTCAAAAAGTCGGCTCGACCCAATACCTTTCGCCCATCAAAGCCATCCTGCCAGACGAGATTGATTTCAATGTCATCAAGTGCGTGGTGGCCGCGCAGGCGGATTACCAATCCGCCCCACAATCGCATCCCGCATCCCCTATCTCGCAATCCGACCCCATCTCCTCCTTCCTCTCCTCCTCCCACCCCCGCCCCATCAAAGGCAGTTGGAGCGCTGGCTTCGCCCTCGACTTTCACAGCGGCTT
>JBMOMO010000100.1:0-2733 GCA_049324135.1 Chloroflexota bacterium
GTTTGGGGAAAAAACCATCACCATCAACGCCTCGATTGGCATTGCCATCTATCCCCTGCATGGCAACAACGGCGACGAGATGCTCACGCGCGTAGACCAGGCGCTCTACCAGGCCAAAGAGGCCGGGAGAAACAAGGTCATTCTTTATGCGAAATCTTAGAAGCCGTTATTTCGTATCATCCCAAGTCGGCGGCATTTCCCGCTCTTTCTTACCGATGAAGATAAGGGACTCAAGGTCGTCCAAATCCTCGGGGGTATATTTTTTAACTGCGGCGCGCACTTCATCCAAATCCACCTCAGATGCCCAGCCTAACATGCGCGCTACATCTGCCCAATCTTGTGGACGTTGTGCTGCCATCTTCAAAATTATAAGATAGGGCATGGCGACAACAGGGTACCCCGCCGGATCCTGCTTCGGGTGAGCCAAAGCGTCTTTCAACCAGCGATATTTACCAAAGATCACATCCAACTCGGTTCCATCTGGGGCAGCCATTAGATAACCGGGCGCCGCCAGCTGCGAAATAATGCGATATCCCGCCTCTTGAAGTTTCTTTACAGCAATCTCGCCGTCCCCTGCATGGACGATGATATCCATGTCCTTTGTTGTTCGCTCTACCATATAAGCGCGGGTCGCAACGCCTCCAATCAGCGCCCACGGAATCCCTTTCAAGATGGGACGTAAATCGGGCCAGGGATTCATAGCCGTTCTCCTTTGCATAAAATCGTGACCGCTGCCCGCGCCGGGTTTGACGCGCCGCATGACCATGTCGATCATGAACCGCCGCAGTTGGCGCGGGGTCAGGTTGCCGTCGGGCGCGATCCTGGCAATGGCAGGCGGGACGGGTAAATCGCTCATACGGTTATCTTACTATAATTTCGCCATGCCCGCCAACAGACGCTCGAAGGCCATCTCGTCCACGCTGCCGCCCCCCTGCGCCAGCGACCGGTCCCCGCCGCCGCGCAGGTTGAGAGGCGCGAGGTGTTTTTGCAGCAGGGCGCGCGCGTCCAGGCCGGTATCGGGCGCGCAGGCCACTACCAGCGAGAGTTTCCCGCCATCGTAGCCGGCCAGCAGCCCAACCAGGCCAGGCATGTCGCGCAGTTCGAGCGCCAGCCCCCGTAGTTCGGCGGCGGGACGCGCGCGGAACGCGGCTGTGACCAGGCGCAGCGAACCAAGCCTCTCGGCAGAGGCGGCCAATCGGTCGGCCTCAGCAGCCAGAAGTCGGGCGCGAAGCGTTTCGAGGTCAGACTGGGCGGCCTTGAGTTGGTCGAGTTTGCGCTCCAGGGCGGCGGGAACCCCGTCCCATCCCGTTTCCAGCAAAGCGGCGGCCTGGTGAGCCACATCCCGGTAGAGGTCGAAATAGTCGAGCGCCTGGTAGCCGGCCACGAAATGCACCCGCAGTTTCTGGTTGACGCGCTCGGTCTTGACGATCTTCAGGATGCCGACCATGCCGGTGTTGGGACAGTGCGCGCCGCCGCAGGGGGTGTAGTCGAAGCCCTCGACCTCCACCACGCGGATCAGGCCGCTGACCCTGAGCGGCTTGCGCACCGGCAGGCGGGCGATCTCGTCCTGGGTGACGCGCCAGGCCTTGACCGGGCGGTTCTCGAAGAAGATGCGGTTGGCAAAGGCTTCGGCGCGGCGCAGGGTTTCGGGGGACGCATCGCCCACTTCCAGGTCGATGGTGGAGGGGGTGTAGCCGTTGATGTTGGCCGACAGGCTATCGATGCCGGCCACTTCGAGGAAGGAAGCCGACAGGATGTGCTGGGCGGTGTGGTGCTGCATGGCGCGGATGCGGCGCTCGCGGTCGATGCGGGCTGGATAGTCGCCGGGCGCGAGCGACTGGTCGGTGACATGAATAATTTCCCCATCATCCTTCGTCACATCCAGGATGCGCGCCGCGCCGATGAAACCGGTGTCATGTTCCTGCCCGCCGCTGGTGGGATAGAAGTACGTGCGCGGCAGGACAAGCCCGAACCTGCCGCCCTCCAACGAGCGGCATTCGCTCACCTGGGCGGTGAATTCGAGGGTCAGCGGGTCGTCGAAGTAGAGTTGCTCGGTCATGGGGTCATCCTATCAAACCGCCTGGCGGGTGCGCGCCTTGCCGCGCAAACGCATCACATCCAAAACGCGCGGGATGATCTCGGAATACAGTTTATAGACCAGCGGGTTGGGCGTGTAGTCCCAGGCGCCCAGCGTGCGCACCACCTGCCCGCCCAGGCCTTCCTTGAAACGGAAGACGCCCCACATGCCGTCGCTTGCGTCGAAAACGTCCGGCGCGCCCCACAGATCATACACGCTGCACCCGGCCGCCCTGGCGCGCCGCATGGCTTCCCATTGCAGCAGGTAGGTGGGCATCTTCTCGCGGTGGGCGTCGCGCGACATGCCATACAGGTAATAGGCCCGCCCCCCGAACCAGAACAGCACCAGCGCCGCCGCCGGCTGGCCGTCCACTTCGGCGATCAGAGGCTCGGCGTGGGGGATGGGCGATTTGCGATTTACGATTTGCGACATCGTCCCCAAGGGGGATTGGCGATTTGCGATTGGCGACATCATCCCCAAAGGGGATTGGCGATAGCCAATTGAGGTTTGCATGAAAGTCTGCCAAACGGCCTGATAGTACGCTTCATCGCGGATGACGAAGCCATCGCGCAGCGAGGTTTCGGCGTACATCTTGTAGAGCATGGGCAAATCGCCCAGATTGCCTACACGCACCACAACGCCCTTCTTCCCCGCCA
>JBMOMO010000101.1:0-2714 GCA_049324135.1 Chloroflexota bacterium
CCTCGCTAATCTGCGCGAATGCGCTTAAACCATGAAGGATTAGCGCAAATTCGCGCAGACCTGCCCTGCGACCGAAGGGAGTGTCGAAGGGGTGGCGGATAAATTTCGGCTCATTGGGAATCGGCGTAATTAAAACCCTTTTGTACACGGATACTTCGACAGGCTCAGTACAGGTTTCACGGAAAATACGTTTTTTCTCTACCGTACATCTTCTCAACGCGAATGTCGCGAATGAGCGAATGATGCGAATTTTGACAATTTTCATTCGCCAAATTCGCCTATTCGCGGTATTCGCGATGGAAAATGTGTCAGATTTTCCGCATGTACGGTAGAGAATTTTTTTAAGGCTTTTTCGGCGTAATTCCGTGAAACCTGTGTGATCCGTGTACAGAATCACGGCAAATCCCAAAGAGCCTAAATTTCTCCTGATTCAAAAGCATCCCATCGGTTTGGCGCGCTAATATAAATTTCAGCCGATTCTACGCCCTGAGCTGGTGGTTGACGGTTCGTCTTTCGCTCACCGTGTCGAAACCGAGCCGCGCGCCCCCTTCGACACTCCTTGCAGTCGCAGGGCACTGCTACGCTCACGTGTGCCTGCGGCCCAGTGCAGGCAGGGCGAAAGTACTTTATTGTTAGATTTAATTGTTAATCTGCAACTACATCGGGAAATACGCAGGTATCTTTTGAACCACGGAGGCGCGGAAACACGGAGAGAACCCATTAAAAACTCCGTGCCCCTGTGCCTCCGTGATTGGCGCTCTGGGACTTTTGCAGGAGGTCTATTCTAGAATCCGCCCGCCCGCTTCCAGACGCCGATCTGGATGGAGACCTGCTTGAAAACGCTGTTTGGCTCGGGGGTGTCGTCCGCATACTCCAGGCGCGTGACCGTGGCTCTGGCCGTCAGGTCGTCCGTCTCCAGCGTGACCACCGCCCCAGGCTGGAACTGAACGGCCTGGCCCTTCCGCTCCAATTCCTGCCGCAGGGACGCGTCGCGGTAACAATATTCGCTCATCAAGACCTGCGTCGCGGTCTGGATGCTGTGTGTGCTGAAAAGCCAAAATTCCAGGGCGGTGGCGCTGGAAGCCGCGCCCAGGGTCCTGGCGACCTGGATGCCGCACTCGCCACGGTAGCCGCCGCGATCCTCGACCTCGAAGGACAGGTCGAAGTGCTTGTCCTGCGGGGTGTAGGTAACAAGATATTCGGCCAGGGGGCCTGCGCCGCCATCGTCCGGCTGCTCCCCGGCTGGCGGGGTCTTCTTCCGCACGGATTTCGAAAGCACGTTGCGCTTTGCCTGGGATTTGCGCACCGCCGAAAGGATCCTGGAACGGCCAACCGAGCTGAGAAAAAAGCCCAGCCCGATGGCCGCAAAGGGCAGGATGATGCAAAGGCTGGAGAAGATGGAAAGCCACGGTTGGGGGTATGACGTATCCTGGACAGCCGGCTGTGCCACGGTCGGCTGCGCCGGCTGGGCCGCCACGATGGTCTCCCGCACCCACTCCCCGCGCCAGTCGCCCAGGTCGCCCAGGGCTGGCCCGGAGAAGGTTCCGCCGCTCTGCCCGTCGCAGTCGCTGCGGAGGTGATCCATGACACCCGTCCCGTACACCTGGCCCTGGTCGAGGGTCAGGATGAAGGACATCTCCCGCCCGTCGAAGGAAAGGGAGATCGGATGGGAGGCTCCGCCCATTTCGACCAGGCTGCCCTCGAAGAAGGACCCGTCCGCGCTGCCGAAATCGACCTGCCCGGCCGCCGGTGAGCCGATGTTCTCGCCCTGACGAACGTACAGGCGCAGGTTCAACTTGCAGAGCGTGGTCACACTGCCTGCGGACGGCGTGGAGACCCGCATTACACAGGAGGTCAGGAGCAGGACGAGCAGGGGCAGGAGACGGATGGTTTTTTGCATGGCATGACTCGCTGGAGTGTGATGGTTTGCGTATGGTATCACGCTTCCCATCAAATGAAACCCGCCTGCACCATTAAAAAATCTCCACGCTTTCCCAGCGCACACCCGTTTAGAAATTTTCCCTGATCGGTTTCATCGTCCTGGGCATCACCAGCGCGACTTCCTTCGTGCGCGGGTCGTATTTGACAGAAACCCTATCCCCGGGGTCGATCATATTCACGATGCGAATCGCGTCTTCAGCCACCGCCACGAACGGCTCGCCGCCTGAAGGATGAACCTCCAGCTTGACGCGATACACGCCAACGCGATTAACGCTTTCTTTCGTTCCTTCGACGGCCCGCACGATGGCCGTGCCCGATTCGCCGAAGCGATGCAGGAGCGCATTCACAATGCTGCGAAAGACGAGCATGCCCAGGAATGAGACCGCGAAGGCAGCCAGGAAAAAGATAAACACGAACCCTGACAGGCTGGACAGCAAACTTAGCCCGGCGTCGTCAAAAAGCACCCGCGCGGCCATCGCCAGCATCGCGGCCACGCCTGCTATGGGGGTAAATCTACGAAAAAATCTGGGCAACTTCATCCTGACTGCTCCTGATGATGGTATGTGTTGACTTTATGAAATGACAGGCCCAGGAGCGCATGGACGCCCGGCCCGGAGAAGCCGCCCGCCCGGCCTGGCTTCCGCTCATTTCTTCCAAAATTGCCACCACTTTTTGGGAGCTTTGCTGACCACATTTCCGTTTCCAATCACAATATTCGAACCTTTGACGCTGCCGCCAATGGATATGACCACTTTCCCGGGACTGCGTTTGAC
>JBMOMO010000102.1:0-12077 GCA_049324135.1 Chloroflexota bacterium
AAAATGCTTGAAAATGCCGCAGAATCCCACACGTCAGGTGCACGCTTTGTTAGCCAACCTGCTGACCTAAAGACAACTTGCTCTTTGGGCTTCGTCATTGTTTTTCGGATTTCCAAGAACGCCAGAACTGAAATTTTTCTTTAACCACTTCAAAAATATCTCAACTACTTCTGGGGCATGATTACTTTTGCAACCTTGACGCTTCCAAATCAATTCCTGAAATTCTACGGGAATTGTAATTGCCTTATCTCCAAAATAGTAAAAATTTTCTGCGATAAAAGCAATGGGATGTTTCAAGTCTTTCTTTTTATCTTCGGGCTTTCGATGCAAAAGAGTACGATGCTGAACCCATTGCCCATGCTCGTCTTTGTAATACATATTGTCGCCGTAACGCTCACGCCATGAACCATTGTAAATCGGTTTCTTTTTCTCAAATCTCACATCGGCGTAATATTTTTCAAATTGTAGGCATTCCGAAACTTCCATTGCGTAAACAAGTTTGCTGTTTTGCGAAACTGGCGAAGTTCCAATTATCCAATCGCCTTTTTGAACTTTGATGCCCATGTGGTTGGGAGTACAAACTGCTAAAGTACAGTAACCCCAAAATGGATTGGGAGCAAGTCCAGAATCAATTTTGATAACGTAAGAATGCAATTTCAAAGTTACTACTCTTTTGCAAGGGGTTGGCTAACTAGCGGTTATACGGACGCCGCCTAATTCCTTATGGGCGGATTTTCCAGCCGTCTAATGTCCTAAATCGTTTGGGATGTTAGACGGATTTGGGTTAAAATACACTCCATAAATTATATATTACATCCCTCCCACAGGTCAATATGCAAAATTCCCAACCCAAAAAACTCCTCGAACAGGTCAGCGACGCCATCCGCATCAAACATTACTCCACCCGCACCGAACAAACCTACAAAGACTGGATCCGCCGCTACATCCTCTTCCACAACAAACGCCACCCCAACGACATGGGCAGCCAGGAGATCCAGGCCTTCATCGCGCACCTTGCCACCCAGCGCCATCTGGCCGCCTCCTCCCAGAACCAGGCCCTCAGCGCCATCCTCTTCCTCTACCGCCACGTCCTCCAAAAAGACATCGACCTTCCCTCCGACCTCATCCGCGCCGAAAAATCCAAGACCCTCCCCACCGTCCTGACGCACCAGGAAGCCCTCGCCGTTCTCGACCGGATGACCGGCCTGCCGCAACTGATGGCAAAACTCCTCTATGGCGGCGGCCTGCGCCTGATGGAATGCATCCGCCTGCGCGTCAAAGACATCGACTTCGGCAACCATACCCTCATCGTCCGCGACGGCAAGGGCGAAGACGACCGCGCCACCATCCTGCCTGATTCCATCATCCCTGCCCTCCAGGAACAGATCAAAACCGTCGCCCTCATCCATGAGCAGGACCTCAGGAAAGGCTGCGGCGAAGTCTACCTGCCCTACGCCCTGGCCCGGAAATACCCCAACGCTGCCAAAGAACTCGCCTGGCAATACCTCTTCCCCGCCATCTCCCTCTCTGTGGACCCCGCCTCCGGCAAGACCATGCGCCACCACATAGACGAAAGCGTCCTCCAAAAAGCCGTCAAACAAGCCGCCCGGGCCGCCAGGATAGACAAACCCGTCTCCCCCCACACCTTCCGCCACTCCTTCGCTACCCATCTTTTACAAGCCGGTTACGACATCCGCACCGTCCAAGAACTGTTGGGCCACAAAGACGTCAAGACCACCATGATCTACACCCACGTCCTCCAGCGCGGCGGCCTGGCCGTAAAAAGCCCTCTGGACACCTGATCCGTTGGTCGAGGTGCGCAGCGTATCGAGACCGTTTATCCGCTCCCCACCCTCCACGCTCCACATCCCCAACACATCCGTTTATCCGCTACCCATCCGCTGACCACCTCCAGCGCGGCGGCCTGGCCGTCAAATCCCCTCTGGACACGTAGCGCGGAATTCATCCCCATACTGGGGACTTTCCCCATACTGGGGACTTTCCCCATACTGGGAACTTTCCCGCCTGTCTGCCGACAGGCAGGCAACCAAAAGCGAAATAAATTTCGCGCTACAAATCTTCGCGGTTGGCGTAGTTTTTACAGGGTAATGCTACAACGGGCGCGCACCGGAAGAGCCTCCTCCCCAGGGAGGCTCTTGGTTTGACGGCAGTTGAATAGCATCCCCTTTGGGGATAGCATCCCCTTTGGGGATAGCATCCCCTTTGGGGATAGCATCCCCTCCTCACGCCGCCGCTTTCACCTTGCGCGTGGGCGCTTTGCGCTCGGACTTCTTCTTCAGTCCCAGCGCCATGCTTCGCGATTAATGTTACATACGATGTAACGGCGATGTTATGCCTTGCAATCGCCATGATATACCATTTCCTTACAATCTTCCGCGCAGCCAGGCAAGCGCATCCCCTGGCGCGCCAATCTTCAACCCCGATCTTTCTGCTACTTTTGGATCGTCCAAAAAATGTTTGCGGTTGTGGGTTACCAGGTAATCCACTTTGACCCTCATTGCCGCCAATAAAATGGGGACGTCGTCGGGGTCGTTGATCAAATGCAGGTTGGCCGCTTTTTCCTCGCCGGATGGGTCTTGAACTACTGTCAACTTTGCCGCTTTCATCGCTTCGCGCAGGTTGCTCAAGTTGCCTGGGGATTTCTTTGCTATCGAACGCTCCGATTCGGCAACGACCATCTCGCTAACAGTCAAAAGGATTTCCTCCTGCGCGCCTAGTTCGAGCAGGACATAGGCCGCGCCTTTGTTCGAAATGACGCCTGCGATCAAAGCGCTGCTATCCAGGAAGATATTGAACTTGGCCATGATGCCTGGTCATTCTTTTTCTGGATAGCGCTCTCGGTTGTAAATCTTTCTCTCTTCATCCAGCTGTTCGAGAAGGTCATCCAGCGTCACATTTTCCTCCTGCAACCGCTTCTCGACACGTGCAGTGATCTTTCCCAAGCGTGAAACCCTGGTGGTCAACAGGATCTTTCCCTCGCCCAGGTCGATGATGGACAACTGTTTCCCTTTTTCCAATTTATATTTTTCGCGCAAAGCGACGGGCAAAGTAATACCGCCTCTGCTTTGGATTTGAATGGTCGTTGTCATGGTCTTTTCTCCGGATACGCTGGTCTATCTATTGTTGGAGGATACAGGAAAACGGGCAAATGAGCAAGAGGCAATCCCCGAACAGCCCGCGCAGGCCGTTATCGGTTAAAATACCCTCCACGCCTTACGTTTTACGCAGTACGCATTACGCTTTCCCCATGCCAGCCTCCGACCAGGGCCTCAGCCTCCACCGTTACATGCTCATCCCCCGCACCCTCATCTTCCTGCGGCAGGGCGACTCGTACCTGCTGCTGAAAGGCGCGCCCGCCAAGCGCCTGTGGGCCGGCAGGTACAACGGCCTGGGCGGGCACGTGGAAGCCGGCGAAGACCCCCTCTCGGCCGCGCGCCGTGAACTGCTGGAAGAGACCGGCCTGCAGGCCGACCTGTGGCTGTGCGGCGCGGTGGCGGTCGATACCGGCCAGAACCCCGGCGTGTGCCTGTTCGTCTTTAGCGGGCAAAGCCTGGGGGGCGCGGTCGAACCGTCCATAGAGGGAACAGCCGAATGGGTCGCCTTCGACGCGCTGCCGTCCCTGCCGGCCGTCGAAGACCTGCCCGTCCTGCTGGCGCGCGTCCACGCCATGCGGCGCGGGCATCCGCCCTTCTCGGCGCGTTCCTGTTACGATAAAGATGGGAGACTGGTCGTGCGCTTTACGGAGTGAGACGCTCCGCCTCTTCCCCCGCCCAGGCCTGCAAGCGCATCGAGAAGGCGCTGCCCCGCCCCGGCTGGCTGACGACTTCCAACTTGCCGCGGTGCTGCTGGATCACCTGGCGCGTGATCGCCAGCCCGATCCCGATGCCCCCGAACAGGTCGCCCTCCTCCTTGTCCAGGTGATAGAAGCGGTCGAAGATACGCGGGCGGGTAGCCTCCGAGATGCCGATGCCGTGATCCTCCACCGTCACCTGCACCTGCTCCCCGGCGCGTTCCAGGCGGATCTCCACCTCCCCGCCGTTCGGGCTGAACTTGATGGCGTTATCCACCAGCGCCATCAGCGCCCGCTCCAGCGATTTGGGGTCGCCTGAAACTGCTGGCAGGTTGCGCTCTTCCTTCAGGCTGAGGTGGACTTTGCGCGCCGCCGCCCGCGCCTTGTATTGCTCCAGCACGTTCGAAGCGATCTCGCCCATCTCCACTGCGGTGAACGCGGGCAGCACCAGGTCCATCTCCTGCAAGAACAGGATGTCGTTCACCAGCGTCACGATCTGCTGCACGTTGCGCGCCACCGTTTCCAGCGCGTGCGCCAGGTGCTCTTTGTTGAGCGTGTTGTTTTGTAGGATGTGCAGGTAGCCGCTGGCGGCCATCAGCGGCGTGCGCAGTTCGTGGGCAATGTTGGTCAGGAACTCGCGCCGCGCCACCTCCTGCTCGGCCAGTTTCTGGTAGGCCTGCGCCAGTTCGCGCGCGCGCAGGCGCAGGTCTTCGACCGCCATCTCGTCGTTCTCGCGCAGGCGTCCGCTGATCTCGCGCACCATCGCCATAGATACGCTGCTGCTGTGCTTGAGCACCTTGTCGAAGGATTCCTTGTCCAGTTCCAGCGCCACCAGTTCGGTCTTGGCGGTCACGGTGGCGGCGCGCGGCGCGTTGTGGATGATGCCCATTTCCCCGAAGAAATCGCCCGCCCCGAGCGTTTTCAGCAGGCGCGCCTCCGATTTATTGATATTCTTGGTGACCTCCACCTCCCCTTCCAGGATCATGTAGAAGGTCGTCTCCACCCGGTCTTCATAGCACAGCACGCAGCCGGCCGGGTAATTCTTTACCTGGCTGCGGGAGACCAGTTCCTGCACCTCGTCCGGCGTGATGCCCGGGAAGGCGCGGGGGATGATCTTGCTGGGCGCGCGTCGTGTGGTCATGCCGCGATTTTAACACCTTTCACGCCAACCTCCCTCCACCCATTGGGGGCATGCCATTGCGAGGAGGAGCGCAGCGACGACGAAGCAATCTGCAGCCAGGGCTGGCGGGTAGCCGCGTCTTGGTGAACCTTAAAACTCGTTGCGCTCTCGAACGCGAATGGGGCGAAAAGCGCAAAAGAGAACCAGAAATTTGCGTTATTCGCTCTTTTCGCGGCTTTCGCGTTGAGGGTGTTGCGATTTCAAGAAAGCCCTGACCCGCCCCTACGCCTTGTACCCGATCATGCGCAGGAAACCCTTGCGCCAGGCGATGCCCTGCTCGTCCTCCACGCCCTTGGGCGAGAAACCGTCGATCACGCCCAGGATGCCGCGTCCCTGCTCGCTTTCGGCCACGATCACCTCGGTCGGGTTGGCGGTGGCGCAGAACACGCGCGCCACTTCCGGTACATTCTTGACGGCGTTCAGCGCGTTGATCGGGTAGAAGCCCTCCCCCAGGAACAGGATGAACGAATGCCCCGCCCCGATGGCCTGCGCGTTCTTGCGCGCCAGGTCGAGCATGGCCTCGTCCGTGCCGCTCCAGCGCACCAGGCAGTCGCCCGAAGCCTCGCAGAACGCCAGCCCGAACTTGATGCCCGGCGCGCTGCCCACCAGCGCCTCATGGATGTCTTCCACCGTCTTGATGAAATGCGACTGGCCGAGGATGAAATTGATCGGCTCCGGCTTTTCGATCTTGATGAGTTTGATTTCCATAACAAGTCTCCTCTTATGTCATTGCGAACGAAGTGAAGCAATCTCCTGTTTAGGAGACGCACCAACCTGTCGGAGATTGCTTCACTCGCAAACAACGCTCGTTCGCAATGACATCACGATTGTTTCCTCTGGTAGAACACCAGCAGCGTATTCCCGTACTTGCGCTCCTCGATCTGCTAAAAATCTGCGTCATCTGTGTCATCTGCGGATTACTTCCTCTGGTAGAACACCAGCAGCGTATTCCCGTACTTGCGCTCCTCGATCTGTTCGAGGTTGCCCAACGGCAGCGCCTGGTACTCGCGCGGCGCGATCTGCGCGATTGCCAGTCCATCCGCCGCCAGCCAGCCGGGGTTCTCGTCCAGTAACGCCAACGCCCGCGACCACATCAACTGGTACTGCGGCGGCGCGATGTAGATGAAATCGAACGGCCGGTCGGGGTCCGCCGCCAGCATGGCAAAGGCGTCGCCGCGCCGCACCTCCGCGTTGGCCGCCAGCCTGCAATGCTCCAGGTTCCATTTGATGGTTTCCACCGGCGCGCGGTGCAGGTCGCTGAAACGTGCGAACGCCGCCCCGCGGCTGAGCGCCTCGATGCCCACCGCGCCCGTCCCGCCGAACAGGTCCCACCAGGACGAGCCGGCCACGTCGCCGGCCAGGATGTCGAACAGCGCCTCCTTGGCGCGGTCGGTGATCGGGCGCGTGGTATCGCCCGGTACCGCCTTCAACTTGCGGCCTTTGGCCAGCCCGGTGATGACGCGCAGGCTCATTTCGACCTCACCCCCGCCTCCACGCTCCGCCGCGCCGCCAGCAGGTTGCCGTGCGGCGCGATCACCGGCGTCACGCAGCCGGTCGACAGGATGAAGCGCCGCCCGCCCGTCTGCTGGATGGCTTCGCGCGCCTCTTCCTGCACCTCGGCCTGCTCCCGGTACACCAGCGTATCCCGTCCCAGCCCGCCGCATACCGTGAAACCGGCTGAGACTTCCGAAGTCTTCGCGACTTCGGAAGTCTGGAGCGCCTCCGCCAGCGACGGCGGCGTCTCGCGGTCGTGCCAATTCACAATCGGAAAGTGGAAAGAGGAAAGAAGCGAGAAGTGGACATCGCGCCCGTGCAGGTGCAGCATGTTCAACCAGTGCGATTTGGCAGGCTCGACCACCTGGCGGTCGAACGGCAGGCCGAAGGTCTTGTACTCCTCGAGCGAGAGAAGGGCGGCTTGCGCGTGCTGGACGGCGTAGAAGATGCCGTCGATGCCGGTTTCGAGCGCCGCTTCCACGAAGCGCCGCGCGGTGCGGGCGATCGTTTCCAGCCCCCGCAGGACGGCTTCGGGGTGCAGGCGCAGGTGCGCCAGCAGGGTCTCGTTCCCGGCCAGGTTCTTGGCTTGCGCCAGCGGGCTGAAGACGGTCTGGATGACGGGCGTCTCGGGGGCGAGTCCCTGCTTGATGAGACGCAGGCAGGCCAATTGTCCGGCCAGGTGCGGGGCAGAGGGGTCGAGCGCGGGCAGTCTCTCCCAGTCCTGCGGCTGCTGGATCACACGCTTGGTGTAGCGGCGAGTCCCCTCGGTGTCGCCCATCCAGGCGTCCTCCACGCCCCAGTCACGCAGGCAGAAGGACGAAGCCGGCGTCACCTTGACCAGGTCGAAATCGTAGGTGGATTGGAAGTGCAGGGTTGCGGCGGCCAACGTTTCGGGCGACTGGTCGTCCACAGGAAAATGCCGCCAGAGCGCCACAGGCGGTCGGTCGGGCTGACCGCCCTCCAGGCAGGTTCGTAATCGTTCGCGGTGGGTAGGGTTCATTGTCTTTGCGTCACACAGAAGAGGGCGCCGTCGCGCCCCACGCGCAGGACGGTCTGGCGCGGGTCGCGGAAGCGCTGTAAGGATGGATTGGCGCGCGCGTTCATCAGCAGGTAGTCGCCCGGCTGGACGGCTTTGCGCGCCAGGTCGCGGTCCAGCACAGTAATAGTGGGTGGGGCATAGTAGGCGGCGATGTAGAACTCGCGTTGGACGTACAGGTTCACGCCCTCCCCGGCGAAGGGCTCCAGTTCGGCAACCGCCTCCTTGTAGCAGGTCAGCCAGTAGTCGGTTTCGAACCGGTAGGCGGCCTGCCCTGTGCCGCCCACGAACTGGTTATAGTAAGTATACTCGTACGGGTGCAGGGCGATGGAGGGGATGACGCCCGGCAGGAGGACGGCCAGCAGCAGGATGCCTTGCAGCCAGGCGCGCCGCGCCCATTGGAAGGCGGCCTGGAGGGCGATGCCTGCCAACACGAACAGCGGCGGGACGATGAACAGGAAGTGCCGGAAGCCGTCGTACATGGGCGGGCGGCGCAGCAAGACATAGATAAAGGGAATGATGAACCAGCCCAGGGTAGGCAGCAGCGTCTTCCAGTCCAGGCTTTTGCGGGCGATCCTGGTGACGGCAACAACCAATCCCAGCCCCGCCAGCAGCCAGACCGGTTCGGTCAGCGTGAAGAGCAGCATGGCGGGCAGGTAGCGCAGCGGCAGTTCGTTGGCCGGGTACATGCTGCCGTAAAAATATACCCGCAAGGTGGTCGGGTTGTAGGACATGAAGCGCACGACTTCGATGAACTTGCCGAGCGGGTCTTCCCACAGGTAGGGCCAGGTCGTTACCATGACCAGGTAAGCGATCAAACCATAAGGGATGAACCACAGGATGCGTTTCGGCCTTTTCAGCGTGAGGAAGTACACTCCCGTCAGCGCCGCCGCCAGCGGACCCAGCACGCGCAGGTTGGTCGTCAGTCCCAGCAGGATGGCCGGCAGGAGGACGACCCGCAGCGTCTGCCAGCCGGTCTCGCCGGGACGTGGGCTTGCCAGCCGCTCCGACATGCGGAATCCCAGTTCGAGCGTCGCCAGGAAGAAGGCCAGGAAGGGCGGGTCTTTCGGGTTGATGAAGGCGTGTTCCCACAGCACCGGCTGGCTGGACAGGAAGGCGGTCGCGGCCAGGGCTGCCAGCGGCTGCATCCAGCGCAGGCAGAAACGATAGAAAAAATACACCCCGACCTGGAAGGCCAGGAAGTTGACCAGGTGCCAGGCCGAAGCCTTGTCCACGCCCAGGCTTTGGAGCGCCTGCGCCGGGAAGCGCGCCAGCAGCAGGTAGGCCGGGCCGCGGTTGGCGTGGTCGGCGGGGCTGGCCCCGTAAGCGTGGATCAGGTCGAAGTCGCCGCTGAACCATTCCGCGGGCGAGTAGGCATAACCGATGGATTCGGCGTAGTCATAATACAGCGGCTCGTCCAGCGAGAATCCGTAATCCCGGAAGGTCAGCAGTCCGGCGACCAGGTTGACGGTCAACAAGAAAAGGATGGGGGATTTGTCGCTGTGGAGTAAGGCGACCAAGCGTTGGCGTAGGAGCATCAGGCTAATTGTACCTCTCAGGCAAATCAATTATACTGGAAAGGATAAAATCTTTTTCTCGGAGGAGAGACATGAAACGAATGCAGTTGGTTTCTTTTTTGGCCGTCCTGTTGCTGGCCTCGCTGGCCTGCAGCCTGCTTGGCGGGGGCGGGGAGAGCGCCGGTACGGAGTCGAATCCGCCCGCTGGGGAGGCGCCTGTCGGGGAGTCCGGCGGCGGTGCGGTATCGTCCGAGTTCCCCCTGCCGCCGGATTACAGCGACCTGAAAGACGTTGGCGGCGTGACCATGTTCCAAACTTCTATGGGGCTGGGCGATGTTGTCGCTTTCTACCGCGATGCGTTTGCGGAAGCGGGTTACGAGGAGCGCGAGATCACCACCGTCATCAACGACACCACCTTCAGCATTGTCTGGGAGGGACACGAAAGCGGCCAGGCCGTCGTTGTGCAGGGCGTTGACCTGGGCAATGGCAAGATAAACGTAAGTATCCGCCTGGAAGATCTATAAAGCAGGATTCGAGTGGTGACGGTTACTTCGCAAGTGACCGTCACCTGTGCTAGAAAACAGGGAGAATCCCAACCTTGCAAAAGAATATGATCCGCTGGCTGCCCGCCGTGATGCTCATGGCGGCCATTTTCGTTTTTTCATCCATCCCGTCCAACGAGTTGCCCGATTTCGACTGGGCCGACCGTCTGGTCAAGAAGGGCGGCCATGCGCTGGGCTACGGCCTGCTGGCGTTGTCGTATGCGTACGGCTTGCGCCCCGACTTCCGGCCGGAACCGGCCCCGAGCAGGCGCAAGCGGTATCTTGCGGCTTTCCTGTTGGCCGTGCTTTACTCCGCGTTGGATGAATTCCACCAATCCTTCACGCCTGGTCGCCATCCCTCCCCCTGGGATGTGCTGATCGATTCCGGCGGCGCGGCGCTGGCGCTGCTTTTTGCGCGAATTTTCCCCGATTTTTCGCGTAAATTCGCGCAAATTCGCGGATGACCTGGCCTACTCGAACTCGATCTCGATCTCTTCCCCGGCGTCCCAATCTTCCATGCGCTCGATCTGGATGTCGCTGAACAACCCCTCCTGCCGGGTGGACACGCGGTAGCGTTTGACCAGTTCCAGCAGCGCCAGGAACGTCACCACGATCTCGATGCGCGTGGGGTGGTCGCCGAGCAGTTCCTTGAACTGGGCGCGTTCCCGGTCAGAGAGCGTCTGGGAGATCAACTCGATCTTCTCGCGGATGGTCACTTTTGGCGCCGCAATCACCGTCCCCAGCGAAAGTTTCTCTTGCTCTTTGGCGTAGATCGCCTGCGCCGCCTCCAGCAGGTCGCCCAGCGTGATGTTCGACAGGTCGAGTTTCCCTTCGATTTTAGGCGGGGGCGCCAGCCGCAGGTAGGTGCGCAGTCCCTTCGCTTCGCGTTCTTGCAGCAGGCCGGCGATTTCCTTGAAGCGCTTGTACAGGCGCAATTGCTCCACCAGCGAAACCCCAACCTCCTCCTCGCCCGGTTCGCGCGCGGGCGGCCTGGGCAGCAAAGCCTCCGACTTGATCTGGATCAGTTTGGCGGCGATCACCAGGAAGGCCGAAATCTCGTCCGCGCGCGCCTGCTCCAGTCGGTGCAAATAGGCCAGGTACTGGTCCGTCACCGCCGCCAGCGAAACCGCCGTGATGTCCAGTTCGGCGCGTTCGATCAGGTCCAGCAGCAGGTCCAACGGTCCCTCGTAGACCGGGATCTGCACCGTGTAACCGCTGGTCTGGTGTCCGAGAATTCCGCTCATAGCGGGCTGATTATAACAGCACCGGCAAGCCTGCGTTATAATTTGTTCATGCCCGAACCCAAACTGACCCATCTCGACGAAACCGGCCGCGCCCGCATGGTGGACGTAGGCGGCAAGCCCGACACCGAGCGCGTCGCCGCCGCAAAAGGCGAAGTCCACATGCGCAGGGAGACGCTGGAACTGATCCGCGCCGGACAAATGAAAAAAGGCGACGTCTTGACCGTTGCCCAGATCGCCGGCGTCAGCGCTTCAAAACGGACCTCGGACCTGATCCCGTTATGTCATCCTTTACCTCTCACCCAGGTGGACGTGTCCCTGGCGCTCGACGAGACGCTCCCCGGCGTGCGCATCACCGCTGTTGCCAGGACGGTCGGCAAGACCGGTGTGGAAATGGAAGCCCTCACCGCCGTCTCTGTTGCCGCGCTCACGGTCTACGACATGGCCAAGGCCGTCGAGAAGACCATGCGCATCCAGAACATCCGCCTGGTCGAAAAACGCGGCGGCCGCAGCGGCGATGTGGTGAATGAATAACAATATGAACCAAATTACTGTTTTATTTTTTGCCACCTTGCGCGACCGCGCCGGGATGAAATCCCTTAACCTGGACATGCCGGACGACGCCACCGTGCAGGATTTGAAAGCCCGCCTGGTACGCGCGTATCCTGGCCTGGCCCCATCCATGGATACGGTCGTTATTGCCATAAACCGCGAATTTGCCTTCGACGAGACCATCATCCCACCGCAAGCCGAAATTGCCATGTTCCCGCCCGTAAGCGGCGGCAGGTAATCCTGGTCTGTCGCGTGACGCGCGGGCGCGTCAGGGGTTTTACAGAATGCCTGGGAACCTCAATCGGTCTTTTCATCAAAGATCAATATTCATCTATGTTTACAGCGTCCCCTTTGGGGATCTGTGGTAGGCCTTGATTTATAGAACATTCTCTTATCAGCCAAAGGAGGCAAGATGCAGGAGCGCGTTGTGATTACCGGGATGGGGACGGTCAACCCCCTGGGCCTGGACGTCCCCGAATCCTGGCAAAATGTGATCAATGGGGTTTCCGGCGTGGGGCCGATCACCCTGTTCGACCCGGCCGATTTGCAGGTTAAGATCGCCTGCGAGGTCAAAGGTTTCATCCCCGAAAATTACATGGAGGCGCGCGAAGCGCGGCGGCGCGACCGTTTCGAGCAGTTGTCCACGGCTGCTGTGCGCCAGGCGCTGGCGGCTTCCGGCCTGGAGATAACGGAAGCCAACGCCA
>JBMOMO010000102.1:12177-20362 GCA_049324135.1 Chloroflexota bacterium
TGGAACGCGAGGGTCACGCCCGGGCGCGCGGCGCAGCCATCCTGGCGGAGTTGGCCGGCTACGGCGCTACGGCAGATGCGTTCCACGTCACCGCCCCGCACGAGAACGGCGCGGGCGGCGCGGCGGCCATCCGGCAGGCGCTGGCAATGGCGGAGGCCAACCTGGAAGAAGTGGGCTACATCAATGCGCATGGCACGGCGACCTCGTTGAACGATGTCTCCGAAACGAAGGCCATCAAGGGCGCCTTTGGGGCATTGGCCTATCGCATCCCCGTCTCCTCCACCAAGTCCATGACCGGGCACATGATGGGCGCCACCGGCGCGCTGGAAGCCATCTTCTGCGTGCAGGTCGTGCGCGAGGGCATCTTGCCGCCCACCATCCATTATGAGACCCCCGACCCCGATTGCGACCTGGATTACATCCCCAACCATGCGCGCGAGAAGAAAGTAGACCTGGCGATCAGCAACGCCTTTGGCTTTGGCGGGCATAACGCCGTGCTGGCTGTGAGGAAATATCGCTGAAAAGGCGAAAAAAAACTTGTGCGATACCGAAAGGCGTGCTATAATCCGCCCTCGCGTTATCATACCAACCAAATCTTTTGTGTAAGGACGAACGACATGACAGACCAGATTTTGAAGGCCGTGGAAGCCTCGGCGAATGCAAATATTCCACAACTTCGCCCTGGCGACATGGTGAGCGTGCACGTCAAGATCAAAGAAGGCGACCGTGAGCGTATCCAGGAATTCAAGGGCACTATCATCCGCCTGCGCAAGGGCGGCAACAATTCCAACTTCACCGTGCGCCGGGTTGCCAGCAACGGCATCGGCGTGGAGCGCACCTTCCTGCTGCGTTCCCCCCGCCTGGACAAGGTAGTGGTCGAGCGCCATTCGCGGGTGCGCCGGGCGCAGTTGTACTTTATGCGCCAGCGCACGGGCAAGTCCGCTCGCCTCAAACAAAAGTTCGACTAGGTTTCAGCGTCGACATCCAGCCCCAAAGGTTCCAGGCCTTTGGGGTTCTTTTCTAAACGAGGCTGGTATGCAACCCCTGATCGGTATCACCACCAACCAGAGCAAGAACGAGGACGACCTGCCGTCGGTCATGGTCTTGCAGTCCTACGCCCGCGCCGTGTTGCAGGCTGGCGGCGCGCCGGTGCTGATCCCCTCCATGTTGGCGGAGGCCGGCTGGGAGTCCCTCTACGCGCGGCTGGACGGCATCCTCCTTTCCGGCGGCGCGGACCTGGAACCGGACCTGTTCGACGGCCAGCCCCACCCGCGCGTCTACGGCGTGGACCCGCTGCGGGATTCCGTTGAACTGAGCCTGTTCCGCGCTGCGGTCGCGGACGGCAAACCGCTGCTCGGCATCTGCCGCGGCATCCAACTCGTCAACGTGGCCCTGGGCGGGACGTTGTACACGCACCTCCGCGACCAATTTCCAAACGCGCTCGACCATGATTATCCCGGCAATTTACGCACGGCGCTGGTGCATGAGGTCCGCCTGGAAGCGGGGACGCGCCTGGCGGACATTTCCGGCGAGCCGGTCTTGCGCGTCAACAGCCTGCATCACCAGGGCGTGAAAGATGTCGCGCCCGGCTTGCGTGTAACCAGTCACGCGCCAGATGGGTTGGTCGAAGCGGTGGAACTGCCCGGCCATCCCTTCGCGCTGGCGGTGCAGTGGCACCCCGAATGGCTGACCGACCAGCAGTCGACGCGCAACCTGTTCCGCGCGTTTGTGGAGGCGGCGCGAGGCGACCAGGCTCACCTGGGTACATACGTTTGACCGATTTCACGGACGGATACGGATTCCCAATGTCCTTGCAAAATCAACCCATCGGCGTCTTCGACTCCGGCGTAGGCGGGTTGTCGGTGTTGCGCGCCATGCGGCGCTTGACGCCCGAGGAGCGCGTCGTCTACTTTGCCGACCAGGGACACGCGCCGTACGGGCCGCGCTCCTTGCAGCAGGTGCGCGATTTCTCGGAGGCTATCACGCGCTTCCTGCTCGACCAGGACGCCAAACTGGTTGTGGTGGCCTGCAACACGGCCTCGGCGGCGGCGCTGCACTATCTGAGAGAAAAATTCCCGCACACGCCTTTTGTGGGCATGGAGCCGGCCGTCAAACCGGCGGCCGAGCAGACCCGCAGCGGCGTGGTGGGCGTGCTGGCTACCCCGGCCACCTTCCAGGGCGCGCTGTACGCTTCGGTGGTGGAGCGCTTTGCCAACGGCGTGACGGTCTTGCAGGATACCTGCCCGGGGCTGGTGGGGCAGATCGAGCGCGGCGACCTGGACGGGCCAACCACGCGCGCCATCCTGGACTCCGCGCTGCGCCCCATGCTGGAACGGGGCATCGATACCGTTGTGTTGGGCTGCACCCACTACCCGTTCGTGATCCCGTTGATCGAGGCGATGGTGGGAGAAAATGTCCGGGTGATAGACCCGGCCCCGGCGGTGGCGAAGCAGGCCCAACGTCTGCTGGAGGCGGGCGGATCGAAGCGTCCGGCGGGAGGGCGCGGCGCAGTCCGCTTCTTCACGTCGGGGAGCGTAATGGACTTCCAGGCGCAGTTGCCCAGGCTGCTCGGCGAGACGGGGGAGGCGCGGGGCGTCGCCTGGCAGGAGGCAGCCGTGAGTATAATTGTCCTATGACCGACGCCGTTTCGGACCTGAAACAACGACTCCGCCAGCAATGCCGGGAGACGCGCAGGGCGCTGGGTGAGCAGGCGCGGATGCAGGCCAGCGCGGCCATCTGCGCCCATATCGAGACCTGGCGTATCTTCCAACGCGCGAGCGTGCTCCTGACCTACCTGCCGATGCGCGGCGAAGTGGATTTGACCGCTCTCTTGACTCGCTACCCTGGGAAGCGTTGGCTGGCGCCGCGTATCCTGCCGCAAGAAAACTATCGTATGGCCTTGCACGTGTACGATCCGCAGCGCCTGGCGCGTCATGAATTTGGGATGCTGGAACCGGCCGCCGATCTGCCGGAGGTCCCGCCGGCCGAAGTGCAACTGGTATTGACGCCAGGCCTGGCTTACGACCGGCGCGGCTGGCGGCTGGGCTATGGGGGCGGATACTTTGACCGTTTCTTGCAGGATTTCGAAGGGGTGAGCCTGGGAGTCGTCTATGCCGCGCTGCTGTTGGACGACCTTCCGCATGGAGAATTCGATGCGCCCATGGACTGGATCGTGACGGAAGCAGGCCTGCTCCCTTGCCATGTGGAGGCGGGATGACCTTTGCCCCGGCCTACTTGCAACTCTCGCAGGCTGAATTGGTGCGGCGCGCCGAGCAGGCCCGCGCGCGCCTGGAAAGGTGTGACCTTTGCCCGCGCGCCTGCGGTTCCAACCGGCTGGCTGGCGAGCGCGGCGTCTGCAAGACCGGCCCCCGCGCCAGGGTCAGCAGTTACGCGCCCCACTTCGGCGAGGAAGTTCCGCTGCGCGGCTGGAACGGTTCCGGGACGGTGTTCTTTGCGCGCTGCAACCTGCATTGCCAGTTCTGCCAGAACCATGCCATCAGCCAGGCGGACGCCGGGCAGGAAGTGACGCCCGAAGAACTGGCAGCCATCATGCTGCATTTGCAGCGGGCGGGCTGCCACAACATCAACCTGGTCTCGCCCAGCCACGTGGTCGCGCAGGTCCTGGATGCGTTGGCGCTGGCGGCGCGGAATGAGCTGCGCCTGCCGCTGGTCTACAATACCGGCGGGTATGACGCGCTGGAGACGCTCGACCTGCTGGATGGCGTGGTAGACATCTACATGCCCGACATGAAATACGCCAGCAGCGCCCTGGCTGATAAGTATTCGCGCGTCAAGGACTATCCGCGCGTCAATCGCGCGGCTGTCAAGGCCATGCACCGCCAGGTAGGGGACCTGCAACTGGACGAGCGCGGTCTGGCGGTGCGCGGCTTGCTGGTGCGCCTGTTGGTGCTGCCCCACAACCTGGCCGGGACGCGCCAGACGGTGCGCTTCCTGGCGGACGAAATCTCCCCGAACACGTATCTCAACTTGATGAACCAGTACTATCCTTCCTACCATGCCGGGCGCTTCCCGGAATTGAACCGCTGCCTTACGCCTGGGGAATACGCGGCGGCGGTCGAAATGGCCGGGCAGGCCGGTCTTGCTCGCCTGGATGGGCGTCATCTTTAGGGCGGTAGGTTAGGCCGTTCGTTTTGGCGCGCTCGGGGGATTAGGGGCGATTTGATCCCTGTTTTCCTTCCTGGTTTTCCTGATACCCATTTGGTGTGGCGTCTCCGTTTCCGCAATCATATTGTAATCTTCCAGTAACCTTGCTGTAACGTTTCTGCGCTACTCCTCGCCCTATAATGCAAAAGACTGTTGGATGAACGGGAAAGGTTGCGCAATTTTTCCCTTTCAGGGAATCCTGTCCGCGGAGGTGAAATGGACGATAACAAACAAACGTCGAGTTGAAACCCTCTTTCCATCCATTTGCTTGAAAGGAGATATACCTGATGAAGTTCAAACCCCTTTTCCAGGCTTTGACCCTGGTTGTATTGATGTTCAGTCTGTTCAGCGCAGGCCAGCCGGTGCATGCGCAACCTGCGGTCGATGCAGATGTCATTCTCCGCGACCTTACCTATTGGAATGCCATTTATGAAGGCGCAGTCGACGCAACGCGCTACGAGAAATGGCCTTTGTTGCTGTCGGAGGCAAACGACTTTGTCGTCACCACGACCCCAACGTCGGGCGACCTTGTGCCCCTGGTTACCCTGCTCGATGCAAGCGGGAATCCGCTCGCCTCGCTGGCTGGCTCGCTTACTACCTCCCAACTGGCAGGCGTTTACTTTATTTTGATCCAGCCTCAATCGGGCAGCGGCGACTACGAAATGACGATCCGGCAGGCCCAGACGCCGGCTGGGACGTCCGCTTCCGTGAGCGTCAACCCGTCCAGCATCGCTGTAGATGAAACTTCGCTCGTCACGGTTGGCTTGACCGACCTGCCCGAGGGAGGCCTCGCCAGCGTCGAATTCACCTGTACCTACGATGCGACCCTTATCGAAGTCAGCGCCATTACCGATGCGGGGTTGTTCGGTACGGATTCGGCTATGGCCGTGAGCGGCCCTGCCAGCGGCATGTTCATTGTCGCGTTGGCGGGCAGCAACGGCCAAAAGGCTACGGCCAGCGGGCCGGTCTTTACGTTCACTGCCACAGGCTTGCAGTTGGGTGAGACGACCATCGCTTGTACGGCGCGCATCTCAACCGGGGACAATACCCTCACAGAACTCCAGCCCGCCTCCGCGACATTGTCCGTTGCTGTTCCAGAAGGCACGCTGGCTGGCACTGTCCTGGCGTATAAACCGGTGACGGTCGGTCTGTATGACGTTGGCGCTGTCCTGGTTACATCTGTCGTCGCCAACGAGGACGGCACCTTCAGCCTGCCGGCTTCCGAAGGTACCTACACGGCGATTGCCGCGGCGGAGGGCTACCTGGATGCGCAGGGCGCTGCCGTGATCACCAGCGGGAATACCACCACCATGCCAACGGTTACCTTGCTAGCCGGCGATATCGATGGCAACGACGTGATCGACCAGTACGACGCCCTGACCATCGGTATGAATTACAACGGCTACCTGCCTACCGCCGCCGACCTGAACGACGACGGCACGATCAACGTCCTTGACCTCGAACTGCTTGCCGCCAACTATCACCAATCTGGCGCGCTGGCCTGGTAATAAGGCGCGAACATTCAGGGGCGCGCTGTAACGGCGCGCCCCTTTCAAGGAGCCTCTATTAATGAAACCGATCTTGTCCGTTGTCCTGGCTGTTCTTATTGCTGTTATTCTTGTCCCTGCTGTTGCCGCCCAGTCTGCTGAGACCGTCTGGCTATCGGCCAGCGCGACCTCCTACAAGACCAACGAAACTGTTATTGTCACCGTCAATGCCCTCTCAGGTACGCAGATTCAGGGGTTTACTTTCCAGATCCGTTACGATCCAGCCTGCTTGCAGCCGGTTGGCGCAACCAGCCCCATTCCGGGGATGAACGGCTTGGCGCTCCCGCAGACCCCGGGCCTGGTGGATGCGACCTTTGCCAGCACCGCGCCCCAGGCGGCTGGCGGCGTCATCGCCGAGGTGCGTTTCCTGTCCCTGGGCGGATGCCAGACGGACCTGACGCTCGAAAGCGCCGCGCTGGCTGTCCGCAATGCAGATGGGTTCGCTGCGCCCCTTCCGAATGTGACCGTCGGCGAGAAAACTGTGGCTTTGGCGATTGACAAGGAAGTTGGCAACCCCGAAGCCGCTCCCGCCGTTTCTGGCGGGACGCCTCTTCCGCTCGCCCCTGAGCCTGGGCCCGCTTCCCCCGCTACGGTGGGAATTCCCTTCTGGCTGGTCATCTTGTTGGTGATCGGCGCCAGTGTGGCCGGCGTGATCGTTGCTGTCATTTTCTTGCGCAAACCATCCTCAAGTTCTTGGTAGAGATTCTCGTTTATCGCCATTCTGATCAGGAAACAGGAAAATGCGATGCTAAAGCATAAATTCCTTTCTCGCGCTATCCTCTTGTTCGTTTTTCTGGCGGGATTCCTCCCATCGAAAGTACACGCGCTGACCCTCCCGCCTGTGGACATGTTCCAATTGCCCTGGGAGCGCGGGTTGGCTTGGATCGCGATGGACGGCATCGACAACGGCGCCAAGCGCCTCTCGTCCAGCCCGCATAACTATAAGATGGGCGGCGCGGTGGATTTTGCCCCGCACGTCGGCATGAAGATCGGGGAAGATACCTCGAATGCCTGGGTGACGGCCGCTGCGAGTGGGACCGTGACCGAAGTATCTACCTGTCACATCAAGATCAGCCACGTCAACGGCTGGGCGACGGAGTATTACCACCTCGGGAATATCCAGGTGCAGGTAGGGCAGGCTGTCGCCCAGAACCAACGCCTGGCGATCATTGATAACAACGCCCTGGGGCAGGTATGCGTCGGGAACATCTGGCCTGGCCCGCACCTGCATTTTGCTATTCGCCCGAATATGGTTGGCGCTACCCTGGCAGGTTGGTTGGTCAAGTATGAAGTAAAGAAAAATAGGACCACCTTCAACAAGAACGGCCAAAGCCTGGGGTCTTTCCAGCCCATCTTGAACGCTTTCGATACGCAGATCGTTCAGCGCGAGTTGCTGGCCTGGGACACGCTCTACGCAGGCAATGTGGATGCGTACCGCTATGAACGCTGGTCCCTGCAATTGACCGAATCGAGCGCGTTCACCGTGACGGTCAACCCGACCTCCGGCGACCTGTCGCCATTGTTGATCCTCATGGATTCGAGTGGCAACGAGATCACGCGCGCTTCCGGTGTACTGAACAGCACACAACCAGCCGGGAACTATTTTATCCAGGTCCAGCCGCAGCATGGAAGCGGTTCTTATAGCATCATCCTGACGCGACCGTTCGCGAATGAACTCTCTACTTCGATTATCGTCGAGCCATCCACGATTAACGTCGGCGAGACGGCGCTGGTCAGCGTCCGCTTGAACAACGTGCCTGCCTCCGGTTTGACCAGCGCAGAATTTACGTGCAGTGTAGATCCTGCCCTGCTGGAGATCAGCAATATCACCATCGCGGACCTGTTCGGTCCCGATCCTGCTTCGGCCATCAACGGGCCCCAAGGCGGGAATTTCATTGTTGCCATTGCGGGCAGTCGCGGCAACCGGGCAATGACAGATGGGGTTGCATTCACGTTTTACTTGAAGGGATTGATGGCCGGGCAGGCGGTCGTAGATTGCCAGACCCGCGTGTCCACTGGCGACAACCAATTGACAGCGATTCCGTCCGTGCCTTCTACCCTGGTCATCAACGGGACAAGTCCCGGAACGTCGCCGGTGGTAAATGGAAGGGTGATCGCGTACAAACCTGCAACGGTCAACTTGTATGACAATGCCGCCCTCGTGAACTCGGTCCCGGTCAATGCCGACGGCACTTTCTCTTTCACTGCGCTGGCGGGAAATTACACGATTGTTGCCAATGCGGAGGGGTATCTCACGGCGCAGGGTACCATCTCGCTGGCAGACGGGGGCGTCCTTAACCTGTCCACGGTCACCCTGCCAGCGGGCGACATCGATGGGAACGGCGTAATCGACCAGTTCGACGCGATGACCATCGGCATGAGTTACAACACCGCCCTGCCCTCGGCGGCCGATTTGAACAACGACGGTACGATTAATGTGTTGGATTTAGAGTTGCTTGCCGCTTATTACCGGC